>NZ_JBITMP010000090.1:0-27267 GCF_044466425.1 Nonomuraea sp. NPDC049400
GCGACGTGCGGTGATAAGTCGCATGCGTCGTTCGGGCTGGGGGCCGCTGGAACAGGACCTGCTCAGCAGGCACCTCGTCAGCGGCCCACCAGTACCATGTGGCGCAACCTCAGCGAGGCCGTCGAACGCACCCTGGCCAAACACCGCGCAGTCCTGCGCGGCCTCCCGTCACTCACCCCACCGACCGAACCCGGCGAAGCCTGCGCCCGGCCAGCCAGGCCAGACACCCAATCACCGGCTCGAACAGGACCACTGGCCGAGCGCACGCGACAACGGCATGCTGCCATTCACCACCTGCTCACCCAGGGACAGGACCTGCGCGCGATCGCCACCGAGCTCGGCCTGGCCCGTAACACCGTGCGCCGTTTCGCTCGCGCCGCCACTCCCGAGGAACTGCTGGTCAAGGACGGCACCGGACGCCGCCCACGAGCCTTGGACGCCTTCGAGCCCTACCTGCGCCACCGCTGGAACGAGGGCTGCACCAACGCCGAGCAGCTCTACCAAGAACTCCGCGAACGCGGCTACCGCGGCGCTCCCACCACCGTCCGCCAATACCTGCAACCCTGGCGCTCGCACACCACCAGGAAACCGCCGCTCCCAGCCCCACCCACAGTGCGGCAAGCTACCGGATGGCTCCTGCGCAACCCCGCCACCCTCACCACTGACGAGCAGCGACACCTCGACGCACTCACCACCGCCTGCCCACCTCTGGCCAGGCTCTACGACCACGTCCGCGCCTTCGCCGACATGATGGCCAACCGACACGGCCACCACCTCGAACGCTGGATGGCCACAGCCGCCGCCGACGAACTGCCCGAACTGCGCTCCTTCATCACGGGCCTGCACCGCGATCTCGACGCAGCCCGCGCCGGTGTGACCCTGCCCTACAGCTCCGGCCCGGTCGAGGGACACGTCAACCGCATCATTATGTGGATGCTCAAGCGACAGATGTATGGACGAGCTAACCCCGACCTACTGCGCAAACGTGTCCTACTCGCCGACTGAGCCCACCCCTTCACGGAATTCGTGCCAGACCCAGTTTTCACGTGTCGTCGACACGGAGCGGCCAGGACCTGGATGTTCATACCGTGCTTCTTGTGCTTGATGCCCCTATGTTCGTCAAGTCCCTTCTGTCGCAGCAGGGGGTGCGAGAGCAGCTTTGATGATTTTGAAGAAGGTCCTCGACAGGTAGCGCTTCAGACAGCGGATGATCTCTCGCTTCGAGAGTCCGTCCTGCGTGCGGCGGGCGATGTAGTCGCGGGTGGGCTGATGGCGCCGCATACGGGTGATAACTACCCGGAACAGGGCGGCGTTCGCCTGGCGATCGCCGCCACGGTTCAATCGATGGCGTTGACTCTTGCCTGACGAAGCTTCGACAGGGCTGACACCGCACAGGGCGGCGAACGATGCCTCGCCGGCGAGCCGTTCGGGGTTGTCGCCGGCTGCGATGAGCAGGGTGGCAGCAGAGTCTGAGCCCACACCGAACTGCTGGAGAAGCCGTGGCGCAGTCGTCTTGACCGCAGCAGCGATGCGCCCGTCGAGGTCCTTGATCTCATGGGTGAGCTGCTGAATGCGCATGGCTAGCAGACGAAGGGCATGCCTGCAGGCAGCCTCCACTCCGGAGTGGTCGTCGGACCGCAGTGCTGCGCATCGAGCTACCAAGGTCGCGGTGCCCAAGCTGTCAGTGACTCCCGGAGTGCAGGTTCGGCGTTGACGAGGAGCATCTTCATCTGGTTGATCGCTTGCGTGCGGGACTTGACCGCCGAGTCCTTGACGACCTTGTAGATCCGCATCTGTTCGACCTGGCCATCTGCGGTCTTGGGAATGGCGGTGGCACGCCCGGACAGCACTGCGACAGCGGCGGCTTCGGCGTCCACGGCGTCGGTCTTGCCGCGGCTCCGGCGCATCGCTCGGTCCGGCCGGTTCACCTCGGTGACGGTAATGGCCTCCTGTCGCAGGTAGCGGGTCAAGGCCGCGCCATACGATCCGGTCCCTTCCACGCCGGCTCGGCTCACCTGCCCATAGCCGCGAGCCCAGGCCAGCAACTGTCGATAGCCGACGGAGGAGACGGCGAAGGCCCGATGCCCCAGCAGCACGCCAAGGCTCGACACGACCGCAGCCACATGGACATCTTTGTGGGTGTCCACTCCCAGCACGATGTTCTCACGGGCAGCGAACCGATTGTCCTTGACGTCCTGTGGCCTTCCAGGCACGATCACACGTCCTCCTTGACAGCGCGCTGGCCTACTGGTGGTCGCCGGGCCTGGTCAGGCGGTCGGGACTGTGATGGCGCTCGTGTAGACGGCAAGGCCCCTATCGGGACACGTCTGCTTCAGCCCGGCAGCAGGCACTGCTCTGGGCCATGGCCGACAGATCAAACACTAGGCACACATAAGGCCAGCCAGAGTACGAGTCAGGCCATGGCCCGGAGCAGCACAACATGATTCTCACAGCCCGAGTAGTAGGGCCGGTCGGCAGCGACTCGATCGATCGGGATCAAGGTGCCGTCCAGCACCACGAAGGCGTAGCCGGCGCGCCGGACGGCTCGTAACGCCTGGTCCAGGCCAGGCGAGCGGTCGGCCAGCAGCCTGATGGCTTCACGGATGTAGCGCCATGCGGTGGTGGCGCCCACGGCGAAGCCCGCTGCCAGTTCGGTGAGTGTCTCACCCTTGCGCAGGTGGACGAGCGCGAGCATGGCCTGCTGGCCCGGGTTCAGCCGTCGCCAGCGCGAGCCGATCTTCTTGCGGTGACGGCGGATGAGACTGGACAGGAACATCAACGTCCGGCGTGACAACGGCAACGCGGCACGGTAGAACAGCACGCGAAGCTCCTGGGGATGCTGTTGCTCTTGGTCGACAACGCATCTACCAGGGGCTTCTCTACTTGCGGATCAAGTCCGGCTGGTTGCAACGAGCCTGTGACCTGGCCTTGCAGGATGGAAATGGCTCAGTCCCCAGCCTCGGGAAAACCATCGCGGAGACCTCCGAGGCAGTGATGTGTGCCACGCGATAGCCTCCGGCCAGGCTCCCTAAGGGAAGGGGCACCGAACCCTCTTCCCCTATCGACTGCGTGCTGCCACCCGCACGGATGCGCGTTATCCCAGCCAAGCGCGCAAGGCTGCCGCGGCCCGCCAGCCCGCATCGCTAAGCGGAGACGGTGCGGCTTCTGTACGGCGATCGTGTCCAGGCGACAGGTTGCCGCAATAACGGGCGCGGCGGGCCAACGGCACGTCGGCGAGAGGTGCCGTCATGGTTTCCTCTTCTGGTGGAGTCGCTCACCGGCGGTCGTTCGGGGTGGTGTGAGCACACCACCCCGAACCGGGTCACCTGCCGCAGTTGCCCCACTTGTCGCGACCGCCCTTCCCCTCCCAGCGGGAGGCCGGGCTCTGGATGGTGCCCGAGTACTTGACGCACAGACCACGTGCGAACAGCTTCACCGGCTTGGTGTGCCTGCTGTAGACGCCCGAGGTCGACCTGGAGGAGGTCAGCGGAGGAGTGGTGGTCTGGACGGTCAGCGTGGCGCCCATCCGGAGCTTGGCGTGGTTGACGTCGAACAGGGTCCGGAACGTCACTGCGCAGTTGTAGCCGGTCCTCCTGTTGTAGAGCAGGAAGACTTTGCCGAGCTCGGCGCCCTGCCTATCCTTGATCGTCCGGACGCCGTCCTTCACCACACGGAAACCGTTGCCGCAAACGCTCTGCGGCGTCTCGACGGCCGCCTGCGCGGGCGCGGCGGTGGTGAGCGTTCCAGCGGCAAGGAGGGATGCGGCGACGATCGTCTTGGCGGACATGAACACTTGGGTTCCTTTCATAGATCGAACACCGGATTAGAGACCGTGTCCGATCAAGAAGTTCTTTGGTTCCGTTCGGAATCTCCACGTGCGGCGTCGAGAGATGTTCGAGCAGGCCAGCGGGGCGCCGGTCGCCAGACGCCCAGCGTGTCGAGGGGGTAGGCGATGCCGGCGGCGAACGCGAAGACGATGATCAGTGCGCCGGACACGCGGGAGTACACGGCCCATCCCCGGCTTGCTTGTCTCAAATGCCGGGCCAGGATGAACGCGGCGGCGCTGAGCCCGGCGAACAGCGCGCAGTCGGCCGCCTGGTAGATGAGTCCGCTCGTGGTGATGCCGGTCGGCTGCCCTGGCGGGTAATCCAGCGCGGGGTCGGTGGGTACCACTCCGGCCACGACTGGCCCGGCCGCGGCGGTCGCGGGCAGGATCGGCCTCAGGTGGCGTCGCGGCCGCCGCGTCGGTTAGATTCCCTGCTTCCCACCGGGTCCCCTGGTAGCCCCTCGGGCGAGCGGATCTGTCAGGGCACCATCGACATCGCCTCGATCAGGAGCTGGCTCCGCGACCCAGTCGCATGACGACGGAGCATCACCTATTTACCAGCTTCAACCGTGCACGGCGTTTCTTCGGGCTCATCCAACGACGACGGCTTCAACGGGCGGACGCTCAGGACCCATGGGCCTGCCACGCGCGGAAGGCATGCCTGGACGCGCGCATAGGCCTGTTCATCGAGCTCGTTCTGGTCGATCGACCAGTCCATGCGCGGGGAACTGTCACCCATGAAGATCGCTTCCAGGAAGTCGTTCCATAGCCCATATGAGCTGAGTACTACGAACTCATCGGGCACATCCAGATCAAGGACGACATAGCGGTCATACTCCTCTGGACCATCGGGATTGAGGAGGAGTTCCGCTGTCAACGCCACTCGATCATCGCGGGTATCCGGCCCGGGCCATGCCCACAACGGCGGTCGGCCCGCGCAGTCGATACCGCGCCGTGCCATCTCCGCCGCCATTTCCTCGTAAGCAGGACGGTATGAGTGGCTCAGCACCCTGGCCCAGTCGCCAACTAATTCACCACTGTCCTCCAGCGACTCGAGAACCATTCGATGCTGGACCGTCCATAAACGCACCGGACAAATTATGTCAGCACAGGACAGGTAGACGTCCTAGCCTAGCGATGGCTCGGATGGCGCGAGTGGCCCGGTCAGGCCCGCAGGGCAGCCCCGTACGGGTGACCGGCCTGCTCATCGACCGCACTGACCACGGTCTGGGGCCCGGTCCGGGTCGCCGGTCAGCCGCGGGTGTCGAGCGGGACGTGCAGTGAGAGGTGCGGGGACAGGGCGCGCAGGAAGTCCGGGGCGTCGAAGACCGCGCCCGCGGAGGCGACGCCGGTGGTCTTGGTCCGGCCGGTGAGGATGCGATCGACGGCCTCCACCGCGAGCGGCGCGCTGATGGCGTAGATGTCCTGACCGGCGGCAGACGCGCGGCGTTCGGTGCCGCCGGAGCGGACCAGGACGTCGACGACGAAGGTCTGCGCGGAGCGGCCGCGCTCGTCGACGGCGATCGGTGCCGAGTCAGCAGCGGACAGGTCTCCGGCAGCCTTGGCGGTCATGTAGGTGCAAATCTCTGGGATCGCCAGGTGGCTGGGAACGGTGACGATGTCGGCCATGCTGAACTCGCCGATGACCTTCTGGGCGCCCAGCGGCGCCGGGAAGTGCCACTCCAGGGTGGGCAGGGCGTTGTCGTGGTACTCCAGCTGTCCTCCTGTGTAGCGGACGCGGCGGCCACCCCGTCGCTGCCCGGAGACCACGCCGGAAGCGAGCGTTCCGGTGGTGGGGTGCCAGCTGTTCAGGCCGTAGGCGATGTGCGCCTCATCGGCTGCCGTCCAGTCGCCCATCGCGGTGGTGACCAGCAGATCGCCGAGGCCGCCGTAGAAGGCCATCGCCGGGACCACCACGGTGCCCGCGGCGCGGGCGCGCTCCGCGAAGTGCGCGAACGTGTCAACGTTCGCCTCGATCTCGGCCGCCACGTCGACATACGGGATGCCGGCCCGCAGCGCCGCCTCGACCAGCGGGGCGCCGGTCGAGGCGAAGGGCCCGGCGCAGTTGATCACGGCCGCCGCGCCGACCAGCGCGCGGTCGAGGGAGGCGGGATCGTCGACCGATGCCTGCCGCGCTTCCAGTCCCGGGTTGGCCTGCGCCAGTGCCTGCAGCTTGTCCTGGTCGCGGCCGAGGAGCAGCGGCACGTATCCGCGCTCGCGCAACTCCGCGACCACGAACCGCCCCGTGTGCCCGTAGGCGCCGAACACCGCAACGTTCCGACCCGATCCCATGCCTGCTCCAAAGTGCTCGAAGTGATTCACTGCGCAAATCCTGTCGTGGCCGGCTCATCGGTGCCAGCGTCCGGAACGACATGACCCGTACAATTCCCGACATGAACTCAGTCCCGCGCTCCGTCGCGATCGCCGCCACCGACGGGATGCTCCACTTCGAGCTGGCCCTGGCCTACGAGGTGTTCGGCTCCGCCCCGGACGCCGTGCCAGGACCCTGGTACGACGTCAGCGTGTGCGGCACGCACGCCGTCCAGGTCGGCCGGTTCCTGCTGGAACCCGACTGCGGGCTCGACCGGCTGGCACACTCCGGCACCGTGATCGTCCCCGGCCTGGCGGACGTCGACGAGGACCCACCGGCCGACCTGGTCGAGGCGGTGCGCACGGCTCACGAGTCGGGCGCGCGGGTGGTCTCCCTGTGCACGGGCGTGTTCGTGCTCGCCGCCGCCGGGCTGCTCGACGGGCTGCGCGCGACCACGCACTGGGCCCACACCGAGGAGCTCGCCGCGCGCTACCCCCGGGTGGAGGTCGACCCGGACGTGCTCTACGTCGACAACGGCAACGTGCTCACGTCCGCGGGCAAGGCCGCGGCGATGGACCTGTGCCTGCACCTGGTCCGCCGCGACCACGGCTCGGCGATCGCCAACGTGGCCGCCCGCCGTCTGGTCGTGCCGCCCCACCGGGCCGGTGGCCAGGCCCAGTTCGTCGCCACACCGGTGCCCGCCCAGGACGGCCATCCCCTGGCCGAACTGCTCACCTGGGTGATGCGGCGACTGGACCAGCCGCTCACCGTGGAGGACCTGGCCCGCCAGGCGAACATGAGCGCGCGCCACCTGACCCGCCACTTCCGCTCGATAACCGGCACCACCCCGCTGCAGTGGCTGATGACACAGCGGATCCGCCGCGCGCAGGAACTGCTGGAGACCACCCATGACAGCGTCGAGACCATCGCCTCGGCCACGGGCATGGGCACGGCCACGACACTGCGCCGCCACTTCCACCGCACGATCGGCGTGCCACCGGACACCTACCGCCGCACGTTTCGCGCGTGAGACCGCGGTCCTCGCCTTAGGGCTTGCGGGGGAATAACCCGTAGCTTTCGGGGCTGTCGATCGTTGCTGTGGAATGGGCGTGGCGGCAGAGATGGTGACGATGCTGGCGGCGAAGTTCGAAGCGGTCTTTCCGCATCTGGATGAGCGGCAGCGGCGGTTGCTGCTGCGGGCCGAAGCCCGCGCGTTGGGGCATGGCGGGATCCGGGCGGTGGCCAGGGCAGCCGGGGTTCGCGAGGCAACGGTATCGGCCGGCGTGCAGGAATTGGAGTCGGGGCAGGAGCCGCTGGGTCGGGCGCGTCGCCCTGGTGGTGGGCGCAAGCAGGTGGCCGATCTCGATCCGGACCTCCGTCCGGCGCTGTTGGCTTTGGTCGAGCCGGACATGCGCGGGGATCCGATGTCGCCGTTGCGGTGGACGACCACCTCGACCCGCAAGCTCGCCGCGGAGCCCAGCTTCAGAGTTCGCAGCGACGACTGGACGCGCTTCTCGACGCGACGCTTGAACCCGTGACAGATGGACCGGGCGTCGCGTCTGCACAAGCGTGCTCTGGAGGCGCTACCCCTTGACGCTGGTGTCAAGGGGTGCGGGCGGCCCGCTGGCGGGGGGCGACGCAGGGTCAGCGCCCGTCCCCACTGTGGGTGTCGGCGGTGGGGCCGCACTGCCGCAATGGGCAGGTGTGGTAGTCGATGACGGCGAAGCGTACCTGGACGTGGAACGCCTCTGGTCGAGTGGGTCTGGGCGCAGGAGGCGCTGGTGTGCCCGCGGGGCAGACGACGGTGCGCGCCTGGTCGTAGATGAGGAAGGGACGACGCTGCAGGTGTTGGTGGCCTCGACCAGGGCCACCCGAAAGGCCTCGGTGCTTCATGGCTGGCCGTTGAGGAAGTCCCGCAGGTGGGCGGTGAGGACGGCGGGCTGGTCTTCGGGGATGAGGGTGTAGCTGTCGGCGATTTCGACGAGCTTGGCCTGCGGCAGTAGCTCGGCCAGGCGGCGGCCGTGGGAGGCGGGCATCACGCGGTCCTCGACGGCCCAGGCGACAAGGGCGGGGCGGTTGAAGGTGCTGAGCGCCTCAGACCAGGCGAGCAGCTCGGCCTTTGGCGGGGTGCTGAGGACGTATTTGCGCAGGTCGCGGCGTACCTCAGCGGAGCTGATCACAGGCCGGAACCAAGCGTCCATAATCTCGGGTGGCACCGGCCGCTTGGTCATCCAGCCCCAGGTCATCGGGAGTCGGCGCAGGGGCTTCAGGCGGAGCAGATTGAAGGCCAGGGCCAGGCCGCCGGGCAGCCTGGCGGAGGTGACCAGGTTGCTGCCGGGCAAGCCGGGCGGGTAGTTGTCGAAGGCCTCGCAGGAGGTGAGGACGAGCCGGCCGATGCGGGCCGTGCGGCCGTCGGCGACAAGGCTCTGTGCGCCGCCCCAGTCGTTCAGCACCAGCGTGACATCGCTGAGGTCGAGCCGTTCGAGGAACTCGTCCACCAGCCGGGCGACGCCGAGGATCGACAGGTCAGCGTCCGGGTGCATCGGACGACGGTGGCCGCCGAGCGGGAGGGTGGGGACGACGCAACGGAAGTCGTCGCGGAGCCCGGCGACGACGTGGCGCCAGAGCGAACCATCCATGGCGACACCGTGCAGCAGGACGAGCACGGGGCCATCGCCGCCGGTGTCCTGGTAGTCGATGGTTCCCGCCGAAAGGTCCAGATCGGGCATGAAGGCCCCCGCTTCCGCTCGTGACGATGGACCAGCTGCGCCAAACCGCACGGCGCTGCGGTGCTGAGCGAGGCCCAGCACCCGAGCAACATAACGCACCTGCTCATGGTCTGCCGCCACGGCGGTGGCGAACGCGGAAGCGTAGAGAATCCATGATCGGGGGAACCTTCCCAGCCCCGCTACCACCGCTCAGGTTCGGCACCTACTGGCGGACGCCCTAAGCTACTCGAGTCTTACCTCGCCCGGCTGTTTCCATGCAGCTGGCCCGCGGCCGCTTGGACCTGGCCAAGGTCGCTCATCATTGGGACGACATCACCCGGCTGGTCGCTTCCATCTACACCAGCGAGGTCAGCCCGTACGACGTGGTGCGGATGCTGCAGCGCGACGGCCACCCCACCGCGCTGGGCGAGGCCATCAACACCTACGGCCGCGTCTTCAAGTCGCTGCATGTGCTGGCATTGATCGACGATGAGGATCTGCGACGTGACATCAAGGGCATCCGCAACCTGCAGGAGGGACGGCATGCCCTGGCCGAACGAGTCTTCCACGGCCGCAAAGGTCAGCTGTTCCACCGCTACTACGACGGACTCGAAGACCAGCTCGGCGCGCTGGCCATCGTCTTGAACTGCCTGGTGCTGTGGAACACCACATACATCGACGACGCCCTCACCCAGCTGCGCGAGCAGGGCTATCCAGTGCAGGAAGCGGACGTGGCCCGCTTGTCGCCGTTCATCTGCAAGCACATCAACGTGCACGGCCGCTACTCCTTCTACCGCCACGAGCTCGGCGGCGCCCGACGCCCGCTACGTGACCCAGAGACCCCCGATCCTGACGCTGAGGACGAGGAAGGCTGAGCACCCCCCGGTCTGCGTGGCGACAGCTGGCAGTGTGATCGAGGCAGAAGATCGCCGGAGCCGACGACGAGATCTGACCGTCAACGGCCGTCCAGGCGTTCATCTAACGGTCGTATGATGAACGTCGGCGGGAGCATGTTCGAGTGAGCCGCCCTGTTTCGTCAGAGCGTTCATCTTGCCGTTCATTTTCCAGTAGCGTTCAGCTATCCCTCGCAGCACGTTTGATGAACGAAGGACGCTCCTGATGGCGCTCATCGGCCTGGTCCGAGTCAGTACCGACAAGCAGAACACCCAGCGCCAGCACGACGCCCTCGATCCGATCTGTCTGAGGGTCTTCGAGGAGAAGATCAGCGGCAAGCTGAGCACCGACGACCGGCCCGCGCTGCTGAACGCGCTGTCCCACATGCGGGACGGCGACCTGCTGACCGTTCAAGAGGTTGACCGACTCGGCCGCAACCTCCTCGAAGGACTCATTGTCCTCAACGACCTGTTCCAGCGCGGCATCGGCGTCAAGGTGCTGGAGGGCATCGCGGCCGGCGAGCACACCGAACGCTCCCTAATTCTCGACCTGGCCCTCGCCCTGGCTGAAGACCGCCGTCGCGACATCACCCGCAAGACCAAGAATGGCCTGGAGGCCGCCCGCAAACGCGGCAGGGTCGGCGGCCGCCGACCGGTCGTCGACAACGACAAACGCGCCGCCATCCTCGCCCGCCGCCAGCGCGGCGAATCCATCCGCACCATCGCCGCCGGAGTCAAAGTCTCCATCGGCGTCGTCCACAAGACCCTCACGGACGCCCAGCCCGACACTCAGCGCGCCATCCCGGCCGCCGAGGACACCGCCTGCTGACCAGCCCCGCCCCCTCTGATGGCCGTGTGTCCGTGCGCTGCGTCAGGGATGTGGGGAGCGATCGCCGGCTCCCTCGCGTGGATACCTTCGGCCGGATCGCCCGGGCCTTGGGCCTCGCGTCTCTCCTTCACTCCACGCTCGAGCCCGCGGCCCGATCTTCCGGCGCCGAGGTCTGACCGTCGTCTCCCGGCTTCACCGGTCAGCGCGGGGAGAATCGTGTTCGGCGCCGACACTTCGCGAGCCGTGCCACGACCTCCACAGCGCCTCGTACACCCCGCCCGCCGCGACCAGTTCGTCGTGGGCTCCGACTTCCACCACCCGGCCGTTGTCCATGACCATCACTCGGTCGGCGTCGCGGGCCGTGTGCAGGCGGTGGGCGATCGCAATGACGGTCCGCCCCTCCAGGACGGCGGCGAGCGAGCGTTCGGCGCGCCTGGCCGTACGGGGGTCGAGCATGGCGGTGGCCTCGTCGAGGATGACGGTGTGCGGGTCGGCCAGGATGACCCTGGCCAGGGCGAGCTGCTGGACCCGGTCCGGGCCGAGGGTGGCGCCGGACGACTGGGACCCCAGCTCGTCGTCGAGCGAGGCGACCCAGTCGGCGCCGACCGCCGCCAGCGCCTTGCACAGGCGGTCGTCGCCGGCCGTCGGATCTGCCAGCAGCAGGTTGTCGCGGACAGTGCCGAGAAACAGGTGCTGTTCCTGGGTGACCAGGACGACGTGCTCGCGGAGTTGGGCGGGGGAAAGGTCGACGACGGGCACCGAGCCGACGGTGACCGTGCCCAGGCGAGGGCGGTCGATGCCGGCCAGCAGCTTGCCCAGGGTGGACTTGCCGGCTCCCGAGGGGCCGACGACGGCCAGGCGCTCGCCGGGCCGTACGGTCAGATCGACGCCGGTCACCACGTCGTCGCCGCCTTCGTAGGCGAAGTGCACGCCGCACGCCTCGATGCGGTCGCCCTGCGGCGCCGCGGCGGCGACCTCCTCCCGCGCCGGTGTCGCGAGGCCCTCGATCCTGGCGAAGGAGGCGCCGCTGCTCTGCAGCTGCTCCAGCCAGATCAGGATCGTCTCGATCGGCTGGCCGAGCTGGCGCAGGTAGAGCACGCAGGTGACGACCGCGCCCAGCGTGACCTGGCCGCGGTCCAGGAGCACCCCGCCGAGCAGCAGTACCAGCGCGGGCGGCAGGAGCGAGGAGACCTCCACCGAGGGCCAGAGCACGCTGCGCAGGAAGAGGGTCCGCAGCTGGGCGGCCCGGCTGCGCTCGATCGCCCGTTCCGCCGCCCGGGTACGCTTGGCCTGCAGGCCCAGGGCCTCGATGGTGCGGGCGCCCGCGGCGTTGGCGGCCAGGTGCTCGGCCAGCTCCGAGCGGGCGGCGCCTTCCTCCAGGTAGGCGGGGCGGGCGCGGCGAAGGTACCAGCGGGAGGCGGCCACGATGCCGGCCAGCGCGAGCAGGCCGCAGGCGCCCAGGACCGGGTCGACCAGGAACACGGCGACGATCAGGAAGAGCGCCTGCAGGCTTGAGACGAGGATCGCGGGGGCGGCGTCGCGCAGGGTGCGGCCGACGACGGCCACGTCGGTGGTTCCGCGGGCGGTCAGGTCGCCGGTGCGGATGTGCTCGACCGTGGCGGCGGGCAGGGCCAGCACGCGGTCCAGGAGTTCGGCGCGGATGTGTTCCTGGACACGTTCGCTGAAGCGCGTGCCGATCTTCTCGGCGTACCTGGACAGGACCAGCTGGGCCAGCGCCGCGCCCACGGCGATCGCGGCGAGCAGGTCGACCGTGCCTCCGGCGCTGATTGAGTCGATGATGCGGCCCAGCAACCACGGGCTGACCAGTGCTGCGGCCGCCGCGAGGCTGTTGAGCAGCAGCGCCGCGACAAAGCCCGGCACGTCGCGCCTGACCAGGCGTAGGGCGGCCCGCCGTACCTGCCGGCGGTCGGCGATGGGCAGGTCGCGGTTCATGCGAGCACCGATCGGTATGCGGGGGTGGACTCCATCAGCTCGCGGTGGGTGCCGGTGGCGGTCACCCGCCCGTCCTCGATGAACAGCACTTGGTCGGCCTGGGCGAGCAGCAGCGGCGAGGTGGTGGCCACGACCGTCGTACGGCCGGCGCGTGCCGTACGGAGCCGCCCCGCGAGGAGGGACTCGGTGTTCGCGTCCAGCGCGGAGGTGGGCTCCACGGCCAGCAGCACCTCGGGCTCGGCCAGCAGCGCCCGGGCCAGGCGCACGCGCTGACGCTGGCCGCCCGACAGGTTGCGGCCGCCGGGTTCGATCATCGAGTCGAGCCCGTGGCGCAGCCCTGCGACCACGTCCTGCGCCGCGGCGACGTGCACGGCCCGGTGGATGGCCTCGTCGTCCGCATCGCCCCGGCCCTGGAGGACCTCGCGCAGCGTGCCCGCGAACAGGGCGGCGTCGTGGTCGGCGATCAGGGAGGTGCCGTCGAACCCGCCCAGCCCTTCGAGCAGCGCCACGCTCTCCTCGGGCCGGGCGCTGACCAGCCCCACCAGGCTCCCCCGCGCGACCTCCGGCCCGGCGGGCCGGGGCCGCTCCTCGGCGCGCAGCGCGAGGAAGCGGGTGACCTGGCGGGCGGCGACCAGGCCGTGACTGATCTGGAAGCTGCCCTCGATGAAGAAGGAGACCGGCACCACCAGCACGGCGATGTACCCGTATACCCCGACCAGCTCGCCCACCGTGATCGCCCCCTCGGCGGCCAGCCGGGCACCCAGCCAGGTGACGGCGGCCAGGAACAGGGCGGGCAATCCGGCGCCCAGCGCGCCGATCCAGCTCGTCAGCGACGCCACCCGGTAGCCCTGCTCGCGCAGGCTCGCCGAGTCGGCGCGGTACCGCTCGGCGTAGGTGCCCTTGCCGCCGAAGGCGTTGAGCACCCGCAGCCCCTCGATCAGGTCGACCAGGCGGGTGGTCAGCCTGCCCTGGTTCTCGCGGTAGCCGTTCTGCACCTTCATCAGCCGCCCGAGCAGCGGGCCGAGCAGGATCGCCAGCAGCGGCACGCCCAGCAGCACCACCACGGCCAGCACCACGGAGACCTGCAGCAGCAGCGCCGCCACCACGCCGTAGCTGATCACCGCTCCCACGCCGGGGCCGGTCACCGTCAGCGAGGCGGCGATGGCGATGACGTCGCCGATACCGATCGTCACCACGTCGCCCGCCGAAGCGCGCTTGGGCAGGTCGGCGCCCAGCTTGTTGATCTGCTCGACCAGGGCGCGCACGGTGCGGAAGTTGGCGTCCATCCGGATCTTGGTCATCGTGCGGTGCCGCAACATCGCCACCCAGGCGTTGACCAGGCCCGCGCCGAGCAGCGCCAGCACCCAGGCGGGCGCCAGGTCGTCGTCGATCGCCCTGGACAGCAGATACGGCGGGAGCGTCAGACCCACCATCCAGAGGGTTCCCAGCGTCGCGCCCAGCGCGACCCGGCCCTTCTGCGCCCAGGCCAGCCAGCACAGATACCGAGCCGCCTTCATGGTGATCACGCTAGAGCATGACTTTGGCGCCTCTTTGCCCGCCCTTGAACGGCCGTTCGTAGCGGCTGACCCCAGGTGGTCGGTCCCTCCTTGTCCCGCTGCCCGGGTGCGCCCATGACGGGCGACTTCGCCACGGTGTGCGAAGCCCCGCTCGCGGTAGTAGGCACGCAGCCGGTCGTTGGATCGCACGCAGTCGAGCCGCAGGAAGCCGACGTTCAGATGCCAAGGCTGACCTGTGAGAACGGGCTTAGCGTACGTTTTCGTTCCGCTGCACTTCGACCCCCGAGCCCGCCCAATACGCTGGCCGCCCACAGCACGCGCAGGGCCCGGGTCGCTGTGGCGTTGCGGTGTGGGCGCCGGCCGGCCACCTCCGGTTGCGGGCTGGCGCCGGACGTGGTGGCCGTCATGATGACGGGCCCGGCTGAGCTGGGCGCGTGGGCTGGAGGTAGGGGCCGAGGAGTAGCGTCAGCTGGTCGCGGACCTGCTCGGCTGGACTGCCGTCGCCGGCCAGGCCCCAGGTGAGGAGTGCTCCGTTGTAGGCGGCGTGAATCGCCCGCGGTAGTCGGCCGAGATCATCCGAGATGAGCTCACCCGCGGCTTGGCCGGCAGCCAGGACGTCCGCGATGGCGCGTTCGACGGCCACGGTGTAGTCGCTGCTGATCTGCTGGAACTGCGGGTCAGCCAGCTCCAGCAACAGGAACGCCAGGTGGTTGGCGAACTCCTCCGAGCTGCGGATGCCACCGGCGATGCCGGCGAGAACGTCGATCAGGGCCGCGGTGGGAGCGCTCGCGTCCTGCGCCGCGGCCACCTGGAGGGGCAAGGCATCGGCCCCGTGACGGGCCACCGCCAGCAGGACCCCCCGTTTGGACCCGAAGCGCTGCAGCACGGTAGCCGCGGACAATCCGACCTCACGGCCTACCTCCGCCAGCGTCAACCGTGCGGGACCCACACGCGCGATCACTCGCGCAGCGCCTGCCAGGACCTGTTCGTCGCTCACCGTTCGCGGTCGTCCAATCGTCATGCAGACATAGTAAATGAATGATGGTTTACTATGTCGCCTGGCCCTCAAATAGATGGAGATGACGTGATGACCGCAACCCCCAACACTGCTTACGCCGCCCCTGCGGACGAGGTCGCCGTCGCGGCCGCGACCGAAGCGCTGCAAGCCCGCGGCTACGATCGTTATCTGGGGTTGTGGGCATCTTTTCGCAGGTCAGAGCATGATGATCTTGTCAGGCATGTAAGGCATGGTCCCCGGGTGGTGTGGGAGTCAGCGAGTGCGGCGACGCTGGGCGGGGGTCGGGTCTCGGCGGTGATGCGGGCGGAGGTCTCTTCGCCGAGTCGCACGTAGTGGTCGAGGCTGGCCAGGTGCTGGCGGCGGTCGGGCGGGTGAGGGTCTCGGCGTAGCCGGCGCGGGTGGTGGCCGTGGGTGATGGAGTCGAGGAAGCGCTCGATGGCTGTCGCCATGGTCGGCCCGCTGGGGGCTGGCATGCGTCGGGGTCGGCGTCGGTCAGCGGGTGTGGGCGGCGCGGGTCATCGGCCGGGACCCGAGGGCGCGGCCGGTCTCGACGAAGGCGCGCAGGGAGGGGTTGTCACGGGTGGTGTGCCAGACCAGCGCCCAATCCGCGGGCGGGGCGTCGCCGATCGGTACGTAGGTGATGTCGGGGTGGGTGTAGTACCGGGTGACGTGTGCGTTGAGCGGGCAGACGGCGGCGCCGGCGGCGACGAGAGCCAGGATTTCGTGGAAGGTCCGTGCCGCCGGTCCGCGCGAGATGTGGCGTCCGCTGGGCGTGTGCTCGGGCAGCATGGCCGTGATCCAATATGCGGGGGCGTCGGGACCGGGGTCGGGCGCGGTGCGTCCGGCCAGGTCCTCCAGTGACACCGACTCCCGGGCGGCCAGGTCGGAGTGCGACGGGACGGCCAGCACGCGCTCCTCGGTGAGCACGACGGGGCCGACGGTGATGTCCGTCTCGCGTACCGGCAACCACATCAGCTGCAGATCGGTTCTGCCCGCTCGCAGCAGCGTGAAGGGGTTGCTGAAGTGGAACTCCACGATCTCGACGTCGCAGTCGGGGTGATCGGTCAGGAACTTATCGATCACTGGCCGCAGTTCGTTGCCCAAGACGCCCATGATCCCCAGTCGCAGGGTGCCGCGTAACCCTTGCCCGGCGGCGCTTGCCCGGGCGAGACCGCTCTGAATCAGGTCGTAGGCCTGCCGGAGGTCATCCCGCAGACGCCGTCCGACCGGGGTGAGCGTCACGGTGCGGGTGGTGCGGTCGAATAGAGCGGCTCCCAGGCGGCGCTCGTGCTTCTTGATGGCCTGACTGACCCGAGCCTGGGAGATGTGCAGGCGCTCAGCGGTGCGGCCGAAGTGCAGTTCTTCGGCCAGTACCAGGAAGATCTCGATGTCCCGCAGCTCCACGACCTCTCCCGATAACTCCACGATTATCAATCGGCGCACGAAGTCTACGTTGATCGCGGAATCGCCGCTGGCGGAGGCTTAGGGGTGTCACCCCATGGGGCTTATGTGAGGTTCGCCGGCGCCCCCGAGAGCTGCCGACTCTGTACGGCCGTGGCCGGCGACCGATGATCCAAGGAAATGATCATGAATATGTGGACGAGGGCGTCGGCCTGTCTGACGCTCACTGGCACGACGCGTCGTTGCGGCGATGAGATCGCCGAGGCGGGGAGCGTGAGCAGATGAGCGGCACGCGCAAGATCGGGGCGGGGCTGTCCGCCTTGGGGATGGCGGGTGCCATGATGAGTCCGTCGGTGGCGGTCGCCGGTGCCGATGAGACGCTGGTGCGTACCGACCGGGGGCCGGTGCGCGGCATTGTCGCCGCCGACCACCGTTCGTTCCTGGGCATCCCGTACGCAGCCGCGCCGGTGGGCGAGCTGCGCTGGCGGGCCCCGCAGCCGGTGGCGGCCTGGAGCAAGCCGCGCCCGGCCGCCGTGCCGGGCTCGATGTGCGCCCAGACCGGCGACCACCTGGGCGGCGGCAGCACCAGTGAGGACTGCCTGTACCTGAACGTCACCACCCCTCGCCATCGGCAGGGCGGGAAGCTGCCGGTGATGGTGTGGATCCACGGCGGCAGCTTCAAAGACGGCGCGGGCCACCTCTACGATGCCCGCCGCCTCGCCGTCCAGGGCAACGTGATCGTGGTGACCGTCAACTATCGGCTCGGCGCCTTCGGCTTCCTGGCCCATCCCGCCCTGGACGACTCCGACGGGCCGGTGGGCAACTACGGGCTGGCCGACCAGCAGGCCGCCCTGCGCTGGGTCCGGCGCAACGCGGCCGTCTTCGGCGGCGATCCGGGCAACGTCACCCTGTTCGGTGAGTCTTCTGGAGCCATCGCCGTGTGCGCCCACCTGGCCGCACCCGGATCGACCAGCCTGTTCCACCGCGCGATCCTGCAAAGCGCCCCCTGCACCGCCGCCTGGTCGCCGTCACTGGCCATGGCCAACAACCCTCGCCCCCGCGCCCAGGCAGAACGCGACGGCCGGGCGTTGTCCAAGCGGCTGGGCCTGGGCGAGTCGCCAACCGCCCGGCAACTGCGTGCGGTCCCGGCCGAGAAGCTGCTGCAGGCGGCCGCCGATCCGGCCCAGCCCGGCTTCGGCCCGGTCGTCGGCGGCGCGCTTCTTCCGCTGGACCCGGCACGGGCGGCCACGTCCGGCCACTTCGCCCGGGTGCCGGTGCTGTACGGCATCAACCGTCACGAGCAGCGCATGCACGTGTGGGGCCTGGAGATGGCCAAGTACCGCGGCCCGATCCCGGCCGACCGCTACGACGAGGAGGTCCGCGCCGCCTTCGGCGCCGACGCGGGCAAGGTCCTGGCCCGCTATCCGCTGTCCGCCTACACCTCGCCCAGCCAAGCGCTGGCCGCCGCGCTGACCGACTCCGAGTACGCCCGTCCAGCCCTCGACACCGGCAAGGCGCTGTCACGGCACACCCGCGCGTACGCCTTCGAGTTCGCCGACCCCGCAGCGCCGTGGTTCGCCGCCTTCCCCAAGCCGTATGACATGGGCGCCTACCACGCCTCCGAGCTCCCCTACCTGTTCGACGTCGGCTACAACGAGGACCTCACCGACCAGCAGCGCCGCCTGGCCGACCACATGATCGGCTACTGGACCCGCTTCGCCCGTACCGGCGACCCCAACGGCCCGGGCGCACCCGTCTGGCACCCCTTCACCGCCGCACGCCCCTTCGTCCAGTCCCTGGCCCCGGGCGACGGCGGCATCAAGCCCGCCGACTTCGTCCGTGACCACCATTACGACTTCTGGACCTCACTCAGCTGACCGATGGCAACACCTGGCCCTCACAACGGCCGGGCAGGGCCATGACCGTCCTCACGCATCCGAGGCAGCCCGATCGGTGCCGACGATACAGCGCTGATGTCCGCCGTGGCGGCTCTCGGGCGCGTCACTGAGCCGCTCAGGGGGACAGCCGCAGGGTGACGAACGTGCCTGACAACCCCAGATAACTTGTCAGGCACGTTCGTCGGGAGCCCGCGTGCCTTACATACCTGACGCCTTCTCAGCACCCCAGATAACCGCGTCCGCCGCGTGTCCGACGCGGCCGCGGCCCGGCAGGCGGCGCTGGACCTGCTGCCTGACGGCGCTGAGGTGTTCACCGCGTCTTCGGTGACCGCCGACGCGATCGGCCTGACCCAGGAGATCGACAGCTCCGGCCGCTACACCGCGACCCGACCAATGCTGATGGCGATGGACCCCGCGACCCAGATGGGCGAGATGCGCCGCCTCGGTGCCGCCCCGCAGTGGGTGGTCGGCAGCGTCCACGCGCTGACCCACAACGGAGACCTTGTCATCGCCTCCGCAAGCGGCAGCCAGCTGGCCTCAATGGCCTACGGCGCCCAGAATGTGCTGCTCATCATCGGCGCCCAAAAAATCTTCCCTGACCTCGACACCGCCATGCGGCGCGTCCACGAGTACAGCCTGCCGCTGGAAGACGCCCGGGCCCGCTCGGCCTACGGCATGAGCAGCACCGTCCACAAGGTCCTGACCTTGCACGGCGACATCGAAGAGGGCCGCGTCCGCGTGGTGCTCGTCGACGAGCCGCTCGGTTTTGACCCACCCGACCCGCGAAGGAAGACACCACCCATGACGCCACCCCTTATCGGACAGGTAGCCCTCGTCGCCGGAGCCCGGCCGAGTGAGGCCGAGCTGGGCGTGGAGGACGGCATGCCGCCAGGTTACTTCCCGGAAGAGCTGTTTCCTGAAGTGACCTGACTCGTCGCTTGTTCGCTCGACGTGGTGGGTCCGGTCTGGGTGCCGCCACCGCTGAGTCGTCGATCGGTCGCCGATTTGCCCGTTGGATCAGTTGGTAAAAGCAATCTGGGTGCGGTGATGCTTGGGGGTGTCGATCTCGTCGAGCAGGGCGATGGCGAAGTCGGCGTAGGAAATGAGGCCGGTGCCCGCAGGGCCACCGGTCCGGTAGTGGCCGACTCGTGAACCGTCGTGGTCGAAATTTCCGGTGGGGCTGGCGTACACCCAATCGAGGCTGCCGGCGGTGGAGCGCAGAACCTGCAGTCCTGCGGCATGGCCCTCAGAGAACGGCCGATACTCGGGCGGGAATTCGTCCGTGTCCATGAGCCGCACCCCTGGCTCGGTCTCCAGGAGGGTGCCAAGGCCGACCACCAGCAACCGGCCGACTCCGGCACGGGACAATCCGTCCAGCAACGCCGTGGCCGCGCTGGCATAGAAGCTGTCGGGCGACGCTTCGGCGTCATAGACGGCGCTGATCGCCGCATCGTGGCCGGCTGCGACCGCGGCGACGCTGTCCACGTCCGTGACATCACCCGCCACGACCGTCACCTCATCGGCCGTCAGGTCGCCGTACTTGGCCGGATCACGGACCACCGCGGTGACCTGGTGGCCGCGCATGCGAGCCTCGCCGACCGCCGCGCGGCCGGCCTTGCCACCGGCACCGAAAATAACGATCTTGCTCATCTGGATACTCCGTTCTGTCCGGCAGGCAAAGTCACCCGCCACTGCTCGGAACGGTATCCGGAAGATACTTGTTACTTCAATGGTACTGAGTTAGCGTCAGGATAGTGACTGTGCCACTCGACCCTGAGATGTTCGACCCGGCCTGCCCATCCAGCGTCATGCCGATCCGGATCGGCGAGAAATGGTCAGCGATGGTCCTCATCTGCCTTGAGCACGGCCCTCGCCGGTTTACTGAGATCCGCACCCCGCTGCGCGGGATCACGCCGAAGGTGCTCACCGAGACACTGCGCGCGCTCGAACGCGACGGGCTGATCACCCGCACCGCCTACCTGGAGATCCCACCCCGGGTCGAGTACGAGCTGACACCGCTGGGCCGCACGCTGCTCGAACCGATTGCGGCCTGCCGCGTCTGGGCACAGAACCATCTTCCCCAGCTGCTCAAGGCACGTGAAGCCTACGACCATCGGATCTCCCGCTGATGGTCGAAGCGCGTCCTGGTCCGCTCGGTGTACCTCCTCATACAACGGATCGACGATGCGGAACTGCTCGGCCACGAAGTCGATGACCGAGGCCGGCACGCCGGAATCCTCCAGGAGCGCCCCGGCCCACCGAACGGTGACGAGCTGAAGGCCGAATCCGAGCCGAGTGGCGTCGCGCTTTCCGGCGATCAGGCCCGCGCTCTTCGTCCAGGATCGCTCATTGCTCGACCAACTCGTCGATGTGCATCGGGGGGTGTTTCATGACCAACCAGCATTGACCAGGCACATCACAGCAAGATCAACGCCATTTGGGGCTCATGACATGTTTCTTACCGGTACCCCAATACCTGACTCCGGCTGCCTGCTCCATGCCGTGCAATGCCACGTTCATCAACGCGGGACTGATCACCCCGCCCTGGGGAGCACCCTCCCCGGTCGAGGCGAACCGGCCATCCTCGATCACTCCCGCCTTCAGCCACCGGCGCACCAGCCCCCGAGCGGGGAAGGAACCCAGCGACTCCAGGATGTGATCATGGCTGAGCCGGTCGAATGCCGCCTCCAAGTCGGCGTCGAGCACCCACAGCCGTCTGGCGTCCTTGCGGTTCGCCGTGGTGTGGATGGCCACGATCGCGTCATGACAGCCCCTGCCCGGCCGAAATCCATAGGACTTCGGCTCGAACCGGGCCTCCCATTCCGGTTCCAGCGCGTTCACCGCCAGGGCCTGTAACGCCCTGTCGGCGATCACGGGAATGCCGAGCGGACGACGGCGTCCCTTGCTTTTGGGCACATACACCCGCCTGACAGGACGGGGGGACCACGCGGCGGCCCCGCGCTGGATCCAGTCGGCCAACTCGGCCTTCTGGACGGCCAGCAGAGCCGTCTTGCCGTCAACCCCGGCCGTCTTGCGGCCAGCGTTGATCTCCGTGACGCGCCGCACGCTCACCAGAGCGTTGCTGCGCGAGCGGAGCATCAGCTTCTGCAGATTGCGGACCTGCTTCAGGTCCCCGGCCTGCGATGCCGCGAAGATCCGCTGCCGCAGCCGCCGTACTTCCCGCTCGACCTGGCCCCAGTCGATCCGGTCCCAGTCCAAGCCGTCGTCCTCAGGTCCGTTCACCAGATCGGCGTCCAACTTGTCCCTCGGTTCGGGCGTCTCGGTCGTCTCGTCTTCGCAGGCTCACCAGACCCGCGTCGGCACCCTTTCAGGTCAGGGCATCAGCCCCTATCCGGCCAGTTATGCGGCACCCGCCGACGGAGGAGTCGGCATCCGGGTTCCGGTTTCCTGTCGCCTTTCGGCCGCCGGCATTCGCTTCTCGGGTCTTCCTGCGCCCGCTGGGGAATTACGCTTCCCTCACGGTCGGCCTACCAGCCCGCACTACACGGCCTGGACCCCATCGGGGTTGTCACGTTCCGCATGCGATAGATGCGACCGGGGAGGGCGTCCTCTGAACCCCGGGGACGGTGGTGCGCTCCCGACCGGCCAAATCCCTCCGGTCGGCACCCGCCGCCTTCCAGCGGCCGGTCCCTATCTCCCGCTCCTGCGACCCATCCGCGAGAGTGCTAATGACGAGGCGTCATCGAGGCTTCACTTGCGTTCACCCGTCCGGCCTTCCCCAGCCTGTGACCCCCGGATGGAACGAGGGTCCTTGGGCATTTCCCCGGGCTTCGCACCCCACGGTCACCCATGACGCACGCCGGGGCGGGGACGGTCCTTACGCACTGGACCGGGCATTATGCCGTCGACATCAGGCGACCTCCTTCGGCACATTCCACTCATCACATGCGACCTCGTGTCGCACGACCTGGTTGATCCAGGAGGAGCCGGTCGGAGTGAAGTGGACGTGGAAGCGGGGGTGTTTGCCCAGCCACGCCTTGATCTCGGGAGTGTTGTGGGTGGCGTAGTTGTCGCACACGAGGTGCACGTCGAGTCCGGCCGGCACCGTCTTGTCGATCGAGGTCAGGAACTTCTTGAACTCGATCGCCCGGTGGCGGCGGTGCAGCTGGCCGATCACGGTCCCATCGGCGATGTTGAACGCGGCGAACAGGCTGGTGATGCCGTGCCGCAGATAGTCGTGGGTGCGCCGCTCGGGCATGCCGGGCATCATCGGCAGCACCGGCTGGGAGCGGTCCAGCGCCTGGATCTGGCTCTTTTCGTCCACGCACAGCACCACCGCCTTCTCGGGCGGGTTGTGATACAGCCCGACGACGTCGACGACCTTGTCCACGAACAGCGGGTCGGTGGACAACTTGAACGTGTCCTGCAGGTGCGGCTTGAGGTCGAACTTCTTCCAGATGCGGCCGATGGTGGACTTCGACAGGCCGGTGCGCTTGGCCATCGAGGCGCGCGACCAGTGGATGTCCCTGCCCGGGGTGGCCTCCAACGTTGCGATGACGACGTCCTCGACCTGGTCGAGCAGGATCGAGGGCGGCCGGCCTGTCCGCGGCTCGTCCTGCAAGCCGTCCAGGCGCTTGGCGATGAACCTCGCCCGCCAGCGGTTGACCGTCGCCGGCGCGATGCCGAGTTCGGCGGCGACCTGATGGTTCGTGCCGCCCTCGGCGCAACGCAGCACGATCCTGGCGCGCAGCGCGAGGAACTGTGCGGTCTTCGATCGTCTGGCCCAGCGCGTCAACTGCGCACGCTCGGCCTCGGACAGGACCAGTTCCGCCTTGCGCCGACCCGGCCGCGGCTCGTCCGTCAGGCCCGCCAGCCGGTCAGCTGCGAACCGGGAACGCCACTTGCGCACCGTCGCGACGTTCACACCCAGGTCGGCAGCCACCCGGGTACTGGACGCACCATCCGCGCAGGCCAGGATGATCTGCGCGCGCTCGGCCACTCGGGCGCCTGCCCCGCCTGCCGCTCGATGCGATAACTCGATGCGCTCCTTTTCCGAGAGCACGACCTCGACAGCACGTGGACCTCGATGCGACATGAAAACAGCATACGTACTTACAGACGAAATTTCCGGCGCATCACACTAGTGCAGGCCCGCTGAAGTCCCTGATGGTTTCGGGTGATCACTCCGGGTGATCTTTCGGTTCGGGGAGATAGAGGGCGCACGCGCAGTCGAGCGCCTCGATCGGGGTGCCGGTCATCGCCCCGCTGGGCAGAATCGCGTCTCGGTAGTCCTCGGTGCTGGCCTGGTAGATCGCGAATCCCCACTCGTCGGGGATGCCGAGGTATTCGATCCGGGCCAGCGGGATCTGCTCGTCATCGTCGGGGTCGTCGTTGGGGTGAGCGATCAGGTAGCCGTAGGAGCCGCGCCAGCGGATGGTGACCTCGGCCAATCGCGGCCAGCGCTGGGAGGCGTGGTGGTCCACGGTCCCTTCGATGAGGTCCTTGAGTTTGGCTGAGGGCACCGGCATGACGGTCATTGTGGCGCAGGTCGGCGTGGTGGGCGGCGGCGGCACGCAGATCCCGCCAAGATCGGGCGAATCGATCATGTTCGTCTGATCTGGGAGTGTGGCATGGCCCGGCCCGTCAGTTGTGACGTCGTCATCCTGGGCAGCCGCCGACGCGCCAAGCTGGAGGCGATCGTGGCGCGGGCCACCTCGCCGCAGCGGATGGTGCTGCGGGCCCGGATCGTGCTGCTGGCCTGGCGGAACTGGACCAACGCGGCGATCGCAGCGGAGTTGAAGGTGAGCGTGACCACGGTGCGGACCTGGCGGCGCCGGTTCGTCAAAGGCGGCCTGCCCGCGCTGGAGGACCGGCCGCGCAGCGGACGGCCCGCCACCTACGGCCCGGACGTGCGGCTGCGCGTCATCGCCGCCGCCACCAGTGTGCCGCCCGAGGGCGTCTCGGTCTGGACCCACACGCTGATCGCCGGCCATCTCGCCGACACGCGAATCTCGCCCTCGCAGGTCGGCCGGATCCTGGCCGAGGCCGATCTGCGACCTCACCGGGTCCGCGGCTGGCTCCATCGCCTCGACGATGAGCAGTTCTGGGCGCAGGCCGCCGCCGTCTGTGACCTGTATCTGCGCCCGCCCGCCGGCACCGTGCTGCTCAGCGTGGATGAGAAGACCGGGATGCAGGCCAAATCCCGTCGCCACCCCGACCAGTCGATGCGGCCGGGTCGCCTCGTCCGGCGCGAGTTCGAATACCGCCGTCACGGCACCGTGTCGATCGTCGCGGCGATGAACGTCGCCAACGGCGAGGTGTTATCCGAATGGATCGCCCGCAACGACTCGGTGACCTTCATCGGCTTCCTGTCTCGGCTGGAGCAGGCCATCGCCCCCGACCTGGCCATACACCTGATCATGGATAACGGGTCCAGCCATACCTCACGTGCCACCCGGGCCTACTTTCGACAGGGAACATCATCGAGACAGGAACCGACTCCTATCGCCTGTCGCACACCAAGAACCAGCAGGTCAGCGGCTGATCACACGCACGCACCAGTGCCCGTGATCCGCGTGCCGCTCGGGCTACCGCCCCAGGCTCACACCCACGCGGGCCAGCACCTGATCGGCCAGTTCCTGTGGGGTCAGCTCGCCGTCCAGGAACACGGTGTCACTCGGCAGCGTGTCGGCTGCGGCCAAGCATGGCTCGATCTTGGCCTTACACCACGCCCGGATCCGCTCATCCTTTTCGGGATCGTCAGGCGTGAAGCTCCGGCCTTCGATCCGCTTCGCCAGGACGTTCGCTGAGCTTGTCGTTTAACCTGCCTGCTCGCGGTGCTCGGTGAATGATGTCGCGCGTTTAGCGGTCTTTCCCACCTGGTGATGACGGGCGAGGACGCGGTTCCTTGATCCCTTGGGGCGTCCGGGACCGGCGCTCGTGGGTTTGGGTGCACTGGCGGGCTGGGGCAGGCTCGTGCGGAGGTGGCGAAACCCCCGGCGGACACGAGCAGGGGTGAGCCGCTCGGGCGGCAGCGGCCTCTCCCACGGGCGGCGCAGGTCTTCGGCGAGGGGGCGAGCGAGACGAAGCTGGGTGTAGGCGACAATGATCAGCCACGTCCAGCGGTCGGCGGCATAGGGGTCGCGGATCTTCGGGACGGTCCAGCCCAGGGTCTGCTTCCACATTCTGAACGTGTGCTCCAGGTCGAATCTGCGGAGGAAGGCCTGCCAGAGCCGGTCCAGATGGGCGGCGGTGATGCCGATGGCCGAGGTCCACAGCCACACCGGCTTGGGATCGCGTTCGCCGGGCAGGTGCTCGACCCGTAGATGGATGAGGGTGCCCTCGATGACCGGGAGCTCGCCGACATGATCGATCCAAGCACTGCGGCGACCGCCGTGCCGTACCGGCTGGTGGCGGTACTCGTGACGTGCTGCGGCTCGCCCCAACTGGTCTCGTCCTTCATCCGGAAGTTGCTCCCGTGTTTGGGCGGACGTCCGCCACCGGGGCTGGCCAGCAGAAACTCCTCCCGCGACGGGGCGGGACGCAGCAGCACCCGATCCGAGCGCAACCGGCCCAGTACCTCCACTGGCAGGCCGTCCAGGAGGAAGGCCAGCCGGGGCACGTCGTACCCGGCGTCGACCACCAGCAGGATGGCCGGGTCGCCCTGACGCCACTGCCCGGCCTGGATCAGGCGGGCGACCAGATCGCGCAGCTGGATGGCGGTGACGGCGGCCTCATCATCGCCGGGACCCAGCCGCGCTGCGTCGAGCACCGTGGTCCAGGAGGTCCGGCCCGTTTCCAGTGCGGCGATCACCGAGTATGGCCAGCCGGGGATCATCTGATGGTCGTCCTTGCGGCGGCCGTAGGTGTGGCAGAACAGCCGTTCGGGGCTGGTCGGCGCGTCGGGCCGCAGCCATGCCGTGATGTCGGCGGCCAGGACGATCCGCCCGCCCGCGGCGCGCGGGAGCGGCACCGTGGCCAGGGCTCTGCGGAGCCGGCCGATCTCGATCCGGCCGTGGTTGATCGCGTCATACAGGGCGCCGTGTCCTCGCCGGTGTTCAGGCGTCAGTGCCAGTCCGACCAGGGTGCGTACCGGCCCGTCGGCGCATAACACCGCCTCGGCCAGCTCGAACAGCTCATCCGCGCGCGCCGTCAGGCAGCCGTAGATCTCCTGGCGGAACTCCGACAACTCCGCTATCGCTTCGGCCCGCTCACTCTCCTGGCCCGATTCCGGGACAGCCGCCGCTGCGGATGCCAGCATGGATGACACAGCCACCGCCTCCTCTTCTTTGGGTTGACACCTTGAAGATGGAGACGGTGGCTGGCCTGGGTCACGGCGACACGCCGTATTGCAGAGGACACAATCCGCTATGTCGGATCAATCACCTCTGTTGCCGATCGCGGCAAATGTGCAGCTCAAAGGTTAAACCTCAAGCTGAGACCTTGAGGAAGAAGTGATGGACGACGGCCCCCGCTCCCTTCAGCGCGCCGAAGATCTCACCCGCATACTCTGCATTGACCAGCGTCATGGGGACCAAGACGGGCCGCTGATATTCCTCGACCAGTCCCACGGCCAAGTCCGCCACCTGGCGCCGCCACAGCCGCAGATCCTGGAAATCGCCGGTCGGGACCTCCACGATCTGACGCCGCAGGAAGCCGACCATCTCCGGGTCATAGACCAGCGTCTTGGGCCAGCGCAGACGCAATTCCTCCACCAACGTGCTTTTGCCGCTGCCAAAGGCGCCGTTCACCCAGACGATCACACGCATCTCCCTCGCTGGCGGGCACATCGGGCCCCTGACAGTGGCGGCGCCCAAGTGGGGCCAAATCACACTGACAGATCATGCCTGAAAGATCGCTAAGGGCCTGCAGAGGAATAACCCGTAGCTTCCGGAGATGTCGATCGTTGCTGTGGTATGGGCGTGGCGGCAGAGACGGTGACGATGCTGGCGG
>NZ_JBITMP010000091.1:0-25781 GCF_044466425.1 Nonomuraea sp. NPDC049400
GAGATTTTCGGGCCGGTGTTGTCGGTGCTGACGTTCCGTACTCCGGCTGAGGCGGTGGAGAAGGCCAACAACACCCCGTACGGGTTGTCGGCCGGTATCTGGACGGAGAAGGGGTCGCGCATCCTGTGGATGGCCGACCGGCTGCGCGCTGGGGTGGTGTGGGCCAACACGTTCAACAAGTTCGACCCGGCCTCGCCCTTCGGCGGCTACAAGGAATCCGGCTACGGCCGCGAAGGCGGGCTGCACGGGCTGGAGGCGTACCTCGATGTGTGATCATCGCCGTCCCCGTCGCGCCAAGCGGCGGGCGCAGGCCACCAGGGGGCACGCCTTCGCCAGGGCCGGGCGGCCCGTACGCACCGGCTGGTACGCCCACCGCTGCGGCGTGAGCCGGTGCCACCAGGTCTTCGTGCCGGTCCAGATGTCGCAGGAGTCCACGTGGAGAGGGCGGGGCGATGAGTAGGTTGTCCGTCAGAAAGACCTACAAGCTGTTCATCGGAGGGGCGTTCCCGCGCTCGGAGAGTGGGAGGTCCTACCCGGTGACCTCGGCCAAGGGCGAGTTCCTCGCCAACGCGTCCCGCGCTTCGCGCAAGGACGCCCGTGACGCCGTGGTGGCCGCGCGCAAGGCGTTCCCCGGCTGGTCGGGCGCCACGCCGTACAACCGGGGGCAGATCCTCTACCGGGTCGCCGAGATGCTGGAGGGGCGGCGCGCGCAGTTCGCCGAGGAACTCGCCCCGCTCAAACAGGGCGGCAAGAAGGCCGCGCTCGAGCAGGTGGACGCCGCGGTGGACCGGCTGGTCTGGTACGCGGGGTGGTCCGACAAGATCGCCGCGGTGCACGGGGCGGCCAATCCGGTGGCGGGGCCGTACTTCAACCTGTCCTCGCCCGAGCCGACCGGCGTGGTGGCCGTGATCGCGCCCGCCGATCCGCTGCTCGGGCTGGTGTCGGTGGTGGCGCCCGTGATCGTGACGGGCAACACGTGCGTCGTCGTGGCGTCCGAGCGCTCGCCGCTCGTGTCGATCACGCTGGCGGAGGTCCTGGCCACCTCCGACCTGCCGGGCGGCGTGGTGAACATCCTCACCGGGCACCAGGCCGAGCTTGCGCCCTGGCTGGCGGCGCACATGGACGTCAACGCGCTGGACCTGACCGGGGTCGAGGACGCCGAGCTGGCGGTGAGCTGCGAGCAGGCGGCGGCCGAGAACCTCAAGCGCGTCCTGCGCCCGTCCCGCGAGGACTGGGCGGCCGATCCCGGGACCGGCAGGATGACGCGGTTCCTGGAGACCAAGACCGTCTGGCATCCGGTCGGGATCTGAGCCGCAGGTTGCCGCCTCAGAAGGCGAATCCCGGCGGTCTCAGCGGTGGATGGGCCGACTGGAGCTGGGCGGCCAGGCCGAGGAGGTGGGGTTCGCCGCCGGGCGGGGCGGCGATCTGCACGCCGATGGGCAGCCCGCTGGAGTGGGTGGCCAGGGGGACGGTGACGGCGGGCCAGCCACACATGTTCCAGGGGCCGGCGGCGGGGGCGTACCTGACGTTGGCCAGCGCGTTGCGGACGAACCCGCGCTCGCCCCAGCGCTCGGCCTTCGGCGGGACGGCCGCCAGAGCGGGCATGATCAGCACGTCCGCGTCGCCGAACCACTGGTCCGCCCCGTAGCCGCTCCAGCGCTCGCGGCCGCGTACGCCGTCCAGCTTGAGCGCGCCGAGCACCTGCCCGGCGCGGGCGAGCGCGAGGGTGCGGCGTTCGAGCCGGTGCCGGTCGAGGTCGCCCAGCGCGGCCGCGGCCCTGGTGAGCCAGGTGGCGATCGTGGCCGGGCCGAGCCAGGCAGGCAGCCTGTGTCCGTGCTCCACCACCGTGTGCCCGGCCACGCGCAGCGTCTCCGCCGCCCCGCGCACCGCGGCCTGGAACTCCCTGTCCATGGGCAGGCCCGCGGGCAGGGGCTGGGGCGCGTACGCCACCCGCAGGTCGAACGGCTCCGGGCTGTCCTGCGGCGGCTGCGGCTCCCAGATCTCGTCGTCGTCCGCCCAGACCGAGCGGAGCATGGGCGGCCGGGGTTCGACGCGGGTGCCGCCGCGCCACGCCTCGGCCAGTGCCGGGTCCGCGGCCAGCACGGACAGCGCCAGCGCCAGGTCGGACGCGGTCGTCGCGAGGGGGCCGTTCTCCGACAGCCGGTCCCAGTCGTCGCCCGGCGGCGGCACGAGCCCGGTGCCGGGCTTGATGGCCAGCACGCCGCAGCAGGCCGCCGGGATGCGGAGCGAGCCCATGCCGTCGTTGCCGAGCGCGATCGGCACCATGCCCGCCGCCACAGCCGCGGCGCTGCCCGACGACGACCCGCCTGCCGTACGCGACGGGTTCCAGGGGTTGCGCACGATGCCGTACGCGCTGTCGCCGAACGCCGTCAGGCCCAGCTCCGGCATGTTCGTCAGGCCCACGACCACCGCGCCGGCCGCACGCAGGCGCGCCACCGTCACGTGGTCGTCCCGCGCGGGCACGTCCGCCGTGGCCCCGGACCCGACGCGGGTGGCCTCGCCCGCGACCTCCAGGTTGTCCTTCACCGCGACCGGCACGCCGGCTAGCGGCAGCTCCGCCAGGTCGCGCCGCTTCCGCAGGGCCTTCGCCTCCTCCACGGCCTGCTCTCTGACCAGCCGGAACGCCCCTACCTTGGAATCCCGCTCCGAGATGGCGTGAAGGTGCTCCTCGACGACGGTCGTGGCCGTGACATCCCCACGCCGGACGGCCGTCGCGATCTCGATAGCGGACCTGCCTGCCCACACCATGACTAGAGTCTGCATCCTGCTCGCCCGCCCCGATAGGGTCGGTACGCGTGAACGGACCGTCTCTTGCCCTTCGCCAGCGCTCGCTGGGTGACCCGGCGACCGAGTTCCCGCTCTTCCCGCCGCTGACGCGGGGTTGCCCGAAGACCAGCACCGACGAGATCGCCTATCCGCTCGAGGTCACCTACGACTACGCGCGGGTGGACCGCCGCCTGTTCGAGCAGGAGCCGGGCACCGACATCGGGCGGTGGTCGCCGCTGCTGCCGCCGCTGGAGGCGCCCACGCTGGGAGAGGGCGGGACGCCGCTGGTGGAGTTCGACGGGATCTTTGTCAAGGACGAGTCCCGCAACCCGACCTGGTCACACAAGGACCGCCTGAACCGGGTCGCGGTCAGCGCCGCCGTCGCCTCCGGCGCGCCCGGCGTGGTCGTGGCCTCGTCCGGCAACCACGGCGCCTCGGCCGCCGCCTACGCCGCCCGGGCCGGGCTGCCCGCGATCGTGCTGACTTCGGCGGACTCGCCGCCCGCCGTGCAGGCCTTCGTGCGCGCGTACGGCGCCAGGGTCGTCTCCGTGCCCGTCGAGGCGCGCTGGCCGCTGCTCCGGGAGGTCGTGGACCGGCTCGGTTACCACCCGGTCAGCAACCAGACCGTGACGCACACCGGGCATCCGTTCGGGCCCGAGGGCTACAAGACGATTGCCTACGAGCTGTTCCTGCAGCTCGGGCGCGTTCCCGCGGCCGTCTTCACCCCCACCGGGTACGCCGAGCTGCTCTACGGCGTGTGGAAGGGGTTCGTGGAGCTGCGGCTGCTGGGGCTGGCCGACACCGCGCCGCGGATGTTCTCGTGCGAGACGGCCGCAGGCGGGCCGCACGCGCGGGCACTGGCCACCGGTGCCCCGGCGGCGATCGTCGAGCTGGGGGCCAGCGACGCGTACGGCATCGCCGGGCCGGTCGGCGGGCACCGCGGGGTGGTGGCCGTGCGGGACAGTGGTGGTGCGGCCCTGCTCGTGACCGACGAGGAGCTGCGGGTGGCGCAGCGGGACCTCGCCCGGCAGGGGTTGTGGCAGGAACTGTCGGGGACGGCCGGGCTGGCCGCGTATCGGCAGCTGCGGGAGGACTTCGACGGGCCCGTCGTGTGCATCGCCACGTCGAGCGGGTTCAAGGACGTGGGGGTGGGGGCCGAGCGGTTTCCCGTGCTGGAGAACCCGACCCTAGAGGATCTTGCCCCAGACGCGTAGGGGGCCGATCGTGGTGAAGCCGTGCCGGACGGCGTCCTCCGGGTCGATCTCCCAGCCGACCAGCGGGCGGCCGGGGAAGAGGCCGGCGGCCATGGCCAGGGTGCCCTCCCATGAGTCGGCGCCGAACACGTTGGAGACGCCCACGACCTGCTCGCGCGGGTTGAGCACGGAGCCGCAGACGATGGCGCCCCCTCTCCTGCCGCACAGGATCGTGACCTCGTCGAGGAGCGCGGGCAGGAAGAGGCCGCTGATCTCGCCGTCGAAGCACGCCTGCTCCCAGTCGGTCAGCGTGGCCGCGTCGTCCACCACCTCCCAGGCGATCGCGGGCTCGCGCCGCTCCGGGGGCTCGCGACGGATCCATTGACCCTCGAACAGCACTTCGAAGCCCGGCAGGTCGAGCGTGGCGAAGCTGTCCTTGACCGACGCGCCCGGGCCGGCGTCGATGTGGCCGAGCACGTCGGTCGCCGTCGCGTCGGGGGAGAGGGTGACGGCGTCCGGGTAGAGTCGCGGGGTCCTGGCGGGGTTGGTCCAGGCCAGAGCGGTGAACGTGCCGGGCGAGCCGTGCGCGCGGCACATCGCGTCGCACCACTCGGCGTTGTCGCGGGCGGCGGCCACCACGTCCGTCATGATCGTCTCTCTTTGGTCCGGCGAGTGGGTGGCGCGGTGAGCGGGTCCTCCGGCCAAGGGTGCTTAGGGTAGCGGCCACGGAGCTCCGCGCGCACGGAACGGTAGCCGCCGCGCCAGAACGACGCCAGGTCCGCGGTGACGGCCACCGGGCGGCCCGCCGGGGAGAGCAGGTGCACCAGCACGGGCACTCCGGAGATCTCGGGCGTCTCCAGCCAGCCGAACAGCTCCTGCAGCTTCACCGCCAGCACCGGCTGGTCACCCGAGTAGTCCACGCGGATGTGGGAGCCGCTCGGCACCTCGATGCGTTCCGGGGCGGCCTTCTCCAGGCGTTCGCTCCAGGGGATCAGGCGTTTCAGCGCCGCCGCCACGTCGATGCGTTCCAGGTCGGCTCGGCGGCGGCACCTGGACAGCTCCGGCTCCAGCCACTGGTCGGCCAGGTCGATGAGCGCGTCCATCGAGGGCCAGGGGGCGCCGAGGGCGCGGTGGCAGAACGCCAGGCGGTCCCTCAGGTCTTTGGCCTGTTTCGTCCAGGTGAGGACGTCGGGCTCCGTGCGGAGCCCGTACCGGATGGCCTCGCGGACGTCGGCGTCCTTGAGCGGGGCGGCGGACAGCTCGATCGCGCCCAGGCGCTCGACGGCCCGGGCGAGCACGTCGCCGCGACGCTCGCCCGGAGGCACGTGCCAGGTGATCTCGTCCTCGGTGGTGGTGGGATGGGCCAGCCTGGCGGTCTCCTCGTCGATCTCCACTGCCTGCCTGATGCGGGCCGACGCGGATCCCGTCGGCCTGTCGGCGATCGCGATGGCCAGCCATGTGGCGGTGTGCAGCTTGGCGCCCTCAGGGAGCTGGGCCTGGGTGCCGGAGGCCATGAGATAGCCGCCGCCCCGCCTGCGCGCCACCCGTTCGGGAAACGCCAGCGCCACCGCCATCCCGGCCAGCGTCTCATCGGGCACATCCCGGCCGCTCGCGGAGCTCGCGCGCTGGAGGCGTCTGGTCTCCTGGCGCCAGCGGGCGGCGAAGCCGGTGCCGCCCCGGCGGGCCGCGCGCCAGACCTCCACCAGGTCGTCGCCGGCGTCGCGGGGGAGCTGCTCCGACAGGAGGGCCACCACCTCGGCGGCGCGCGGGCCGAGATCGAGCAGGGCTCTGGCCAGGCGGGGGTGCACGCCCGCGAGCGCCATCCGGCGGCCCCGGTCCGTCACCCGTGAGCCGCCGTCGAGCGCGCCGAGCGCCTCCAGAGTGCGGGTGGCGGCGGACATCGCGGCGGGCGGCGGCGGGTCCAGGAGGGCGAGGCCGGAGGCGTCAGGGGTGCCCCAGCAGGCCGCCTGCAGCGCGAACCCCGTCAGGTCGGCGAGCGCGATCTCCGGGCGCGCGTGCTCGGCGAGGCGCTCGTGGTCGGCCGCCGACCAGCAGCGATACACCGTGCCCGGCGCCTCGCGACCGGCCCGGCCCGCGCGCTGGCCGGCCGAGGCCTTCGAGACCCTGACCGTGGTGAGGGAGCCCAGCCCGCGGGCGTGGTCGGTACGCGGCTCGCGGGCCAGACCGGAGTCGACCACCACCCGTACGCCAGGCACGGTCAGGCTCGACTCGGCGACCGACGTGGCCAGCACCACCCGCCGGGCCGTGCCCGGCGCGAGCACGGCGTCCTGAACGTGGGCCGGGGCCTGGCCGTGCACCTGGAGCACCTCCACGCCGTCCAGCATCCCCGCGACCTTGGCGATCTCGCCCACGCCCGGGAGGAAGCACAGCACGTCGCCGTCCCGCTCGGCCAGCGCCCTGCGTACCACCGAGGCGACGTGGGACAGCAGGGCGGGATCGACGCGGAGGCCGTGCGGCGGGGCGACCGGGCGCGCGGGCGGGGCCCACACCGTCTCGACGGGGTACGTGGCGCCGGTGGCCGCGACAATGGGGCCGCCGATCAGCCGGGACCACGGCCCCGCGTCGGCGGTGGCGGAGGTGGCCAGCAGGCGCAGGTCGGGGCGGAGCGTGTCGCGGACATCGAGGAGGAACGCCAGCGCCGTGTCCGCGTCCAGGTGGCGCTCGTGGCACTCGTCGAGCATGACCGCGTCCACGCCGGTCAGCTCCTGGTCGCGCTGGAGGCGCTGGAGCAGGACACCTGTCGTGACGACCTCGACCATGGGGTTTGCGCCCGCGTGCCGCTCGCCCCTGATGGTGTAGCTCACGCCCATCCGCCGGGCCGCCGCGCGTACGGCCAGCCGCCGCGGCTCGGCCACCAGCACCCGCATGCCCGCCTCGGCCAGGGCCAGCGGCACGACCGTCGTCTTGCCCGTGCCGGGCGGGGCCGTCAGCACCGCGCTGCCGTGCCGGTCGAGCACGGCGAGCAGCTCGGGCAGGACGTGCCGGATGGGCAGTGAGTCGCGCCGCATCAACGCTGGGCGGGGACGTCGGCGCTCGGGATCGCGGCGGCCGTCAGGCTTCGGGCGGCGGCGCTCGGGATCGCGGCGGCCCTGGGGATCCCGGTGGCGGAGAGGACCGAGTCGAGCAGGCCGGGGAAGCGGGACTCGAGGTCGTCGCGGCGCAGGCTCATGTACTTCAGCCGCCCCTCCTGCTTGGTGAGGACCACGCCGGCCTCGCGCAGGGTGCGGTAGTGGTGCGAGGCGGTCGACTTGTGCACGCCGAGGTCGTCGCCCGCGACGCCGCAGGTCATCTCGCCCCGCAGGGCGAGACGTACGACGATCTCCAGACGCACGGGATCGGACAGCGCCCGCAGGACCTCCGTGAGCTGGATGTCCTCCGTTGCGGGGTGCGGGAGCAGGCGCATGCTGAAACACTACCTTCGCCTAATTGTTTGACAACGGTCCAACTATACGACAGTTTGATGGTTGTCCAACTTTTATGGTGCTGGAGGATGCATGAGCTCCCGGCTCTACCCGCTTGCTGTCGGAAATTTCGCGATCGGTACGGGCATGTTCGTGACTGCCGGGCTGTTGCCGCCCATCTCGAAGGATCTGGGGATCTCGTCTTCGGCGGCCGGGCAGCTCATGACCGTGTTCGCGCTCGCGTACGCGGTGCTCTCGCCCGTGCTCGCCGCCCTGACCGCCCGGCTGTCACGCAAGACCCTGCTGCTGGTGGCCATGGGAGTGTTCGTGTTCGGCAACGTGCTGACCGCGCTGGCTCCGACGTATCCGCTGGTGATGGCCACCCGGGTGGTCGCGGCGGCGGGCGCGGCGATGTTCACGCCGACCGCCTCGGGCGTGGCGAACACGCTGACCGAGCCCGAGCGCCGCGGGCGTGCGCTCGCGCTGGTGATGGGCGGGCTCTCCGTGTCATCCGCGATCGGCGTGCCGCTGGGCACCTGGCTGGGCACGGCCTCCGGCTGGCGGGCCACGCTCTGGATGGTGTCGGTGCTGGGCGTGATCGGGCTCATCGGCGTCGCCGCCGTGGTGCCCGCGGTGCGGATCCCGACGTCCGGGCGGCTGCGGGAGCGGTTCGCGCCGCTGGGCGACCGGCAGGTCCTGGTGGTGCTGACGACGCAGCTGCTGATGTTCGCGGCCGGGTTCACCGCCTACACCTACATCGGGTCGCTGTTCGACCTGCCGCTGCCGGCGGTGCTGTGGGCGTGGGGGCTCGGCGGCATCCTGGGCAACCAGCTCGGCGGGCGATTCACCGACCTGTACGGACCGCGCAGGATGGTGCTGCTCGGCCTGGCCGCGAGCACCGTGTTCCTGGCTCTCATCCCCGTCGCGAACCTCGCCCTGCCCGTCGCCCTGGCGTGGGCGTTCCTGTGGGGCGCGCTCGGCTGGCTGGTGGCCCCGGCCCAGCAGTTCAGGACGGTCGGGGCCGTTCCCGGCAACGTGCCGATCGGCCTGGGGCTGCTGTCGTCCGCGCAGTACGTCGGGCTCTTCGTGGCCGGCCTGGCCGGCGGCGCCGCGCTCGACTGGTACGGCCGCGCAGGCGTGATCGTGCTCGCCACCCTGCTCGCTCTGGTGGGGCTGCTGTTCACGCTGGCGACCTACCGCCCGGCCGCGATCTCCCCGAAGGAGAGCGTGCCCGTCGGGTAGCGCGGCGTCGTCATAATGTTGATCGTGAGTGATCTCCGGAACGAGGACGACGACGGCGAGCCGCCCACGCGCCCCGAGGAGGACCCGCGGAACGAGCCCGCCCCCTTCGGGGCGGTGGTGCTCCTGACGGCCGCCTCGGCGGTGGCGGTCATGGGTCTCGCCGCGTTCCTGTCGCACCCGCCCGGGCTGAAGTTCCTCCTCCTGGGGCCGATCGCCCTGGTCGTGTTCGAGGTGGCCGTTCACGAGGTGTGGTGGAAGCGCTGGTGGGGCGCGATCCCGGGCGCGGTGGCGGGCCTGGCGCTCTATTTCGAGGGCCGGACCGCGCTGGCCGACCTCGTCGGCGACACGTGGGCCCACCCCGCCGCGTACGTCGCCGCCTGGACCCTCTTCGCCGTCGTCTTCGCCCTCTGCAGCCGCTATCCCCGCACGGTCTGAGCCCTCGAGGCGGCGTGATCTTCTCCGCCGCTCAGGTGACACCCGGTCGGTCCGCAGGCGGACGACGGCCGGCGGTCCCGGCTCCTACCGTCACTCTCATGTTGAACAACCAGGTGACATTCCGGCGCGTCGCGGCAGGCACGCTGCTCGTCGTGGCCCCGCTGCTCCAGGCCGTCGCCGTCGTCGTCGACCCCGGCACCTGGGGCGACGACAGGGAGGCGGTCAGCTACGGCGACAACCCCGCGCTCGCGCAGACCGAATCGGCGCTCTACCACTGGAGCTGGCTGCTGATGGCCGTCGCGGCCCTGGGCCTGGTGCACCTCACCAGGCGCAAGGCCACCAGGCTCGGTCACGTCGCGGGCGCCGCGACGGTGGTCGGCTACATCTCCGCCTCCGCCCTGCTGATGAGCGACCCCGTCGAATGGTGGCTGGGCCGCCACTACCCGCCGGAGCAGGCGCAGAAGATCCTCAACGAGATGATGGACCTGCCCGGGGTCGTCTACGGCTTCCAGATGCCGTGGATGTTCTTCGCGATCTTCGGCCTGCCGCTGCTCACCGTGGCCGTGTGGCGGGCTGGCTTCGTCGGCTGGTGGGTGCCGCTGCTCGTCTTCGTCGGCTACGTCGCCTCGTTCCCCGTCCCGTACGGGCCGGTGACCATACTGTTCTGGATCCTGCCCGTCATCGGGCTGGGCTGGACCGGGCTCAAGGTCCTGCGCATGGGCGACGAGGCGTGGGCGGCCTACTACCCCGCCCGCGAGCGGGCCGCCGTCAGCCTTGTGCCGGAATCCAGCCCGCGGTGACCGCGAGGATCACGAAGAAGCCGAGGACGATCCGGTAGATCACGAAGCCGGTGAAGCGGTGGGTGCTGATGTAACGCAGGAACCAGGCCACGGCCAGGTATCCGACGACGAATGAGATGATCGTGGCCAGGATCGTCGGCCCCCACGCGGGGGCCGGGCCCTCGCCGATCTCGCGCAGCTCGTAGACGCCCGAGCCCAGCACGGCGGGGATGGCCAGCAGGAACGAGTATTTGGCGGCGTCCTCGCGCCGGTAGTCGAGCAGCAGGCCCGCGGTGGTGGTGCCGCCCGAGCGGGACACGCCCGGGATGAGGGCGAGCGCCTGGGCGAAGCCGTACACGATGGCGTGGGTGAAGCTGAGGTGCTTCTCCAGCGAGAGCTTGTTGCGCGCGGTGCGGTCGGCGAACCAGAGGATGACGGCGAAGACGATCAGCGTGGTGCCCACCAGGCGCAGATCGCGGAAGACGGTCTCGATCTGGTCCTTCAGCGCCACACCGAGCACCACGATGGGGAGCGAGCCGACGATGATGTACCACCCCATGCGGGCGGCCCAGTGGCCACGCAGGTCCTTGTTGAACAGGGACCTGGTCCACGTGGAGATGATCTCCCAGATCTCCTTGCGGAAATAGATCAGCACGGCCAGCTCCGTGCCGATCTGGATGACGGCGGTGAACGCCGCCCCCGGATCCTGCCAGCCGGCGAAAGCGGAGACCACCCGGATGTGGGCGCTGGAGGAGATCGGCAGGAACTCCGTGAGTCCCTGGACCAACCCCAGTACCACCGCTTCGAACCAGCCGATCACGACGACAACCTTCCGAGAACGCGGGAGTGACGAGGGTGAGGCTAGCGGATCCGAGGGACGCAGGAGACCGCTAGGCCTGCCACGCCGCGGCGTTGGCGGCGGCGTACTCGGCGAAGTCGCGGGCCGGGCGGCCGAGGGCCTGTCGCACGCCGTCCGCCACGTGGGCGTTGCGGCCGTCCAGGATGCCGGTGAACATCTCGGCCAGGGCCTCGGCCTCCTCCCGCGGCACCCCCTGCGCGGTGGCTCCGGCCACGTACTCCTCCGGCGTCACCCGCACGAACGAGATCGGCCTGCCGGTGACCTCGGACAGCTCGCTCGCCACCTGGCGGAAAGTGAGCAGCCGCGGCCCGGTCAGCTCGTACAGCTTGCCTGTGTGGCCCTCCTGGCTGAGCGCGGCGGCGGCCACGTCCGCGATGTCCTCCACGTCCACGAACGGCTCGGGCACGTCGTCGGCTGGAAGCGCGATGACGCCCTGGAGGACCGGCCCGAGGAGGAAGCTCTCGCTGAAGTTCTGCATGAACCAGCTGCAGCGGACCACCGTCCACTCCGCGCCGGACTCCTGGACGGTGCGCTCGCTGGCCTGCGCCTCCGGCTCGCCCCGTCCGGACAGCAGGACCAGCCGCCGCACGCCGCCGCTCACGGCCAGCTCCGTGAACGCCTTGACGTCGTCGTACGCGCCGGGGAAGGCGAGGTCGGGGTAGTAGGAGAGGTAGACGGCCGTCACGCCGTCGAGGGCCTTCGGCCACGTGGCCCGGTCCTGCCAGTCGAAGAGCGGTCGGGACCCTATCCGCACGGGCAGGTCGAGAGCGGTGAGTCGGTCAGCCACACGGCGGCCGGTCTTGCCCGTGCCGCCCAGCACCAGAATCGTCATATGCCTAGTAAGCCGCCATACCCATAAGACTCTCCATGGTTGAGAAGCGCATTCGCATATGCGATCGTCTAGCCCATGGATCACCTCGCGGCGCTACTCGACGGCCCGCGGGCCCGTGGCGCCTTCCTGCTCCGGTCGGTCCTCCGCCCGCCCTGGTCAATCCGGATCCAGGACGAGGCCCCGCTGTCGGTGATCGCGCAAGTGCGCGGGGAGTCGTGGATCGTGCCCGACGACGCCGTCCCCGTACGCCTTTCGCCGGGGGAGGTCGCGATCAGCCGGGGGCCGGAGCCGTACACGGTTGCCTCCGATCCGGGCATCGCGCCGCAGATCGTCATCCACCCCGGCCAGCACTGCTCGACGCCCGACGGCCGGTCGCTCCAGCAGGAGATGGACCTGGGCGTGCGTACGTGGGGCAACGACCCCGACGGGAGCACGGTGCTGCTGACCGGCACGTACAACCTGGAGGGAGAGGTCAGCAGGCGGCTGCTCGAGGCGCTGCCGACGCTGCTCACCCAGCCGGGCGACCCGATCATCTCGCTGCTCGGCGCCGAGATCGTCAAGGACGAGCCCGGGCAGGAGGCGGTCCTCGACCGGCTGCTCGACCTGCTGCTCATCGCGGTGCTGCGCTCGTGGTTCGCCACCCACTCGAGCGAGGCGCCCGGCTGGTACCGCGCGATGGGCGATCCGGTGGTGGGCAAGGCCATGCGTCTGATGCAGCACAATCCGGCCCACCCGTGGACGGTCGCCGCCCTGGCTTCCGAGGCGGGCGTCTCCAGGGCGTCGCTGGCCAGGCGCTTCACCGACCTGGTGGGCGAGCCGCCGATGGCCTTCCTGACGGACTGGCGCCTGGCGCTCGCCGCCGACCTGCTGCGCGAGCCGGACGCGACGATCGGGTCGGTGGCCAGGAAGGTGGGGTACGGGAGCCCGTTCGCGCTCAGCGCGGCCTTCAAGCGCGTACGGGGGATCAGCCCGCAGGAGTACCGAGCCGGATGAAACCCCTCCTGCTGCTGGACGTGGACGGCGTGCTGAACCCGATGGGGCGGCCCACCCCCGACTTCAGGCGCTACCGGTGCACGATCGGCAGCGACGTCTACATCGTGAACCTCAACCCCCGGCACGGCCGCCGGCTGCTCGACCTGGCCCTGACGACCGGCTCCGAGCTGGTCTGGGCGACGACGTGGGAGCAGCACGCCAACGAATGGATCGCTCCCAGGATCGGCCTGCCCTCGCTCCCCGTCATCCCCATGAACCCGGACGCGCCTTCCGAGCACGGGGAGATGTTCAAGACGCCGCACGTGGCCGCGTACGCGGGGCGGCGGCCGTTCGTCTGGTTCGACGACCAGGTGTGGGCGGAGGACGAGGAGTATCTCAGGGTGCATCAGGGTCTGGAAGATTTCCTCCTCATCCATGTGGACCCCACAACGGGACTGACCAGCAGACATCTGGGCATGGCGCATGAATGGCTGACCCTTACAGGGTTTTCTCAGGGTTCCTGACGGGAGCCCGTCGGCCTGGCCGTCCGTTTCACGGGTAGGTCGTCACACACGGAGGAAAACATCATGTACCGCTCACGAGAACACAGGATTCTGGCCGGGGTCTGCGGTGGTCTCGCCGACAAGATGGGCCTGCCGCCCACCCTCGTCCGGATCCTCTGGCTGCTGCTGTCGCTCATTCCCGGACCGCTCTGGGTCGTCTACGTCGCCATGTGGATCCTCGTCCCGGAGGAGCCGCGGGGCTACCGTACGGCGGCATAGCGTGCGCGGCGGGAGCGCCGGCGGGCCGCCCGCCACGGGATCGGCGGACGGCCTGCTCGGATTGACCGCTAGCTGCCGGCGGGCGGCTGCCCCTCTGAGCCGCCCGCATCGTTCCAGCTCGGGTCGTCGACGACGACGCAGGGCTTGACCTGACCGGCGATCAGCTTGGTCGCGAACTGAAAGCGCACGCCCGGCTGCCCAGGGCCCAGGGCTGAGTTCTCGGCGAACTCCAGCACCAGGGTCTGACCGTCGCCGATGTACTGGGGACTGATGTCCACCCCGCCGTTCTTCCCTGGGCGGGTGGCGTTGTAGGCGGCGCTCTTGCGCCACTCCTCAAGGTTGGTAGGTTCGGCGCCTCCGACGAGCTCGCCCCTGTCCGGCCGGCACTTCGTCCCGGCCTTGAGGTAGGTGACGTCGGCGGTGACGCCCGCCGTCTTGAGGTCCTGCTCCAGCTTGTCGGCGTCCCTGAACTCCTTGATCTCGACCCGGATCGTGCCGTCGCCGTTCTTGCTCACGGCGTACGCGGGCGTCTCCGTCCCGGTCAGCAGGGGGACCCCGATCGCGGCCGCGGCGGCCAGCGCGGCCACCGCGCCCCCGGCGAACAGCCGGCGGGTGACGCGACGGCGCCGATCGGCCCGCGCGCCGATCTCTGCCTTCAGATCCATCAGCAGTTGCTCCTCGAATCTCACAGTGGTGCTCCATCCATGACGAAGGGCAGATTCCGCAGCGTCTGGCGCGCGCGGTGCAGGCGTACCTTGGCGGTGCCCGGCCGGATGCCGAGGGCGAGCGCCGCTTCCGCGACCGTGAGCTGGTCGATGACGACCAGCTCCAGCACGGCGCGCTCACCCTCCGACAGATGGGCCATGGCCTCAAAGGCCCGCCGGGCCTGCCGCTCCGCGTCGATGCGCTCTTCGAGCCTGGCGATGTCGTCGGTGTCCAGCGGTCGCCGCCCGCTCACCCGGTCGGTCAGCAGGTACTGCTTGTACGTCCGCCGCCGCTCGGCCGAGATCGTCTTGCGCGCCACGCCGTAGAGCCAGGCGATCTCGGTGCCCAGGTCGGCCCGGTAGGTGTGGGCCGAATTGAGCACCGCCACGAACACTTCGGCAACCAGGTCCGCGACGGTGTGCGGGTCGTCGACGCGACGGGCGAGGAAACGGGTGACCGCATCGACGTGCCGCCGGTAGAAGGCCTCGAACGCCACGGGGTCCGTGGCGATCTTCGGCTGTTTGCGACGCACCGGCTGTGCTCCCTTCGTCGATTCACGCCCCTGCTTGGTAAGAAGCCGCAAAAGGGTTACACGAGTGGCGATCGGTTCCTGGGGGATCCCGAGTCCGGGCTGCCCGGAACGCGGCTTATCCTCGAAGGATGAGGGCAAGGCCGCTGACACTCATTCAGGACGATCTCGTCGATTACGACACAGCGATGGAGCGCATGACCGACATGGTCGGCCAGCGCCAGCAGGACGCGCGGCCGGACACGTTGTGGTTGCTCAGCCACCCGTCCGTCTACACGATCGGGCGCCGCACGCCGATGTCCCACCTGCCGGACCCCGCCCGGGGCATCCCCGTCATGGAGACCGGGCGCGGCGGCCAGCTCACCTACCACGGGCCAGGGCAGCTCGTCGGCTACCTCATCGTCAAGCTCGACGAGGACCAGGGGATCGTCGACTACGTGCGCGAGGTGGAGCTGCGGCTGGTGGAGGCGCTGGGCAAGCTGGGGCTTCCCGCCGAGCGCCGCGACACGCCGCCGGGCTCCGAGCTGCTCACCGGTGTCTGGACGACCGAGACCAAACGCAAGATCATCTCGATCGGCATGCGGCAGAGCAGGGGCGTCACGAGCCACGGGTTCGCGCTCAACGTGGACGGCGACCTGACGCCCTGGGACTGGGCGGTCGCCTGCGGGATGCCCGACGTGGACATGACCTCGCTCAAGCGCGAGCTCGGCACGGCCTCGATGGACGAGGTCCGCACGGCCGTGGCCGCCGCCTTCGAGGCGTCCTGACGGTTACGTGGGTACGGCGCGTCGGCCGTACCCACGCGAGCGTCAGGAGACCGGGACCTCGTCGATGGTGCGGCGGGGTCCGGTGAACCAGCGCTTGGCCGACAGCTTCCACCACAGGGCGATGCCGATCAGCACGACCCCGACCGCGATCGGCGCGTAGTTGACCGAGGTCCAGGTGAAGTCCTTGTTGCCGGGCACCCCGGCGGGCGAGAACGGCATGATGAAGTAGATCGAGACGACGACGATCTCGATGCAGGCGATCCAGCAGAGTGCCTTGTACTTCCTGCCGAGCGTCCACGGTCCCGGCTTGAAGGCGTCGCCCATGCGCAGCCGGAGCCAGATCGGGATGAGGAAGGCCAGGTAGAGGCCGATGACCGCGATCGACACGACGGCGTAGAACGCGACCGGCGTGGTCAGCCCGGGAGGCGCGTAGAGGGCGGGCACGGTGATCAGGGCGGCGATGACGCAGCCGGCGATGATCGCGTTGACCGGGGTGCGGTTGCGGTCCACCTTCGACCACAGCCGCCAGCCGGGCACGCCGCCGTCGCGGGAGAACGCGTACGTCATGCGCGACATCGATGTCACGCAGCTCATCCCGCAGAAGAACTGGCCGATCGTGGAGATCGCGAAGACCGCCGTGGCCAGCGGGGACGACAGCGCGGTCTCGAAGATGGCCCCGACGAACCCGCCTTGTTTGTTGATCTCGTCCACGTTCGTCGCCGCGAACAGGAACGACAGCAGCAGGATCCAGCCGCCGATCGCCGAGTAGAAGATCGACTGCCACAGCCCGCGGGCGGCGGTCTTGGCCGCGCCCTGGGTCTCCTCCGACACGTGCGCGCAGGCGTCGAAGCCGGTGATCGTGTACTGGGTGAGCAGGAAGCCGAGCGGCAGCACGTACAGCCAGAACGGCAACCCGTCGGAGCCGGAGCCGAAGCCGGAGTTGTTGTTCGTGCCGCCGAAGACGAAGCTGAGCGACTGGTGGTGGTCAGGCGCGAAGATCAGGATCGCGACCACGATCGCGGCGCCCGCGACGTGCCACCAGACCGAGATGTTCTGCAGCAGCGCGATGAGCTTGTGACTGTAGATGTTGATCAGTGCGTGCGCCGCGAGGATGATCACGAACAGCAGGAACGCCTGTGACAGTGTGGCTTCCCACGCGCCGTCGGTGACCAGTTTGAGTGTGGTGTTGAGGAAGGTGGCGCAGCCGTAGTCGACCGACGCGGTGACGGCGATGAGGCCGATCAGGTTGAGCCAGCCGGTGAACCAGCCGTGGATCGGCTTGCCCAGCGTGGCGGCCCACCAGTAGATGCCGCCCGCCGTCGGGTACGCCGACACCAGCTCCGACATGCAGAACCCGATGATCAGGATGAACAGGGAGATCAGCGGCCAGCCCCACGAGATGGCGATGGGGCCGCCGTTGTTCCAGGCTTGTCCGAAGGTGGTGAAGCAGCCGGCGAGGATGGAGATGATCGAGAAGGAGATGGCGAAGTTCGAGAAACCGCTCCAGGTGCGGGCCAGCTCCTGCTTGTAGCCGAGCTCGGCGAGTCGCCTGGAATCCTCTTCAGTGGTCATTGAGGTCTCCCTGGGGGGCGCGGAGGACGCTCTATTTGGACTACATCTAGACCATTTCTTCCTCGAGGACAAGGCGTTACAGGCTGGTTTCGGGCTCGTCAGGGCACTTGGCCAACCTTGAGGGCTATCTTCCCGGTGACGGAACCCCCGAGCTGAGCGGCCTTGGCGTCCTCGAGGTCCTCCCATGAGCCGTGCCAGCCCACCTCGACGGAAAGGTCGCCTGCGGCCACGAGGGAGAGGAGGTGGGCCAGGTCCGCGGCGGGGGCTGCCACGTCGCCGAACGAGTTGAGCGACCTGGCCGGGCCCAGGGAGAACGTCGAGTTCGGGGGGAAGGCAGCGGGCTGTCCTGACGCCCAGCCGATGCTCTGGAGGTTGCCGCCGGGCTTCAGCAGGGACCAGGCGGTGACGAGCGCCGGGCCGCCGACCGTCTCGATCGCGATGTCGACCGGCTCGACGCCGTCGAGGCCCACGACCACCTCGACGGCGGGATCGGCGGCCAGGTGGTGGACGCGTTCCGGCCTGCTGACGGAGGCGATGACGTGCGCGCCCGACCGCCGGGCCAGCTGCACGGCCAGCCGCCCCACCGCGCCCGACGCCCCGGTGACCAGGACGCGCGAGCCCGCCGCGAGCCCGGCGGCACGCAGCGAGCGCAGCGCCGTCAGTCCGGCCATCGGGAGGGCGGCGGCCCGCACCAGATCCACCTCGTCAGGCACCACGGCGATCGAGCCGGTGCCGAACGCCGCCCGCTCGGCCCACGCCCCCGCCCCGAACGCCGCCACCCTCGCACCCACGCCGGGACCCGTGCCATCCTCGGCGGCCCGCAGGACCACCCCGGCAGCGTCGTAGCCGAGCACCGTGCCCTGCGGCAGGCGTCCCATATGCCGAAAGTCACTGAAGTTCACGGACACGTGATGGATCTCGACGAGGGCCTGACCCGGACCCGGCACGGGCTCGGGCACCTCCGCGAACAGTCCCTCGGCCCCTGGACCCGCCACCAATGCGCGCATGCGCAGCCTCCCTGACGCACAGAATGCGGACTAGCGGTCCGCTTCGATGGTAGGGATAGTATGAGGACTGACAGTCCGGTTGCAAGCTCGAAGGAGGGTGAGGGTGCGATCTGACGCCACGCGCAACCGGGAGGCGATCCTGCGGGCCACGGAAGAGCTGCTCGCCGCCCACGGGGCCGAGCACATCTCCCTCGACCGGGTGGCCGCGGCGGCGGGGGTGGGCAAGGGCACGCTGTTCCGGCGCTTCGGCAGCAGGACCGGGCTCTTCCAGGAGTTGCTCGCCGAGCGGGCGGCCGCGCTGGCGCTCGCCATCGAGTCGCCAGACTCGCCGCTCGGCCCCGGCGCGCCGCCCAGAGAGCGGCTGCTGGCCTTCCTGGACGAGCTGGCCGAGCTCGCCCAGCGCAACCTCGCCCTTTTCGCCGCACACGAGCGAGCCTGCGCCGATGACAAGTATCGCGATCCGACCTATCTACGCTGGCACGCGCACGTGACCGCGCTCATCGCCGAGACCGGGCTCGCCCGCGCCCGCGGCGCCGTGTCCGGCGGCGAAGGCGGCCTCGACGCGGAGTTCGCCGCCCACGCGCTGCTCGGCTCCTTCGACGCCGACCTGGCCCGGCACGTCATGGCGGACGGCGGGGTGGCCCGGCTCAAGTCCTCGGTCAGGGGACTGGCCGAGGCCCTGCTCGCCTGACGTCACCGGGCTGGGCCGGGGGGTCAGCGGGCCGGGCCCGGCTCCTCCCCGAACGCGTCGGTCGCGGCCTGGCAGAACGCCTTGAGATCGTCCGGCTTCCGGCTGGTGACCAGGGTGTTCGGACCTTCCGTGCACACCGTGACCTCTTGGTCCACCCACGTCGCCCCCGCGTTGCGCAGGTCCGTCTGCAGGCTGGGCCATGAGGTGACGGTACGGCCGCGTACGACGTCCGCCTCCACCAGCGTCCAGGGCGCGTGGCAGATGGCGGCCACCGGCTTGCCGGCTTCGAAGAAGGCGCGGGCGAACTGCACGGCCTGCGGCTCCATGCGCAGGAAGTCGGGGTTCGCGACGCCGCCAGGAAGCACGAGGCCGTCGAACGAGGCCGGGTCGGCGTCGTCCACCGTCTCGTCCACGGCGAACCTGTCGGCCTTGTCCAGGTGGTGGAATGCCTGGATCTGGCCCCTCCGGGTGGAGACGAGCCTGGGAGTGCCGCCCGCCTGCTTGACCGCCTTCCACGGCTCGGTGAGCTCTACCTGCTCCACTCCTTCGGGAGCGACCAGGAACGCGATGGTCTTGCCGTCCAACATGTGAACTCCCCCTTGGGCTGCATCTCTTGTCCCCCTATCCGAGGAGATCAGCTGTATGCGCCCTTTGCCGCCTGGGGGACATGCCCGGGGATCAGCCCTGATCGCCGAGATGGTCGAGGAGGGTCCGGCTGATCTCCTCGAGCTGGCGCAACTGCTCAGGGGTGAGCACGTCGATCAGGTTGTCGCGCACGCTGGCGACGTGCCGGGGGGCCGCCGCCTGCAGGGCCTCGAAGCCCTCGTCCGTCAGCACGGCCAGCCATCCGCGCCGGTCGGCGGCATAGTGCTCGCGGCGCACCCAGCCCGCCTGCTCCAGCTTGCCCACGGCGTGGGAGATGCGGCTCGGCTTGGACCGCGTCCACTTGGCCAGCTCGGTCATCCGCAACGTCCTGTCCGGCGCCTCCGAGAGCATGGCGAGCAGCTCGTAGTAGGTCAGCGGCATGCCCGCGGCCTGCAGCTCCCGGTCGAGGCGCTCGGTGAGCAGCCGCGTGGCGGCGCCGAACGCCCGCCAGGCCCGCTGCTCGTCCTCACTGAGCCACTTCATGTTCCTCAACCTATCAAAGGTTGCGCGCTGTAATATCTGCGTCCGCACGACAGCACCAAGGTTGGTGAAAATTTACACCGAAAAAGGAAACGAGAATGAAACAATTTTCCGTCATGCGTTGACACGCGGTCTCCGTATCGTTTGCCTTTCCCTACACAGGAAAACCCCCGCCTGAAGGTGAGGCACTTATGAGGAAATGGTTCGCGCGCCTGGCAGCGCTGGGTGTCGCGCTGTTAGTGGCAGGTCAGGGCGCGACAGCGGCCCATGCTCAGGAGCCTGCGGCGGGGAAGAAGGTCGTCCGCATCGGCGCCACGCAGTCCATGGACTCCATGAACCCGTTCCTGGCGGTCCGCCTGGTCTCGACGTCGATCCACCGCTGGATGTACGGCTACCTCACGGTGCCCGACTCCAAGACGCTGCAGCCCAGCGCGGACCTGGCCGAGTCGTGGACCACGTCGCCGGACGGGCTCACGTGGACGTTCAAGATCCGCCAGACCAAGTGGTCGGACGGCAAGCCGGTCACGGCCGACGACGCGGCCTGGACGTTCAACAAGATCATGACGGACGAGGCCGCCAAGACGGCCAACGGCCCGGCGGTGGAGAACTTCGAGAGCGTCACGGCCAGCGGCCAGGACCTGACGATCAAGCTCAAGTCGCCGCAGGCGTCCATGCTGGACAACCCGATCCCGATCATGCCCAAGCATGTCTGGGAGTCGGTCACCGACATGGCCAACTACGACGCCGAGAAGTACCCGGCGGTGACCAACGGCCCGTACATCGCGATCGAGCACAAGAAGGACCAGTACGTCAAGCTGCAGGCCAACCCCAACTACTGGCGGGGCAAGCCCAAGGTCGACGAGCTGCAGGTCATCTTCTACGACAACCCGCAGGCCGCGATCGCCGGCCTGAAGAGCGGTGACATCGACCTGATCGGCCGGCTGCAGCCGCCCGAGTTCGAGGCCATCCAGAACGACCCGAACATCGAGGCGTGGAACACCCAGGGCCGCCGCGCGGCGTACCTGCAGATCAACCACGGCGCCACCACCACCGACGACAAGCCCGTCGGCGACGGCCACCCGGCGCTGAAGGACGTCAAGGTCCGCCAGGCGCTGCACTACGCCATCGACAAGCAGAAGCTGGTCGCCGAGGTCCAGAACGGCCTGGCCAAGCCCGCCGACGGCTCGATCGTGCCGCCGATGTACAAGGACTTCTTCTGGGAGGCCACCGGCGACGGGAAGGTAACGTACGACCCCGCCAAGGCCAACAAGATCCTCGACGACGCCGGCTACAAGAAGGGCTCCGACGGCATCCGCACGATGCCCGACGGCAAGCGCAAGCTGGAGTTCCGCTTCAGCATCCACACCGAGACGCCGATCGAGGACAAGCTCGCCGAGTACCTGACGGGCTTCTTCAAGGAGGTCGGCATCACGCTGACCACCAAGAAGCTCGACTCCAGCAAGTTCACCGAGGAGACCGGCGTCACCGGCCTGTTCGACATCGCGATCAGCGGCTGGTCGGTCAACCCCGACCCCGAGGAGGTCCTGGCCACGCACCTGTGCAGCCGCAGGCCGGCCCCGGGCGGCGAGGGCGGCGGTACCGAGTCGTTCTTCTGCGACGAGACCTTCGAGAAGCTCTACCAGGAGCAGCTGAAGGAGCTCGACCGGCCCAAGCGCGCCGAGACCATCAAGAAGATGCAGGAGCGGCTCTACACCGAGGCCCCGGTCATCGCGATCTACTACCCGAACGACCTCGAGGGCTACCGCAAGGACCGGATCACCAGCATCACGCCCATCCCTGAGGACAAGGGTCTCCTGTACGGCGGCAGCGGCTACTGGCCGTTCTACACCGTGGACGTCAAGGCCACGGCGGCGAGCGGCGGCAGCGGTGGCGGCGGCTCCAACACCGGCCTCATCGTCGGCATCGTGGGCGGCGTCGTGGTCATCGGACTGGTGGCCTTCCTCCTGACCAGGCGGCGCAAGAGCGTCGCCGACGAGCGCGAATGACCACTCCGCTAGAAGCAGCAGAGCCCGCCGCCCAGGCGGCGGGCCCTGGTGACGAGCGCTCCACCAGCCGCGGCACGCTGCAGTACGCGCTGTCCAAGGCCGGTGGGGCGCTGTTCAGCATCGCCATGGTGATCGTCGGGACCTTCTTCGTGTTCCGGCTCCTGCCCGGCGACCCCGTGCGGAACCTCGCGCAGGGCCGCAACATGACGCCGGAGCAGCTCGACCGCGAACGCCACCTGCTCGGTCTGGACAAGCCGCTGCTCCAGCAGTTCTTCGACTTCGTGGGCGACACGCTGAGGCTCGACCTGGGCATGTCATATGAGTACAAGCGGCCGGTGCTCGACCTGATCGGCGACCGCATAGGTCCGACCTTGCTGTTGGCGGGAACGGGCCTGGTCATCGCGGTCAGCCTCGGCATCTGGCAGGGGACGCGGGCCGGGTGGCGGCACGGGAGCAGGTTCGACAGGTTCTCCACCGGTCTGTCGCTGGCGCTGTGGTCGGTGCCCACGTTCTGGCTGGGACTGCTGCTGATGATGGTGTTCGGCGTCGGCATCGGGCCCATTCCCGGCATCTTCCCGTTCAGGGGCATAGAGAGCGTGGACGCGCCGGACGGGTTCGCGTACGTCCTGGACGTGGCCTCGCACATGGTGCTGCCGTGCCTGACGCTGGTGGCCGTGGTCTATGCGCAGTACCTCCTGGTCATGCGCTCCTCGCTGCTGGAGGAGGTCAGCCAGGACTACGTGACCGTGGCCAGGGCCAAAGGGCTCAGGGACGACGAGGTCCGGCGCCGTCACGCGGTGCCCAACGCGCTCCTGCCCACGGTCACCCTGGTCTTCCTGCGCATCGGGTTCGTGGTCGGCGGCGCGGTCACCGTGGAGACGATCTACACCTGGCCCGGTCTTGGCCGGCTGTTCTACGAGGCGGTCAGTGTGCCCGACTTCACGCTCATGCAAGGCACGTTCCTGTTGATCACCGTGGCGGTGATCATCATGAACACGCTGGCCGACGTGGTCTACCACATGCTCGACCCGAGGGTGAGGTCGGCATGACCAGTGTCGCCGCGGCCCGCAGGCGGCTGGCGCTGAGCCGCTTCTGGGCCGAGTTCCGCCATCACCGGGCCGGAATGGCCGGGCTGGGCATCCTCGTCGTCGCCGTGGTGCTCGCGCTGGTCGCGCCGCTGTTCATCAGCGCGGACGTCACCAGCGTCGTCAAGGGCACGGGTGCGAAGTGGGCGGCGCCGAGCCTGAGCGAGCCGTTCGGCACCGACGAGTCGGGTCGCTCCATCCTGCTGATGGTGTGGTGGGGCTCGCGCACGTCCCTGCTCATCGGCTTTCTCGCCGCGTTCCTCAGCATCGTGATCGGCCTGGTGGTCGGTGTCGTCGCCGGACACTTCCGCGGCTGGCTCAGCGGCGCGCTCATGCGGGTCACCGACTGGTTCCTGGTGCTCCCGTCCCTGGTCACCGCCCTGGTGCTGGCGGCCATCCTGGGCGGCAGCACGATCACGATCATCATGGCGATCGGGATCACGACGTGGCCTGCGACCGCCCGGCTGATCAGGGCCCAGACGATGGCCGTCGAGGCCAGGCCGTACATCGAGCGATCGAAGGCCCTCGGCGCGGGCCACTGGCACATCACCACCAGGCACGTGCTGCCCAACGTGGCGCCGCTGCTGCTGGCCAGCACCACGCTGGAGGTGGCCAGCGCGATCGTCACGGAGTCCACGCTCGCCTTCCTCGGCGCCAGCGCCAACAAGACCTCGTGGGGCACCATGCTGCGCGCCTCCTACGACTTCGGCGCGGCCACGCAGGGCGCCTGGTGGTACATCATCATCCCCGGCCTGGCCATCCTCGTCGTCGTCATGGCGTTCACCCTGGTCGGGCGGGCTCTGGAGGCCGTGCTGAACCCGCGGCTCAGGAGGGCGGCGTGAGCGAGCGAAGCGAGAGAACAATCAGACACAGCAGTCAAAGACTCATGCGAGCGACGGAGTCGATCGCATGAGTCTTCTTGAACTGGATGACGTGTCGGTGACATACCGGATCGCCTCGGGTGAGGTGCCCGCGGTGCGCGGTGTGTCGCTGACGCTCGACTCCGGAGCGGCACTCGGAGTTGCCGGCGAGTCGGGATCCGGCAAGTCGACGCTGGCCATGGCGCTGTTGCGGCTCCTGCCTCGCGACGCGCGCGTCGATGGCCGGATCCTGCTCGACGGCGAGGACATGCTCACCATGAAGTGGGGCCGCATGCGTGCCGTGCGGTGGGCCGAGGCCTCGATCGTGTTCCAGGGCGCGCAGCACGGGCTCAACCCGGTGCGCAGGATCGGCGACCAGATCGCCGAACCGCTGCTCGTACACGGCCTGGCCAAGCCGGACGCCGCCCGCAAGCGCGTGGCCGAGCTGCTCGAACAGGTCGGTCTGCCCGCCTGGCGGGCCCGCAGCTATCCGCACGAGCTGTCGGGCGGGCAACGGCAGCGCGTGATGATCGCGATGGCGCTGGCCTGCTCGCCGCGGCTGATCATCGCCGACGAGCCGACCACGGCGCTCGACGTGATGGTGCAGGCCCAGGTCCTGACGCTGATCAAGAAGCTGGTCGCCGAGCACGACATCTCGCTGATCATGATCTCGCACGACCTGTCGGTCCTCGCGGACGTGTGCGACCAGCTCGCGGTCATGTACGCGGGCCGCGTCGTCGAACACGGCCCGTCCGCCGAGGTCTTCCACGACGCCAAGCACCCCTACAGCCGGGCGCTGGCGGCGGCGTTCCCCACGGTGGGCGACCCGGCCTCGCGGCTGGCGCCGAAGGGCCTCGGCGGCGACCCGCCGGACCCGATGCAGCTCCCGAGCGGCTGCCCGTTCCATCCGCGCTGTCCCGTGGCGCTGGACGAATGCGCGACGCTGGACGTGGAGCTGTGGCCCGCGGGCGAGCGCCGTACCGCCGCTTGCGTGCACGTACGCGAGAAGGAGGGGAGCTCATGACCGAGACGCAGACCACCACGGAGCCGGTCGTGACAGCCGGGCCGGGCCTGCTGGAGGCCCGTGACCTGCACGTGGAGTTCTCCTCGCGCGGACGCCGCGCCAGGGCCGTGGACGGCGTGAACCTCGCCATCGGCGAGGGCGAGATCGTGGCGCTGGTCGGCGAGTCGGGCTGCGGCAAGACCACGCTGGCGCGCACGCTGCTCGGCCTCGAGCGCCCCACCTCGGGCGAGGTCCGGTACGGCGGCGCCGCGCTGGACTACGGCTCCAAGGCGCTCAAGGCGTACCGCAGGCAGGTGCAGCTCGTCCTGCAGGACCCGATGGGCTCGCTCAACCCCAGGCACACCGTGTACGAGGCGGTCGCCGAGGGGCCGCGTATCCACGGACTGCCGGACGAGCGGGAGGTCGTGGCCGAGGCGCTGTCCAGGGCGGGGCTGCGGCCGCCCGACCGGTTCTTCCTGCGCTACCCGCACGAGCTGTCCGGCGGGCAGCGGCAGCGCGTGGTGATCGCCGGAGCGCTGGCGCTGAACCCCAAGGTGCTGATCGCCGACGAGCCGGTGGCCTCGCTGGACGCCTCCGTACGCGGCGAGATCCTGGCCCTGATGCTCAAGCTCCGCGCGGAGCTGGGGCTGTCGGCCCTGGTCGTCACCCACGACCTCGGCCTGGCCTGGAACATCGCCGATCGGGTGGCGGTCATGTACCTGGGCCGGATCGTCGAGTCGGGTCCGGTGGAGCAGGTCCTGACCGCGCCGCGGCACCCGTACACACAGGCCCTGATGTCGGTGCTGCCGGAGTCTCCTGAGCGGGTCGTGCTCACCGGTGAGCCGCCGGACCCGACCAGGATCCCCGGCGGCTGCCGCTTCCACGCCCGTTGCCAGGTGCTCGCCTCCGGGAAGGCGGCCGAGGCCGGGGTGGACGCGAGGTGCCGGTCCGAGCTGCTGGACATCCTGCCCGCCGTCCCCGAGGCGCAGGCGGCCTGCTACTACGCGGACGCCGTCGGTGACCCGGTCGAGGACTAGCCCCAATGCCGTTTAGTTTGGCTTCACGCTGGTTTGTCAAGGTTCATCGGGCATGTGGATGTTGATGCTGATGGTGGCCTTGTAGCTGGTT
>NZ_JBITMP010000092.1:0-24327 GCF_044466425.1 Nonomuraea sp. NPDC049400
GTCACAGGTCTCCATCGGGATGGTGGCAGCGGCTATCAAGGCCACCATCCCGATGAGAAGCCGCAAGGCGGAAAACTTACACTCGAGCAGGAGAGAAGCAACCGCCAGTTAACGCTATTTGCGCTGCGGTCGAGCAGGCGTTCGCACATGTCAAAATCTGGCGAATCTGCTCATGGCGCTTTCGAGGACCACTCGAAAAGTTTCAGAAAGTGCCCACCACAGTCATCGGCTTGCACTTCTTCGCTCATGCCTTTGAATAAACGCCACTGTCTGGTGTCTGGACCTTACACTGAGCGATGATCACTGTGTGGAAGATGAGGCTGACAGCGAGCCAGCGCAAGACGGTAACCAAGACGGCGGCCCGGCGCTACCAGGCGGCTCCAAGAGCGACAAGGCGAAGATTCTCGATGAGTTGTGCGTGTTGACTGACTGGCACCATGATCACGCGCGGGAGGCATTGCGGGAGCACTGACGCCGAAACTGGTCAAGCCGAGGGCGCCTCGGCCGCCCACGTATGGCGAGGAGAGCTTGGAGCCGTACGGCGCACGACGAGCCGGGCAAGGCAGCGACTCCCCGCGCGACCTGGCGACCACACGGACAGCCCCTGGAGATTGGGGTTCAGGCAATACACCTTTCGCCATGTCACGCGGGCCTCATGGCGCGCCACCCGCAGCGTCTCGGCCTGACCGCCACTTTCCTGACATGCTCTGGTCTCGTCATCGTTTCCGATCAAGGTGAGTCATTAGGCCCAGGAAACTCCTTCTGAGTCCCTTTCGGCTGCGCCGGAGATACGTCAGACCGCCTCATGGCGCGCTGAAAGCCGTAGGTCTTCTAGAAGTGACGGCAGCTCCGGCCTTCTTGGAGGCGCTGGTGATGATGGTCGCGTCGATGTCGATGACGATCCAGCCACGCAGGCGTTTACCCGCGACGCTCAGCCACGAACTCGACACTCGAATCCTCGCAGGTCAGGCGCACCTTTCTCATGCTTCACCGTCGATCATCACGGCTGTATACGGGAGGCTGGCTGGGGAGGGCCGGGAAGTCACGCATGCTGCGCATTGAGGTGGCAAGCATGAGCAGCGGGGTAACGGCGAAGAAGATGGCCAGCACCCACATGGCGGCGCCGATCCCGAAGGCCGTCGCCAGGACGTCGGCGGCGGCTGCGCCGAGCGGCACGGTGCCGGAGATGACGAACCGGGAGGCCGCCGTGACTCGGCCCAGGAGGTGCGCCGGTATGTAGTTCACGCGGAAGGTGGCGGTGACGATGCCCGACATCGTGCCGCCGGCCATGACCACGAACGATCCCACCGTGAACAGCGCCAGCTGCCAGCCAGGGCCGCTGGCTGGCAGCAGCAGCATGAACGGCGCGGTCACGACATTGACCCCCACATAGGTGCGCGCGCTGCCGAAGCGGGCGACGACCCGGGACGCGAGCGCGGCGCCCAGCAGGCCGCCCAGGCTGGCGAGGCTGATCAGGGCGCCCACAGTTCCCGGCGCGACACCTTCGGCGCGGACCAGGAAGACGATGCGCAGCGAGAACACGCCGAGCATCCCGATGTTGATCATCGCTGCCACGATGAGCATGGGCAACATGAACTCGCCGTACTTGAAGTAGCCTAGGCCCTCGCTGAGCTGCCGGACCATGCTGGGCCGCTCGCCCGCCGCCGCCCTCGGCTCGGGCGTGGTCCGCAGTCCCAGCAGGCAGGCGGCCGAGACGATGAAGGTGACCGCGTCGATGAGGAGGCCTCCGACCGCTCCGGCCACCTCAGTGAGGAGACCGCCGAGGCCCGGGCCAGCGATCTGGGCGGCCGAGGCGCTGGTCTGGAGCCTGGCGTTGCCCTCCATCCGGTCATCCGGGGCCACCAGGTGCGGCAAGTAGCCGTTGAACGCCAGGGTGAAGAACATGCTGGACGTGCCAATGATCAGCACGGCGGCCAGCAGCATGGGAACGGTCAGCACATCGGTCCAGGCGGCGACCGGGATAGCGGCCAAGACCACGGCGGACACCAGGTCGGCGGCCAGCAGAATGCGGCGGCGCGGCCAGCGGTCAACCCAGGTACCGGCCGGGAGGCCGATCAGGAACCAGGGCACCCAGCTGGCCGCGGTCAGCATGGCCACCTCGCCGGTGCTGGCGTGCAGGGTGGTTACCGCCACGAACGGGACGGCCACCGTGGTGATCGCCGACCCTAACGCGCTGACCGACTCCCCAGCCCACAGCAGGCGGAAGTTCCGGGTGCGGAGCAGGCCGCCCAGCCGCCTTTTCTTGGCCTCGGTGATGTGCTGCGGCGGAATCCCCGTCTCACTATTGCCCACAGAACTCACGGTATCGCCACAGCCGGGAGTGGCGGCGGCATTTAATACTCCAGCCGCGCTTGGGGCCTGGGGGTTGGCGAAGCGCCGGACATGAAGCGGCCACCGCCGTGACCATGGATGTGTGAAGATCGATGACCGGGCGGTGGTCGTGCCGTCCACGGTAGCCCAGGGTGTCCCTGCGCGGTGGGGCGATGCGTTGGATGAGTTGTTTTCGCAGGTGCTGGCACCGTTCTTCATCCGGAGTGAGCCCCGGGTGCGGGCGCGGGTGTGTCTGGACGGTCTGCTGAGCGGTCTGGAACGGAAGAATGGCTGGTCGCTGGCCGAGTATGCCGGGGACGGCACACCGGATGGGATGCAACGGCTGTTCAGCCACGCCCGCTGGGATGCCGATGAGGTCCGTGACGCGCTGCGGGCGCAGGTGGCCGAGCGGCTCGGCAGTCGAGACGGGGTCCTGGTAGTCGACGACACCGGTTTTGAGAAGAAGGGTCGCTGCTCGGCTGGGGTGTAGCGGCAGTACACCGGCACCGCTGGGAAGATCACCAACTGTCACATCGGGGTGTTCGCGGCCTACGCCGTCCCGGGTGGGCAACGAGTGCTGATCGACCGGGAACTGTACCTGCCCGCGTCCTGGTTCGACGAGCTCGACCGGCTCACCGGCGCCGGTGTCGGCGCGGACGTGGTGTTCGCGACCAAGCCCGAGCTTGCCTGGCGGATGATCGAACGTGCTGCCGACGAACCGCTGCTGGCCTTCGCCTGGGTAGGCGGCGATGAGGCTATGGCTATAACACCGTGCTGCGCGAGCGGTGCCGCAGCCGTGGCCTGAACCAGGTGTTCGCGGTCTCCTGCGATCATCTCGTTCCCATCGCCGGAGAGCGGATCCGCGCCGACCACGCCATAGCCGCCCTGGACCAGAGGGCCTGGCAACGCTACTCCTGCGGCCACGGCGCCAAGGGCCACCGCTTCTACGACTGGGCGTGGATCTGCCTGGGAGAACACGGCGCGCACGATTGGCTGCTGGCCCGCCGCTCGATCAGCGACCCGGCCGAGGTGGCGTTCTACCGCTGCTGGGCCACTCATCCGGTCCCGCTGCCCGCCCTGGTCCGCGTCGCCGGCGGGGCCCTCCGCCGGACAATCACCGCCCGAGCCCACCGACCCCTACAAGCTGGACACACCAGAAGATCTGGTCCCGCTCACCGTCAACGAGATCCGTCGCCTCCATGCCCGTCTCCACCCACCCCAGCACCCAGCCTGGCATTGTTTGCGCTGGTCATAATGGAGACGCCGCCACCAAGCCCGCGCCCGCCGCTGCCACTACCAGCGACAACAACGCCCTCAACGGCTAAGTACGGCTGGAGTATTAACGGAGCGGTGCGACCGAGCGAGGTAGCGCCGGGCGCTCTCGTCAGGTGTGGTTTTAGAATGAGCCAGCGTCCCGCGGCTGGTACAGCAGCCGCCATTCGCTAGTTGGCCAGGGCAATCTTGGTGTTGCGGGCAGGCCTGGTGCGCTTGTGGAACCACCGTGACCGGGCCTGGTGGCGGCGCCGCCAGGTGATTCAGCGGTCGTGGTGGGTGGGTGGGCGAGGGCCCATGCGAGGAGTTTCTTGATCTCGTGGCCGGTGAACGGGATGAGCCCGGGGTCGGCGGGAGGTTCCTGATCAACGCGTACCGGTTCCGGCGCATGGGTATGGGAGTTACGCAACCGGCTGACCCGTTCGGCTGCGCGGATGCACGGTTTGGCAGCTCGGCCCGATGATCAATGACCTGCAGGCACTCCCCAAGAAGATCGGCCGCCCGATCCTTACCGCCTGGAACGCCATAGAGGACCTGCTTGATCTGCTGTCCCTGGCGCGCGCCCATCCGGGACCGGCACGTCATCGCCGATTGCTGTTCCGGTTCTACGATCGCTGCGCCAGCTCCGGGCTGCCCAAGTTCGAACGCCTGGCGGACACGGTGGAGACCTGGTGGAGCGAGATCCTCGCGTTCCTGCGTACCGGGATCACCCACGCCGGCTCCGAAGGCACCAAATGCTGTCGGTGACCAGGGCCGCGGCCTCGGTCATGACCGAGGAAACCCAGCCGGGCGAGACCCAGGCTCCCATGACGTCGCGATCAGCTGGGCGCAGCGTTCCACCGAGATGTGCTGGAAGACCAGCAGATAGGCCGCGAGCGCGCGCAGGTTCGGTCCGTACGACGACGGCGCTCCGGCCACCTGATCGGGCAGGGCTGCCGTACTCACCCGGCCGCAGCCATCGCAGCGGCACCGGTGCACCTGATACTCGGTCACCGTTAGCGTGACCAGGGGAATGTCGCGGACCAGACGGCGGGTAAAACCGACACTGTCGAGCGTCGACAAGATCTTTCCACAGTTGCCGCACACGCCCGGGACATGCTCTTCGACCTGATCCGGATTCTCCACCATGGCCAAGCCCGCGCCGGGGGCTCCCGGCTGGCGACCCCGCTTGTTCCCGCTCTTGACCGGCGGCTTCTTGTCCGGCTGGACGAACGTGTTCCTGGACGGCGGTAACGATGAGTTCTCGGAGTTGCGACCCAGCCTGAAGCCGCTCGATCGTCTGCCGCTGGGCCTCGATCGTGTCATCTGCCGGACCACCAGCGCCGCCAGCTCGTCGTACGGCGGGCGGCGATCCGGGTTCTTCGGCACCAGAAGATCATCTCACTGCACAAGCGGCGCTCGCGCCAGCAAGGTCACGAAGCTACTGAATGGTTACCTGCTGGAAGCTTCAACAGCTCCCATTATCCCAGCTCGGATGGCGCCTCTCCCCATTTCACGGCATTCACGCCAGATTCGGCCCGGTGGATCCGGGCTGAGGCAACGACTCACCTACGCGGGCATTTTTGATGAGTCAACGCGAGGGCTGGCCAGATAATGAAATGAAAGTTATTGTTAAATGGCGTAACCCGAGATGTCAGGGAGTCTTCGTGGAGCCCTATGAATAATGTTATCCCGCGCTGTCCATTTGCCTCCGATACTACCGATCTCACGGCACTCGTCGACTCTGGCTTTCACGGTAAGGGCGTGTCCCATGAGGTATGGGCGCGGCTGCGCCGGGACAGCCCGGTAGCGAACCACGTGCTGCCCGACGGGCGGACGTTCTGGTCGGTCGCGTCGTACCGTGACGTGGACGCGGTACTCCGGGACACCGTGACGTTCACCTCGCAGCGCGGGACCCTGCTGGACCAGCTCGGCACCGACGATCCGGCGGGCGGCATCCAACTCGTGGCGACCGATCCGCCGCGCCACGCCACACTTCGGATGCCGCTGCAGCGATCACTCGCGGCCAAGCGGATAGCCGCGATGCGCGGGCGGCTCCGCGTGGTCACCCGCGAACTGCTTGCTCCGCTGGCCGATGGCGGACCCTATGATCTCGCTGACCACATGCGTCGACTCAGCATGGCGGTCATGGGCATCCTGATGGATCTTCCGGCCAGCGACTGGCCCCGGCTGGCGGCGCTCAGTTTCGCCGCCATCGCGCCCGAGGACCCGATCTTCGGCCAGCCGGGCTCGGCAGGGTCCGTGCTGCGGGCAGCACATCGCGAGCTGTTTGCCTATTTCCGCGACATCGCACGCCAGCGGCGTGCCCGTCCTGGTGATGACCTGGTCAGCCTACTGACCCAGACTAGGTGGGATGACCGTCCGCTGAACCAGGGCGAGGTGGTGTCCAACTGCTACAGCCTGCTGGTTGGTGGGATTGTAACCACATCCCAGGTCCCGGCCACCACGCTGGCGGACTTCATGGGAACCGCGACACTGACCCAGTGGGCCGCTGCCCCGCACCTGCTGGCGGGCGGGGTGGAGGAGGCGCTGCGCTGGGCCACCCCGACGATGAACCTGCTGCGGTACGCCGTAACGGACACCGGTCTGGGCGGACACCGGATTCGAGCCGGCGACGCGGTCGTTACCTGGCTGGCCTCGGCTAACCGCGACGTGGAGGTCTTCCCAGGCCCGTTCACCTTCGATATCCGGCGGCGGCCGAATAAACACCTGACATTCGGAGTCGGATCGCATTACTGTGTGGGTAATTCTATTGTCCGGGCAACCCTCGGCTTGTTCTTCGCTGAATTGTTCAGCCATTTCACCGACCTGGCTCCGGCCGGGCCTGGCACGAGGCTGCATTCCAACACGATATCTGGGTGGGTAACCCTGCCGATGACAGCTCAAGCTCGATCATGAGGAGGACCGCGTCGTGGGGCGTTCTGTGCTGGTAACGGGGGGCAACCGGGGGATCGGGCTGGCAATCGCCCGGCGGATGGCCGCCGGAGGGGACAGCGTCACGGTCACCTCGCGTACTGGTGAACCGGTCGAGGGGGTGGCGGTGGTGCGGTGCGACGTGCGGGACACTGCCTCGGTGGACGCCGCGTTCACCGAGGTGGAGCAGGATCAGGGACCGGTCGAGGTGCTGGTCGCCAACGCGGGCATCACGTCGGACCAGATGCTCGCCCTGATGAAGGAGGAAACGTTCACCGACGTGGTGGACACCAACCTGACCGGCTCTTACCGGGTTGCGAAGCGTGCGGTGCGCCGCATGATGAAGATGCAACGGGGAAGGATAATTTTCATCTCCTCGATCACAGGGCTACATGGGTGGCCGGGCCAGGCTAACTACGCCGCCTCAAAGGCGGGGCTGGTCGGGCTCGCCAGGTCGCTGGTGCGTGAGCTCGGCTCGCGGGGGATCACCGCAAACGTGGTGGCGCCGGGGCTGATCGCCACCGACATGTCCGCGGTGCTCCCCGCGGCACGTAAGGCGGCGATTCTCGGTATGGTGCCGCTGGGCAGGGAAGCGGACCCGGACGAGGTCGCTGGCCTGGTGGCGTTCCTCGCCGGGCCGGACGCAGGCTACATCACCGGTGCCGTGATCGCGGTCGATGGCGGCCTCGGGATGGGGCACTAACCTCGATCGGTGTGGCGGGTGTCCGCTTATTGGCCAGGTGGTGTCCGGCATGGAGGTGGCGCGAGTCCGGTCTGCTGCGTCCGGTTCGCTGGCTCGAAGTCGTGGACAAACACGACCTCGCCTGGTCCGCGGCACCCAACTTCGCCTACGACCTCTGCACCCGTACGGTCACCGACGAACAACTCGACGGACTGAACCTGTCTCGATGGCGCTACGCGGCGAATGGCTCGGAGCCGGTCCATGCAGGCACCCTCGACGCGTTCGCCAAGCGATTCGCCCCGGCTGGCTTCCGCCAGGAGACGCTCAATCCTTGCTACGGCCTAGCCGAGGCCACAGTCTTCGTCTCTGGAACCGGATGCCGCCGACCGGTGATCCCGCGTGTCGACGAAGCGGCCCTGAGCGCCGGAACACTGACCATGACGAATGCCTCCGCACGTACACCGGCCACACGTGATCTGGTCAACTGCGGGATCGTCCGGGACCTCGCCGCCCGTATGAAGGATTTCCACAGCTGGCGTCACCACGTTGACGGTGTCACCGTTCGGGGAAAGGGCGTCGAGGACGGTCTGGCGATGCTGGGAGTCGCCGCCGACGCACTTGGGCTGGCCACCTCTTTCGGCAGACTCCATTGATAACGATTGTCAGGAACTCGGAATGGCAAGAGTTGAGAACTCAAGACACAGACCCCTACCACGTTTGCGCAGCCCGTCGTGCGGCCCGACGCACACGGCTCCCGTGGACTATCGTCCGCGAAAACGGCGCGCGCTCAGTACGAAAGTTGTGGCGATCCGAAGAAGAGGCTTGTGCTATCCCGGCCTCGTGCACCTAGATATACCGATTGGGAGACTTTGATGGTCATGGCGGAGACTAGCGACATTCAAGAATACGATGCCGTTGTTGTCGGCTCTGGCATCGCGGGGTCATGGGCGGCTAAGGAGTTGACGGAGGTAGGCTGCCGAACCTTAGTGCTAGAGGCTGGTCCTGACCGCGCCGCCGACGAGATCCCAAAACGAGTCTCGCACGTTGTTGAACCGCCGGACGTGAGCAAGCAAAGCAGTTTTCTCTCGCCGCTGGACGACCAAGCCTTCGAACACCCTGGGCCCGAGGATCGTGAAGTATGGACGAGTAGGCGTGTCCAGGCCCAACACCCCCAATTCGCGGCTCGCGGTCCTCATCTATTCGTCGATGACAGTGAGCATCCTTATCAAACACCAAAGGATATGCCGTACTACTGGATCCGGGGAATGCAGGTGGGTGGTCGTTCGCTAACCTGGGGTGGTTCGGCGCTACGGTTGTCGCCGTACGAGCTTGAGGCAACCGACCTTGATGGCTGCACGCTATCTTGGCCATTGCGGTATGCCGAGCTAGCCGAGGCCTACAGCGTAGTCGAGAGCGCCGTGGGCCTACACGGGAGTTCGGAAGGGCTGTCGCCGCTCCCCGACAGCGTGTATCGCTATGGGCCGTGTGCGCTAACGCCCGCCGAAAGGGACTTCCAGCAAAGTTTTGGCCGCTTGGACTTTGACGCGATTCCGGTGCGATTCGTGTCACCAACGAGCGGGCGCGACAGGTGGCCAGGATTCACAACGCAGGCCACTGCGCTCGCTGCCGCTAGGGAGACGGGTCGACTGGCGCTGAGGCCGAATGCCTTCGCAACCGAGGTAACGGTCAATTCGGACACGGGCCTAGCGACCGGGGTTCGATACGTCGACACCTCAAATGGAACCCGGCACCACGTTAGAGCTCGGGTGGTCTTCTTGTGCGGTGGAACTATTGAGACCGCCCGGCTCATGCTGAACTCACAAGGCTCACGCCACCCCGATGGGCTCGGCAACTCTAGCGGATGGGTGGGCCGCGGGCTTATGGACCACCCGGTGGTGTTGGCCGTGGGCGTGCTCGATGGCTACCCGCACGCAGCCGGCTACGAATGGGCTGCCCGACAGCGTGGCCTTCTGGTTCCGCCACGACCCGGAAGTCAAGGCAGTGATGTGCGCCCGTTCGGGATGTGGGTGACATTGCAACGACTCACGTCGCAAGGCAAGACTCTAGGCAGCATCGACGCTCAGGGTGAGATGCTGCCGTACAGGCACAACCGCGTCCGACTTAGCAATGCTCGTGATCGTTGGGGCGTCCCCATACCCTTTATCGAGTGCAAGTACGGTCCGCACGAACAGCGGCTGTACGCCGCGATGCGATGCCAGATCGAACAGGCCTCCGCCGCGGCAGGGCTGCGCATAACCGCAATTTCCGAGCGACTATCAGTGCCGGGCCTACAGGTGCACGACCTAGGGACAGCGCGTATGGGCTTAAGCCCCGCCACGTCCGTGGTCGACGGTAATAACCAGTGCTGGGATTGCCGAAATGTCTTCGTGACCGACGGCGCCTGTTTTCCGTCTGCTGGATGGCAGAATCCTACACTCACTATTGCCGCTCTGTCGGTTCGGGCCGCCCGGTATGCGGGAGACCTATTGCGGAATGGGCTATATTAGTGAAATCGAGTCGGCGTCGCTCGATCCGGTGTGGTTTTGGTTGAATCAACGGCGCGCTCGCCAGCACTGGATCAGACGATTACTCTAACTGATGGTTGCACAATGGTACGTGTTACTAATCAGCCGTTACGGCTTAGGGTTTGGCTTGACGTTCGAAGGCTGCGGAAACGGTACGTGGCTTGTCGCTTCACTGGTGACCTCCGCGCGGGTGACCGAGACGGTCGCGGTTGTGGAAAGTGGCGAGGAGGGACCCACGTTTTGGGGTGGAAGGTAAGTAGCGCCCGGAGATTAGTGTTATAGTGCTGGATATAAATGGCAGCCCTCACGGGAGGAGTTGAAGCCGAGTGGGTCATGCTGTGGCGGCTCTATGTTGGCCCAGTTGGGTCAGCACGACTGATGACACAAGCCTGGTCGGCGTGCCGAGGCGCTGTAGTCGACCGTGGCGTTTATTTCTGGTGTTCATAATGACGTTGATTACGGGATGCGAGTGGCTTATCGCGATGTGGCCCACCTCAATACTGGGCCTCGGGGTCCGCAGCAAATCCTTGTAAACGGAAATAGGGGAGATGTGATGTCAACTGTGCGCCGGGTGCCGTTCTATGGCATGGCAAGAGAATTCGACGAAATTGGGCACGAAATACTCGATGCAAGCGAGGCAGCATATCGCACCGGATCTTTGCTTGATGGGGAACTGGTGGCGCAACTCGAAGTGACTCTGGCCTCGCTGAGCGGCCGTCAGCATGCTCGCATGGTGAACTCATGCACCGACGCGATCTACTTTGCCCTCGTTGCGGCAGGCGTCGGAAGCGGTGACGAGGTTCTTGTTCCGGACTTTTCATTTGCGGGGACACTTGCAGCTGTGCTTCGCACCGGGGCGACGCCGGTTTTCGTTGATGTGTGCGACAATTACTTGATTGATCTGGAATTGGCGACGGAAGCGGTTACTCCGAAAACAAGGGCGCTTGTGTTCGTCCAACTTTATGGACGCCTCGAGGAGCCGAACCCTGTCGAATCCTTTGTGAGACGGCACGACATTGCCCTAATTGTGGACGGGGCCCAATCGTTCGGGGCAGCAATTCATGGGCGGCATAGCGGGTCGATCGGAATAGCAAGTTGTCATAGTTTTGATCCGATGAAGGTCATTGCGGCTCCGGGTTCGGGCGGTGCGGTTCTTACTGATGACCAAGAAATCGCCGAGCATGTTGAACAGCTCCGGCGGTGGGGTTACTCGAATGAAACATTTGTACGGGTGGGCTTCAATTCGCGGATGTCTTCTGTCGTTGCGGCCGTGCTCACCGCCAAGCTTCAACATGAGGAACGCTGGCTGAAGCGTCGGCGTAGTATCGCATCGACATACTCTAAACATTTCTCCGAACTGCCGTGTGAGATTCCAGATGCGGGTGAATGGCGCGAACACATATTTCATAAGTACGTCATACGAACGCCTAGACGGGATGACCTGGCGAGAGGACTGAGCGAAGTCGGGATTGAAACAATCATTCACTATCCATACGTGCTGCACGAGCTGCCATTCATGCAGCAACATCACCATCGCGTTGTTACCCGCGGCGTGGCGAAGCGACTGTCGCAGGAGGTCGTATCGTTGCCCATACATCCTTATCTGACTGAGCAAGAGATCGACCACGTGGTGGCCAATGTCAAGAAGATTCTCCTTCAGCCCCGGTAGGATAACTGTTTACTGTGGGACGGATGCCGATGGCGCTCGACGTGAGCAGGAAGCGGTTGAACCAGCTCTGGCTACGCGAATACGTGGCAAAGTTCGATGGCATTACGACGCCTGCGCCCGAACGGCTCGCCGACGGCATCACGCTGGAGAACGTCACGTTTCGCTACGCCGAGGGCGACGCGCCGGTGCTGCGTTCGATCAGCGCGCATCTGCCTGCCGGCTCGGTCGTGGGCTTGGTTGGCATCAACGGCGCGGGCAAGTCGACGCTCGTAAAACTGCTGACAGGTCTCTACCAGCCCACATCCGGGCGGATCCTCGTTGACGGGCAGCCGTTGAGCGACCTCGATCCGCGGTCGTGGGCGACGGCGTCGTGCGGTGTGTTCCAGGACTTCGCGCGCTTGCAGCTGCCCGTGCGCGAGCCCGTCGGCGTCGGCGACCTCTCGGCGCTTGATGACGTGCACGCGATCGCCCGTGCGGTGGAATCCGCAGGCGCGTCGAAGCTTGTTGGCAAACTGCCCGACGGCCTCGATACCCAGCTCGGCACGATCTTCGGCGGCGTTGACCTGTCCGGAGGACAGTGGCAGCGACTCGCTCTCGCACGCGGGATGATGCGCACCGCACCGCTGCGGCTAATTCTTGACGAACCCACGGCGGCACTCGACCCCCAGGCCGAGCACGACCTGTTCGAGAATTTCGCCTGGCATGCACGCGAAGCCGCCGCTCGAACCGGCGCGGTCACGGTCCTCATGTCGCACCGATTCTCGACGGTGAGCATGGCCGACCACGTGCTCGTCATCGCGGAACGAAGGATCATCGAATCAGGCAGCCATGAAGACCTGCTCGAGTCCGGTGGCCGCTACGCGGAGCTCTACGCGACCCAGGCGGCGGCCTACGCAGTACAGGTAGGGAAGGGCAACCCACCCAAATGACTGAGGATACGGGATTCGACCTTCAAGGCGCGGGCGTGGTCGTCACCGGCGGCGGTGGCGGCATCGGATCCGCGATGGCGCGCCGGTTCGCCGCCGCGGGAGCGAGAATCGTGGTCGCCGACCTCGACGGCGACGCGGTGGCCGAGGTCGCGGGGGAGACGGGAGGCGTAGCGGTTACCGTCGACGCGGCGAGCGAGAACGGCGTCAGCCGGTTGATCGAGACGGCTATCGACGAACTTGGTGCTATCGACTTGTACTGCGCTAATGCTGGCGTCGCGCCGCATGGTGGCCCGGAAGCCGCCGACGCTTCCTGGGCGCGCGCGTGGGACGTCAACGTGATGGCGCATGTCCGGGCTGCCGGATTGCTCCTGCCACCCTGGCTAGAGCGGGGCCGCGGCCGGTTCCTCGCCACGGTGTCCGCGGCGGGGATGCTCACCATGCTCGGCTCCGCCCCTTACGCCGTCACCAAGCACGGCGCACTCGCCTTCGCCGAATGGCTGTCCGCCACCTACCGCCACCGTGGCATCACCGTTCAGGCGCTGTGCCCGCAGGGCGTGCGCACCGGCATGCTCGCCGAGGCTGGGCCGGGTATGCGAGCTCTCGTGGGCCCGACCGCCATCAGCCCGGAGGAGGTCTCCGAGACGGTCATCGCAGCTCTCGCCGACGACCGGTTCCTCATCCTGCCTCATCCGGAGATAGCCGATTACTACCGGGCCAGGGTCGCGGACACCGGTCGATGGATCGCCGGGATGAACATTCTGCAGCGCAAGATCGAGAACATGCGATCGGAAGAGGGCTGACGACATGCTCGTACTTGGTCTGAGCGGACACTTCTCGGATGAAGACACGGACCTGGCGCCGCCCGTGGAAGGGTTGCTCGCCCAGGATGCCTTCCACGACGCGGCCGCATGTCTGATCAGGGACGGCGAACTCCTGGTCGCCGTGGAGGAAGAGAGATTCAACCGGATCAAGCAGACGACGAAGTTCCCCGTCAACGCGATTCGCGCCTGCCTGGACACCGCCGGGGTCTCGCCTTCTGAGATCGCGGCCGTGGGATACTTCTTCGCGGAAGACATGCTCGATGAATGGCTTAACGAGACCTATACGAGTCATCCGCAGCTTCCCATCCGCAGTTCACGCGAACTCGTCATGAGTCATCTGGCGGTGGCCCTGGGCCGGGAGATGTCGGATGAACAGCTGTTGTTCATCCAACACCACGTCGCCCACGGCATGTCTGCCTACATCCGCTCGGGGATGAGGGAGGCGCTGGTAGTCGTCATGGACGGGCGTGGTGAGAAGCACTCGATAACCGTCTATCACGGCGAAGACGGGCACTTGGAGAAGCTCGCCACCTACGGCCTCGGGAAGTCGCTCGGCGCACTCTACCTGGCTAACACCCGCCTGCTTGGCTATGGGCTCGGCGACGAGTACAAGGTCATGGGCCTCGCGCCTTACGGAAACCCCGAGACCTATCGCGAGATGTTCAGGTCCATGTACGAGCTGAGGGACAACGGCGATTTCCTGCTGCGGGAATTCACCGCCCGTGGCTTCCGTCCCCGCCGCAAGGGTGAGGAGTTCACTCAGGCGCACAAGGACTTCGCCGCGGCGCTTCAGGAGACCCTCGAGAAGATAGCTATGCACGTCCTGTGCCACTGGGCCGACCGGACGGGGTTGAAGGACCTCTGCTTCGTGGGCGGCGTGGCGCACAACAGCACTCTCAACGGACTCATTCTCGGCTCAGGGAAGTTCCGGGAAGTATTCATTCACCCCGTCTCGCATGACGCCGGCGCCGCTGAGGGCGCCGCCTTGGCTGCCGCCCTCCAGCTGGGGGCATGCCCTTTAAGGCAACCCCGCATGCGTAGCGCGAGCGTGGGTCCCGCCCTCGGCACCACCGCCGAGATCGAAAAGGAGCTCGCCTCCTGGAGCGATCTCATCGAATTCGATCGGCCCTCTGACCTCGTGGAAGCTGCCGCGCAACTGCTGGCCGACGGTGCGGCCCTCGGCTGGGCGCAGGGCCGGTCTGAGTACGGACCGCGTGCGCTCGGCAACCGCAGCATTCTCGCCGACGCGCGGCCCGGCGACAACAAGCGGCGCATCAACGCGATGATCAAGAAGCGGGAAGCGTATCGGCCGTTCGCTCCCGTCGTCACCCCGGAAGCCGCCAGGACGTATTTTGATCTGCCGGAGACGCGCGCCAACTATGACTTCATGTCGTTTGTCGTCAATGTGCGTGAGGACCGGAGGCACGAACTGGGAGCCGTTACGCACATCGATGGCAGTGCCCGGATTCAGATCATTGATTCGGTTTCCAACAAGCGATTCTATGATCTTGTTCGCAGGTTCGGCGAGTTGACCGGTACGCCGGTCCTGCTCAACACGTCGTTCAACAACAACGCCGAGCCGATCGTGCAGACAACACAGGACGCCATCACCTGCTTCCTTACCACCGGACTCGACTTCCTCGTCATCGACGACTTCGTGGTGCGCCGACGCGAGGGCGCCTCACTCGCTTTCGGCAATCTGGCCCCCCGGCTCCGCCCGGCCACCCGGCTCGTCAAGCGGATCAGACACACCGCGGCCGGCAGCCACCAGGTCTGCTACGAGCTAATCCTGGACCACGCGAAAGGCTCGACCACGGAGATTTCTCTCGATCTCTTCAACCTGCTGGAGCATGCGGACGGAGTACAGTCCTTGAAATCTCTCGCTGGACCAGAGGGCATCAGCCAGGACGTTAGACACGAGCTGTACAGCCTGTGGCAGCAGCGATTCTTCACGCTGCGTCCGGTTTGAGTTTTGATTGGGCCCGCAGTCGAGCTTGAACGAGTTGGCCACCCCAGATGCGCCAGCCCGACGTCGTATCCGGCGTTGGCAAGACCCTCGAGAGGACGATCTACATGAGCGCAGCCACCATGGCCGCGGACGAGCCCCGCACAGCGTTCGCTCATGTCCACATAAACCGCGCTACCCCGGCGAGCCCCGGGGCCAGTCCCGAACAAGCCTGCAGCTTTCGGCACCGACGACAGCCTCAAGCCTGAAGACCGCGTCGCGGGCCTACTCGTCCTGTACCACCCACGGAGGTGTTCGTTGAAGCTCGAGACACACACGCTGGTGTCAGAGGAACATGTGGGCCGATGCACCGTGATGCTTCGCTCGCTTTCAACACATTGCACGGTGCAACCGGTGCTTCACGATGACGGTTCGCTCTCGGCACGCTCAGTTGAACGGTTGCGCGAAGAGTGGCCCAATGCATTGATCATATCTAGGCCTGAGGCCAACCATCGAGCCGCCGAGCAACTCGTGGGGCATCCGAAGGTCCTCTGGTGGCGCAACCACAACATTCGCGCAACGCAACTTATTGACTATTTTCTATTTGCAGAGCAGAGTCGAGTTCTTGCCGTTGACACGGATGTAGTTTTTCTTCGGAAACCAACGGAAATTCTAAGCTGGGTTTCCACCCCCGAAAATAGGAGTTCTTATTTTGCCTACTCGCCTGAGTTTGACCCCGACCCATCAGGAATTCATTGGCTCCCTGAAGCAGTGCCAGGCGCGCCGTTCATTCCGGCCATGTGTTGTGGATTTGCCGCGGTCCAGACAGATGCCTTTTTGGATCTTGATTATCTTGAGGACCTCATTGATCGCACCGATCCGGTCATTCGCGTCCAACAGCGTTTTGTGACGCAGATGTATTACTCACTTCTGGCTGGTCGACTCCCGGCTCAACGGGTCGTTTCGCTGGGCGAGCAGTACCGATCAGGTCCCTTAGAGGATCTGCCAAGCTGTGAAGACAGAGCTATTTGCCACTATTTCGGCTCTCGACCCGCCGAATTGGGTGATGGTCTCGAAGGGGTGTGGAGTTGCTACCCTCATCTTCGAGCGATGTTGACGGCTTAGTGGTCGTCTCCGTAAATCTCTCGGGGGTTACGCGGCTGCGTCGAGTACGGCAGGCTGATGGTCGCAGCCGGTGAGTTGCTGGGAGTTGCGCTCCTTCTGTTCGTGTCGCTCGATCCGGGCCAGTAGGTCCTCGAGGTCGCCGGGGTGAACTTCCATCTGAAGGGCCGGGCGGTCTCGTTGTAACGATGCTCGAAGGCGATCAGCCGGTCTTCGACCTGGTCAAGACTGGTGAAGTCGTTGGGTGAGACGACCTTGCGTTGCACGATGGAGAAGAAGATCTCGATCTAATGCGGAAATCCGCATTAGATCGATAATGCCGAGCCGGTGGTTATGCCGATCGAGGCGGCCTGACCAGCCTCCGGGCCTGCCTGAGGGATGTCGGCGGGGGCGGTCTCAGTCAAAGCTCGTTCTTTGGGCTTCGATGTCGGCGTGGAGGTAGACGTCGGTCGACCTGGTGGTGGAGTGGCCGAGCCAGAGCGCCAGCCCGGCGATGTCAACGCCTGCGCGGTGGAGCGCCATTGCGTTGGTATGCCGGAGGGTATGCGGTGTGATCACCTTGTCGTGCAGGGAAGGGTAGGTGCCGCTGGCGGCATCGTTGTAGCGGGTGATCCGGGCGGCGACAGCGTCGCGTGACAGCGGCTGGCCGTGCGGCTTGGGGACAGCCGGTCGGTAGGGGCGGTCGGCCACGGTGCGCTCTTTTCCCAGGAGGCCGCCTCCCAGCTGCCCGAGCTGGCGCTCGCCGTCGCGGCCAGTGAACATGCCGCGTTCCTACAGGCCATCGCGGACCAGCACGACCCGTTGCGTCGGCAGGTGCTGTTGATCATCCGCGAACCCGCAGCCGGACACCGGGGACGGGACGCCGCCGCGGCGCGAGCCCTGCGCCGCATCAGCGAGACCACCCGGCTGCTGGGCGCGATCGGCTGCACGGTGCGCCTGCTGAGTAGCGAATCAGTCCTCGCGCTGCTGGGCTCGTGTTTCGACCCCGACGCCCCGCCACTGCGTACGGACCTGCTCGCCGCCCCTGACCTCGGCTATTCAGCCGAATTTCATCCTGAAGATCGATAACTGAAGAAGGTGCCTCCGACTTGCGATGATCTGACTGCTGAGATCAAAACATCGCACAGAACGGACGCACCTTCCGGGTGAACGGTACGGCATGGGACCACCGCTTGTCTGTACGCGGGGATGGCAAGAAACTCATCGGGCACGCGGGAGCCGTGCTCCTGCGAAAGTGCGCTGATCAGACGGGGTAACCAGCGCTCGGCGGCGTGTTCGCCCGCCTGGGCGGCTCCGCGCCGGTGTGGGACCGGGGAGTGGTGCTCGTCCAGCTCGCCGTGGCGATCACGCTTGGTGCGACCAGCATGCGGCAGATCGCCCTGCTGGCCCACCACGAGCAGCTGCTCGGCGCCCCGCCCTCGGACTCCACCATCCGGCGGGCGCTGGAGCCGGTTGGGGCCGATGAGCTGCTGCGCAGCAGGCTCACCCGGGCCAAGGCACGGGTCCGGCGGCACGTATGGCGTCTGATCGCCGCCACCGAGACGGGATTCCCCTGGCTGCACGTGGCCGGCAAGGTGCTCACCGGCTGGATCGTCATCGACCTGGACGCCACCCTGATCACCGCCCACTCGAACAAGGAAGGCGCCTCGGCCACCTTCAAGAAGGGCTGGGGCTTCCACCCACTGGCCGCCTGGTGCGCCAACACCCAGGAATCGCTGGCCACGCTGCTGCGCACCGGATCGGCCGGGTCCAACACCATCACCGACCACATCACCGTGCTCACCGACGCCATCGCGCAGATCCCCGACGCCTTCCGCGCGAAGATCTGGATCCGGATCGACGGCGCGGGCGCCACCCATGGCCTGGTCGAACACATGCAAGGGCTGAACACCACGCGGCGCACGGTCCGTTTCACCGTGGGCTGGAAGATCACCGAGTTGACGAGGCCGCGATCGCCAAGCTCCCCGACGACGCCTCGCAGGCAGCCATGCGCCAGGACGGCAACATGCATCCCCACGCCGAGGTCGCCGAGGTGACCGGGCTGGATGAGCGCGCTGCCGCCTGGGGGGTTCGATTGCTGGTTTGCCGCGTCAAGCCCTCGGCCCGCGACGCCCGCCAGCTCACCGACCTGGAGAAGACGACCGGCTGCAAATACGCGATCATCGCCACCAACCTCGGGCCGCGCGGCCCGCGGGGTGTTCCCGGCAGCCACCACGTGCAGTTCATCGATGCCGTCCACCGTAATCACGCCGAGGTCGAGGACCGGGTGCGCACCAACAAAGCGATGGGGTTGCGTAACCTGCCGTCCAAGACGTGGAACGTCAACGTCGGCTGGGTGCTCACGGCCAACGTCGCCGCCGACATCGATGCCTGGACCCGCCTTCTCGGCCTGCACGATGATGCCGAGCCGGCCCGCGCCGAGCCGCAGACCCTGCGCTACTGCCTGTGGCACCTGCCCGCCCGCCTGGTCTCCCATGCCCGCCGGCGCATCTTGAAGATCAGCGCCACCTGGCCCTGGAAGAACGCCTTCCTGACCTGCTGGCAGCGTCTCTGCGTGCTCCCAGCACCCAGCTGACCAGCACGAACACGACCCCGGCAATCCTGGAAGGAGGTACCACACACCCTGCGGCCCCGTGGAAGCCGCCGCCCATCGAGCGCGTCGGACGGCAGCACCATCCCGCAGGTCATCAGGAAACAGACGATCAGGCGGAAACCTCCGCCAAAGCGAGCGGCTCAGCCGACACGGTGCCCGCGTGAGTCATCGAGGTTGAGGCTGGTTTAAAACGAACATTAGCCGTCCGCGCCAGCCGGTTGACCACACGGGTCACTAAAGGTAAATTGCCCGCGTGGCGACACGCGCATGCTTTGTCGTCATCAGCGGCCGGGCTGATGGATATATTTCCTGGACCTGATACGCTGGCTCCAACATTTCTACCCGGAATCGAATATGGCCTGATACAATTAAGGACCACGGCGCCGGGCTCAGGAAGGCATGTCCGCGATACCGCTCTCGCGTCCGCTCATGCATCGGAAGAATATGTCGGCCTACTTCGACATATTCGAATGGTCGGCAGACCAGGACTACGATCATGTGATAACCGTCGAGACCGACATGGTCTTCATCAAACCGGGATTCATCCGGTTCATCGCGGAGCAGATGAAAGATGCCGACTACCTCGCTCCCGGACTGCGGCGCAACATCCCCCAACTCCCAGTGGCCCGCCTACCTCAGCCCGAAACCGGAGCTGCCCGAGCTATTGTCGATCCTGGGCATGACACATACCAACCGCAGTTTCAGCCCCTGGCCAGGTATTCGGCCGCAGCTACCTCCGCTACCCACCCTGGCCGACTGGTTCGGGCTGACCGCCCGGTCCTATCCGGATGGAGTATCCCTCTTCAACCGGTACCGGCCGTTTCAGACGGCGCAGGACCTCGCGCTGGCGCTGGACCACTCGAGCGCGTTGTTCCTGCGCCCGGTCGGCCGGTCGCCCGGACCCCCGATGGCCCAGGTGCGCGCGCTCGTCCAGGGACCGCGCACACCCCAGGCAGTACTTACCGAGGCAGTGAGCGAGGGCTAAGACTTGAGCAGCGGCTTCATGCGCGGGCACGACCTGCGCGGCACTGACCTGGCGGGAGCGGACCTGCGCAAAGTGAACCTGCGCGGAGCTGACGTAGGCGGCGCAGACCTGTGCGGCGCCAGCCTGCGGGAGGCGCTGCTGAGCGCGATGGCCTGGACGGAATCCACCGCATTGCCCGGCCGCTACCTCGACCGCATCCGGTCCTCGTCCCGGCAGGTCGCCGCCGACCGCTTCCTGATCGCCAACGGCGTCGCCGCGGCCTCCCGTATCCGGCTCGACGACCGACCGATTAACGAGCCCCAGTGATACCCGGAAGAGGCATGATGAAACCAGTTGTCATCACCGGCTTCGGGGCGGTCACGCCCGTCGGCATCGGCCGGGAGATCACCTGGCAGAACCTGATCGAGGGGAACTCGGGTGTCGGCCCAATCACCGCCTTTGATGCCAGCGGCCTGGCGGTGCGGATCGCCGCCGAGGTCCGGGGCTTCGACCCGGCCAACTACCTGGACCGCAAGCGGGTGCGCCGCACCGCGCGGTTCACCCAGTTCGCGGTGGCCGCCGCACGTGAAGCGGTGGCCGACGCTCACCTGGACATCGGTGACGGGCGGGATACCGGAGTAGTGATCAACACCGCCGTCGCCGGGTTCGACACAATCGAGGCCGCGACCAGGCGGCTGCTTGCGGATCGCCCGCTGAGCCCCAGCTTCGTCCCGTCCTCGCTGACCAACATGCCCGCTTGCGAGGTCGCCATCGACCTCGGCGTGCACGGTCCCGTGCACGCCGGGGCGTACGCCTGTGCCAGCGGCAGCGAGGCGCTGCTGCGGGCCAGGCAGCTCATCCTGGCAGGCGAGGCTGAGGTGGTGATCGCCGGCGGGACGGACGCGGGGATCACGCCGGTGACCTTCGCCGGCCTGATTCCGTCGGGCGCGCTGTCCCAGCACAATGACTACCCGGCCCGCGCCTGCCGCCCGTTCGACGCCGGACGCGACGGCTTCGTCTACGGCGAGGGCGCCGTCATCGCGATCGTGGAATCGGCCGAGCACGCCGCCAGGCGCGGCGTGAAACCATACGCCGAGCTGCGGGCGGGGGCGCTCACCGCCGATGCCTTCCACGTCACCGCGCCCGCCCCTGCGGGCCAGCACGCCGCCGAGGCGATCCGGCTGGCAGTGCGGCGATCGGGCATCGATCCGGTCGACCTCGACCTCATCTGCGCGCACGCCACCGGCACGGTCGCCGGGGACCGTGCCGAGGCGTCCGCTATCCGCCAGGCCCTCGGGTGCACCGCCAGCCAGATCGCCGTCTCCAGCCCCAAATCAGTGACTGGCCACCTGATTGGCGCGGCTGGCGGGCTGTCGGCTATGGTCTGCGCGCTCGCCATCAGGGACGGCATCGTGCCGCCCACCGTCAACCTGACCGCACCCGATCCCGACTGCGACCTGGACCACGTGGCGAACGTGGCGCGGCGGCTGCCGGTACGCGCGGCGCTGACCACCGCCTTCGGGTTCGGCGGCCAGAACTGCGTCACAGTCCTGGCCGCCATCTGAGTCGACGCCGTCCCGGCTTTACCTGAGCCGTACGGGCAGGGCCGCCAGGCCGTGCATCAGGCTGTTGCGGCGCCAGCGGAGCTGATCAGGCGGGACCGCGAGCGCCAGGCTCGGGAAGCGGTCAAGCAGGGCTGCGAATGCGACCTCGCCCTCCATCCGGGCCAGCGGAGCGCCGATGCAGTAGTGGATCCCGTAGCCGAAGGCGATGTGCCCGGTGGTGTCCCGGCCCAGGTCGAGCAGGTCCGGTTCCGGGAACCGGTCCGGGTCCCTGTTACCGGAGCTGATCGCGATGAACACCCATTCGCCCGCCGGGATCACCACATCCCCGATGGGCAGGTCCTCAAGGGTGAACCGGTCGCTGGCATGGCTCACCGGGTTCACGAACCGGAGCAGTTCCTCCACCGCCGCCGGGATCAGCGCCGGGGCCTTGCGCAGCCTGGCCAGCTCCCCCGGGTTGGTCAGCAGCGCCAGGGTGCCGGAGGCGATCAGGTTGACGGTAGTGTCGAACCCGGCCATCACGAGCTGGAAAGCCAAGGAGAGAATCTCGGCGCTGGTCAGTCCCTCACCCGCACCTCCTTCTCCGTCAACACGGACGCTTGCCAGGGTCGAGAGCACGTCATCGGCGGGGTCGGCGCGCTTGGCGGCGAGCAGGTCTGTGAACAGGGCCGCTAGCTCCCTGGTCACCCGGTTGGCCTCACCTGGATCGTCGTAAGCCGCCAGAGCGGCCAGGATCATGCTGCGGCCCTCCGGCGGGATGCCCAGCAGCTCACCGAGGACGGTGAGCGGGAGCTGGCTGGCGAAGGCGGGGAGCAAGTCAATGACGTCGCTCTGCACAGCTGACATCTGGTCCAGCAGGTCAGCGGCGATCTCGCCGGTGCGGGTCCGCAGCCGCGCGACGTTGCGCGGCATGAGCGCCTTCTGCACCAGGCGGCGCATCCGGGAGTGCACCGGCGGGTCGTTGTGCAGCAGGTGCGAATGGACGCCGCCCGCCTTCTCGCTCGGCCAGGACCTGGCGCCGCCTGGCCAGCGCCGGAGATCATTGGACAGCCGCCGGTCGGTCAGGGCCGCCCGCGCGTCCGCATAGCGGGTGATGATCCAGGCCCGCCTGCCGTCCAGCATCCGCACCGGGGTGACCGGCTGCGATTCCCGGAATTGCGCGAAGAAATCGGCCGGTGACTGAAAATAGGATTCTTGATCAAGGGATACCAACGGTATCGCGTCCGTCATGTATCGCATGATAATTTGACGGACTCTTCACCGCCAGCAAGATTTAATTGCCAGCACGGACGGGAGGATCACCCATCATGTCGGGAACCAGATTTGATTTTAAAGACGCGGGTGTGGTCATTACCGGTGGGAGCGGCGGTATCGGGGCAGCGCTGGCCCGTCGGTTCGCGGCGGCGGGTGCGCGGGTCGTGGCCGCAGACACCAATGGCGACGCGGCCCGCGAGATCGGGAGCATCGCGGTCGCCGGGGACGCCGCCAGCGAAGCCGGGGTCCGGGGGCTGATCGCCACAGCCACTAGCGCACTCGGCGCCATCGACCTGTACTGCGCCAACGCGGCGTCGCGCCAGAAGGCGGCCCGGAGGCCCTCGAGGCCGCCTGGGCCAGCGCCTGGGAGGTCAACGTGATGGCGGCACGTCCGGGCCGCCGGACTGCTCACCATGCTCGACTCCGCGCCCTACACGGTCACCAAGCACGGGGCGCTCGCCTTGCGGAATGGCTCGCCGCCACCTACGCCCACCGGGGCATCACCGTGCAGGTCCTGTGCCCCCAGGGAGTGCACACCAACATGCTGGCCAGCGCGGGCCGGGGAATGCGCGCCCTGGTGAACCCGACCGCCATCAGCCCCGAGCAGGTCTCGGACACCGTCATCGAGGCCCTGGCCGACGGCCGGTTCCTCATCCTGACCCACCCGGAGACCGCTGGCCTCTACCAGGCCAGGGCCGCCGACACTGCCGGATGGATCGCCGGGATGTACTACCTCCAGCGCAAGACCGAATTGTTCTAAAACATACGTCGGCCATGCCCCTTGCACCCCGGTAAGCACTCGGAAGTCCCGTGACGGGGTCGCTGGCGTGCACGACGCCGTGGGGTTGCGACACGCCGGGGCGGGGTGCGTGATTTGCCGCTGCTGAAGGGTGTTGGCTGTGGTGCGTGGCGGTTGCGATCGGCGTGGTCCGGGATGCGGACGATAACGACCATCAACCACACCCTGCCCGCAGGCTTCACAACCGCATCCTGCATCACCACCTCGCGCCCCTGCTCGGACTGGGCCCCCGATGCCATGTCCAGCGGCCAGATCAGCTACGACCTGCGCAGACTCCGCGCTCACGGCCTCATCACCCGCATCCATACGCAGCCACACCTACCAGGACACCCCCACCGGGATCAGTCACGCCCGCTTCCTTAGCCACCTCGCACAGCGTTTCCTGGTACCTGGCCTGGCCCACATCGCCGACACGGTCGCATCGAGGTTGTTCGGTTCCGTGCTGGTGGGCGGGGTCCCAGTAGTGTGGTCATCATCTTCCCCCGAAGTGGTGCGTATGGTGGGGGTCGAGTCCCAGCGGTCACATACTCCCCAGAGATCACTTCTTACACGCCTAGGAAAATATCCCCAATATTTTCTCGGAGGCGAAAGAAACCTACCCCGGTCGCAGGGGCAGGGCGTGCGCGCGAAGGCCAACGCGCCGGCCGGGCAAACTTCGCGGCTAGGTCAAGGCAAGCTGTGAGGTTTATTCAAAGGCGTGAGCGAAGAAGTGTAAGCCGATGACTGTGGTGGGCACTTTCTGAAACTTTTCGAGTGGTCCTCGAAAGCGCCATTGAGCAGATTCGCCAGATTTTGACATGTGCGAACGCCTGCTCGACCGCAGCGCGAATAGCGTTAACTGGCGGTTGCTTCTCTTCTGCTCGAGTGTAAGTTTTCCGCCTTGCGGCTTCTCATCGGGATGGTGGCCTTGATAGCCGCTGCCACCATCCCGATGGAGACCTGTGAT
>NZ_JBITMP010000093.1:0-23796 GCF_044466425.1 Nonomuraea sp. NPDC049400
TCTTGGAGCTCATCCTGACAATTCGGGCTGATCAACATGATCGTCCCCGGCCAAATAGGCTGGAGGTCCCCGGCCAGATAGCGCCAGACCTGACACTCATGTGTCAACGACGTGCCCGCGAGGGTTACAGCTCGAACATGGCGGGATAGAAGGGAGCACTGCCCCTTTTAGCCAGTTCTGCCCCCAGGTAGCGCTCGATCCACAAGTGAATTCAGCCGATCCGGCTGGGCGGGCGCGGCGGCCGAGCCGGGGGTCTGCGCGGGCATGCGGCCAGGTTACTTCAGGGCTCTTTCCTGAAGAGAAAAGGTAACGGGACCGCAGGGCGCGAGTCCTGACCTGGACACGCTCCAACCGTCACTGAACGGCAAGCGACCATTGGTGCCACCGTTACCTGCGCGAGCAGCTCAAGCAGCCCCCAGCGAGACCGCGGATTGCCGATCTCGGAGATGGCGACATCAGTGCAGGTCAGGCAAATCCGTTGGAAATTTCCCCGGGACTACAGGGAGGCCGCCACGCCGGCACGTGGCGAGTCGGCCGCGCACTGGGGGTCGCCGTAGCATCCGCCACGCGGCGGTCGTGCGGCTGGCCGAGCAGCTTCAGGTCGACCCGGATGCCCTCCGCTCGTACGGGCGGCGGGCGAAGACTCGCACGGAGCATCTCCTGACCTTCCACCGCGGTGCCGAGTCTGTCCGAGTACGGCCGAACCCCTGTTGGACAGCAGGAGCGTGAGTCTTCACTGACGGTGACACGGCGATCCGCCGCACCGACGAAGGGACCTGTCATGATCGACAACGAGCGCAACGAGCCGTACGAGCCCGCGCCCGCGAACTGGCGAGTTCGGCACTGCTGGCCGGGCGGGGAGCGACCAGGCGCCTGACCGGGCACGGCGGTGACGAGGTCACCCTGTTGCCCGACTGCTACCTGCCCGACCTGGCCCATCGCCACCCGGCGGCGCTCTGGCCCAGCGGGCGGTGCCCGGCGCCTACAAGCCGCTCACCCGGGCCGCGATGCGCCCGGTCATGCCGGCCGAATGCCTGGAACGCACCACCAAGGGGGAGTTCTCGGCCGAGATCTACCAGGGGCTGTGCCGCCACCGCGGCCAGCTCCTGACCCTGCTCGACGGTTCGCTGCTGGTAGAGCGCGGCCTGGCCGACGCCGCCGCCCTGCGCCGGGCCTGCGTGCGCACCCCGGCCGAGGGCGGGCCGGGCGTGCTGGCACTCGACGTCTTCATCGCCGCCGAGAACTGGCTACGAGCCCTTCTCGCCTACCCCCGCCCAGGAGGAGTCGTGCGCGTGAGCCTTCGCCCCGGCGTCACTCTCACCCCGATCGACGAGGTTGCCGTGCTCCTGGACGAGCACACCGGCCACTACCGCCAGCTGAACGCCACCGCCGCGCTCGTCCTGCGCAGCCTGCTGGCCGGACACGGCCCGGATGGGGCCGCCCGCGACCTCGTCCGGATCCATCCGGCCGCGACGCCCACCGCCGAGGCGGACATCGCCGCGCTCGTCGCGCAGTTGCGCGCCGCGAACCTGATCGTCGAGACCGTCGACTGGGAGCAGACGCGATGAGCGTGTCCATGGTGCCCGCCGACCGGCCCAGCCTGCCCTGGCGCCGCCGCCTGCCGGCGCTGTCCGCCGTGGCCGCCGCGCACCTGATCGCCCGCCTGCCGCCGGCCCGCATCCGCGCGGTGCTCATGTTCGCCCGCCGCGGCGCCGCGCCCGCCACCGCCGAGCAGGCCGGAGCGGCACGGGACGCGGTGATCGCGGTCAGCCTGTCGTGCGCCGGGGAAGGCTGCCTGCCCCGCTCCATCGCCGCCGCCCTGCTGTGCCGGTTGCGCGGATCCTGGCCCACCTGGTGCGCGGGCGTACGGGTTCACCCGTTCGGCGCCCATGCCTGGATCGAGGCCGACGGCCACCCCGTCGACGAGACGCCCCACCACTACCGGGTCACGATCGTCATCGCCCCGGACAGAGAGCGTCGAAGATGAGGGCCCTGAGGTCCGGTCTGCCGAGGTCAACATCAGTCTCCCGGACACCGTCACCATCCTCCGCCGGAAGAGTGCCGTCCTCATCGATGGATGGACAACAACCACACAATCGAGGACGCTCCCGCCCGCGCGTGATGAAATACCGGTGATGATCAGATATCTCGTGATCGCCGGGCTGTTATCCCTTCACCTGCCCGCGCAGGCCCCTGTGCTTCACGTGATGACGTGGAATGTCTGCGCAGGCACGTACAGCAGCTGCCCCCTCTTCCGCCGCACCACCGCCGAGCTGGCCTGGCACGTTGCCGTGCTGGCCACCAAGGCGGACGTGATCTTCCTCCAGGAGTTCTGTACGGGCGCGGACGCCGACCTGGAGCGCGAGCTGGAGGCACGTACCGGCCGAGCATGGAGCATCAAGTCGGCCGGGTTCGCCCACCCGGATGGCTCGTCGTACCAGTGCTCCCCCGACTGGAACGGCAGAGCGCGCGGGGCGCAGAGCGTCACACTTGCCGTAGCCGAGCAGGACGCTCGCTTCGAAGTGCACGCGCTGACCACGCCGCCGTGGGGCACCCGCAGGTACGTGGTCTGTACGGCCGACCGAGCGTTGTGCACCGCACACTTCTCGTCCGGCTCGATCTACGACGACAGGCAGGAGGGCGCGCCCTACCGGCGCAGACAGCTTCGCGAGCTGTTCAAGCTCGGCCGGGGTGTCGTCGGCGGCGACCTCAACCTGGTGCCGCGCGATGCCGCCACCGCCTACGCGGGTCGCGACGAGTGCGACCCGCGCAACCGCTGGACCTACGTCACCCGCAAGCGGAAGATCGACTACGTGTTCGTCGGCGACGGCCGCATGCGGGGCTGCTTCGTCGACTACGCCAGGAAACGATGGTCGGACCACGTACCGATGCACGCGTGGGTGGTGCGGCGGTCTTGAGAGCCGCAGGTGGGAGAGGGGATATCCGTCAACGCGTGTGCGCACTTCCAGTCGTCGCCGAGCACGGTGTGCAGGTCGCCGAGCAGCCCGTCGGCGGATGCTACGGCGACCCCTACTGAAGGCGTGGGCGGAAGTACTTAAGAGCGTCAGATTCCCCGTCGTCCCCGTCTCCCTAAGTTGGTGGTCACAAGAGAGCACGACCACTGAGGAGAGAGACATGAGCGACATGAACGAGCTGGTCCAGCGCTACCTCGCCGCATGGAACGAGACCGACGCCGCCGCGCGGCAGGCGGTGCTGGCCGAGGTCTTCGCCGAGGACGCGGTGTACACCGACCCGCTGGTCTCCGTTCAGGGCAGGGACGGGCTCGACGCCACCATCGCGGCGGTCCAGGGGCAGTTCGGCGGGCTGGTCTTCAGCCTCGGCGGCGCCGTGGACGCCCACCACAACATCGCGCGGTTCACCTGGCACCTGGGCCCGGAGGGCGCCGAGCCGATCGTCATCGGCTTCGACGTCGCGGTGGTCGGTGACGACGGGCGGATCAGCCAGGTGCTCGGCTTCCTCGACAAGGTGCCGGCCGGAGTCTGAACACCGGTCCGCCCCCTGCCGTCCATGAATGTCTGAGGAGGAACCATGAACGCCTATGTGATCGCGCACCTTCGTGATCCGGAGAAGCAGCACCCGGACGTGGCGGAGTATTTGGAGAGGATCCAGTCGACGATGGACCCGTTCTCCGGCCGCTTCGTCGTCCATGGGGGAGCGGTGGACGTCCGCGAGGGCCAGTGGTCCGGCAGCGTCGTCATGCTCGAGTTCCCGTCGGTGGAGAACGCGCGCGACTGGTACGAGTCGGCCGCCTACCAGGCGATCGTGTCGCTGCGGGCGGACCACCTGGAGGGCGAGGTGATCATCGTCGAAGGTGTCGAGCCCGACCATGACTCGGCCGCGATGGGCGCCGAACTCAGGAAGGCGCTCTGACCTTCGTCAGGTGGTGACGTCGTAGTTGAAGCCGAAGGCGCGCACACCGGTCTCCGTACGGGGCCGGTGGCTCGTCCTGGGGCCGAAGGCGACGTAGGTGCCCGGGCCGTGGGTGCGGTCGCCCTCGATGAGCTCGCCGCTCACGACGAAGTACGCCTCGCCGTAGGTCTCGTGGACGTCGAGGTCCGGCCATTCGGCGCCGGGGGCGAGATCGATCACCCACGTCCTGATGCCCGGCATGCCCGGGAGCATCCGTACGTGGATGCCGGGAGCCAGCTCGACCGGCGGGACCTCATCGACGTCCACGGGGAGTATTTGTCCAGGTAGCACCTGTTCCTGAGCGATCACCGGGACAGGATGTCACAGCCCTAGTTGATCGGCGAAATCCTTGAGCTCGCTCCGGGAGGCGATGCCGAGCTTGGGATAGGCCTTGTAGAGGTGGTAGCCGACCGTTCGGTGGCTGAGGAAGAGCTGCGCGGCGATGTCGCGGTTGGACAGGCCCTGCGCGGCGAGCCGGGCGATCTGCAGTTCCTGCGGGGTGAGGCCGGCGGCCACGCCTTCGGCGGGCCTCGGGCCCTGGTCCTGGGCGCCGGTCGCGGTGAGCTCGCCGCGGGTGCGTTCGGCCCACGGCCGCATGCCGAGCCGGTCGAAGACCTCCAGGGCGGCGTTCAACGGCCCGCGCGCTTCGGCCTTGCGCCGAGCCCGGCGCAGCCACTCCCCGTGGAGCAGCGCGGTCCTGGCGTACTCCAGCGCGCGGCTGTCCTGGTCGTGCAGTTCGAGAGCCGCCGTGTAGAACGTCTCCGCCTGCTCGTCGGCGGCGAGCAGGCCACGGCAGCGCAGCACGAGCGCGTCGGCCCACGGCTGCCGGACCGACCCGGCCCACCGCTCCAGGCGTGCCAGAGGTTCGGCGGCGCGTTCCGGCGCCCCCACCCGTACGGCCGCCTCCACCAGGTCGGGAATGGAACGGGTGGCGCAGATGTGATGGCGCATCGGCTCGCGGGTCAGGCGGTCGAAGCGGGCGAGCGCCGCCTCGGCGCGGCCGAGACCGAGGTCAAGCAGCCCGAGCGACCAGTGCGCCCACGGCGCGCCTGGGGCGATGGCCCCGGCGGTGGCGCCCGCCAGCCCCTCCTCGGCGTTGCGCCGGCAGGCTGCCTCCTCGCCCTTGGCCGCGTCGAGGTAGGCGAGCACGCTGCTGAACTGGCTGACCCACTGCTGCTGGCCGGTGTCGCGGGCGAGCCCCAGGGCCTCGGTCGCCGTGGCGAGCGCGTCCAGGTGGCGTCCGGTGAACACCTCGCCCTCGGCCATGAAGAACAGCACCGTCGGCAGCCGCCCGGCGCCGCCCCGGGTGCGGTGTTCGGCGGCGAGCGCGGATGCCAGCTCGTAGGCGTCGGCGTCCTGGCCCAACGCGAGTGCCGCGCCGCAGAGGATCATCAACACCTGGTCGGGGACCCGGCCTCGCTGCCGCACCGCCGCGAGGGTGTCGCCCAGCGGCGGCGGGCGCTCGGAACGGCCCCGGTCGAGGTGGACGAGGTAGGGCCCCACCGGCGCGAGTGGATCCGCCTCCTCCAGCGGGAGCGCGACCAGCCGGTCCAGCGTCGCCGCGAGCTGCCGTTCGCCCAGGTACCAGGAGGTGTGAACGGCCTGGATCAGCAGCACGGCGGCCTGGCCGGGATCGGTGTCGCGGATGAGCTCGGCGCCGTCCAGCAGCAACCGGTGGGCGGCGGGGTAGGAGCCCTGCCAGAAGTCCGCGAGCGCCCGCACTTGGGCGATCCGCGCTTGCGCCGCCGGGTCCTCGTCCGGCCGCCGGGCCGCGCGGCTGCCGAAGGCTCTGGCACGCTCCAGGTCACCCGCCTCCAGCGCCGCCTCCGCCGCCAGGGCCTCGCGGTGCGCCCTGGCGGCGGGCTCGACGCTCAGGCGGGCGGCCCGTTCGTACGCCGCCGCGGCCGCCTCGTGACCGCTGCGCTCGCGGGCACGGGCGGCGGTGCGTTCCAGAGCGGCGGCAGCCTCCTCGTCAGGTCCGGTGGCGGCGGCCGCCAGGTGCCAGGCCCGGCGGTCGGTGTGCTCGGGCGAGTCGAGGGCGGCGGCGAGCGCGCGGTGGACGGCGAGGCGTTGCCCGAGCGGCGCCCGCTGGTAGACGGCGGCGCGGATCAGCGGATGGCGGAAGCGGATCACGGTGCCGTCGGCGTCGCCGCGGAGCACCAGACCGGCCCGCTCGGCGGGAGACAGGTCCTCGACGGACGCCCCCAGGGCGGCGGCGGCACGCAGGATCACGGCGAGCTCGCCGGTCTCGTCGGCCGCCGCCACGAGCAGCACGTTCTGGCAGGCCTCCGGCATCCGGCTGACCTGGCCGTGGAAGGCCAGTTGCAGGCGGCTGGTGAGGGGGAGCGCCCCCGGTGAGAAGGCGCTGCCGCCTTCGGCGGCCAGGGCGACCGGCAGCTCCAGCAGCGCCAGCGGGTTGCCGCCGGCCTCGGCGAGCAGGCGGTAGCGCACGGCGGGCGCGAGCGGATGCCGGTCGAGCAGGGCCGCGGCCGCCTCCGGGGCCAGCCCGGACAGGCGCAGCTCCGCAAGGCCGGGGGCGGGGAAGGATCCCTCGCCGTCCCGGGCGGCGAAGATCATGACCACGCCCTCGGCGTGCAGGCGCCGGGCGGCGAACAGGAGCGCCTCCCGCGACGCCCGGTCGAGCCACTGCGCGTCGTCGACGAGGCACAGCAGCCCCGTCTCATCCGCGTGCTCCGCCAGCAGGGAGAGCACCGCCAGCCCCACGAGCATCGGCTCGGCGCCGGATCCGGGCTCGAGCCCGAACGCGGCCTCCAGCGCCTCGCGCTGCGGGCCGGGCAGCGCGCCGAGGGATCCGAGCGCCGGGCGCAGCAACAACTGCAGCCCCGAGAACGGCAGCTCCGCCTCGAACTCGACCCCCGTACCGCGGACCAGCCGCATGTCCCCGGCCGCCGCGGCGGCGTGGTCGAGCAACGCCGTCTTGCCGATGCCCGGCTCGCCGCGCAGCACCAGCGACGAGCTGCTGCCCGCCCGGGCTCGCGCCAGCAGTTCGGCGATCGCGTCCTCTTCGGGCTTTCGCCCGTACAGCACCCCCGCTTCCATGGCCCAATCCTGGCATTCGTCCGGAAGTGTCCCGTACGGGCTGGCGCGGGGGGATGCGTGCTCAGAGCCGTTGCAGTCCGCTGAGCACGCGTTCGAGCAGCCTGGGATCCGGCCGTCCGCCGGGCAGCTGCGGATGGTGCAGCTGCAGGAGCCCCTCGGCCGCCATGTCGGCGATCAGCACGCGGGCGACCCCGAGCGGGATCTCCAGCACCGCCGCCACCTCGGCCACCGAGCGGACCTGCCGGCACAGCTCACTGATGGCGGCGTACTCGGGGGTGATGAGGGCGAAGGCGTGCGGCGGGGCGTCCGCGGAGCAGACCAGGGCCTCCATCGCCAGCTTGATGCGCGGCGCGGTACGCCCGCCGGTCACGGCGTAGGGCCGGACGGGCGAGTCCTGGTCCTGCTCGTCGGGGTCGGGCGGCGGCCGCCAGCCGCCGCCCCAGCGCGGGTCCGTCATCCGCGCTCACCTGATCTGACGGGAGCGCAGCTCCGGGGTGAGCACCTGCCCGGCCCGGTCGGCCAGGAGCGTCATCTGGTACGCCACCACGCCCATGTCGCAGTCGGGGGCGGCCAGCACGGCCAGGCAGGATCCGTCGCCGATGACGACGTTCAGCATGAGCCCGCGCTGCATCTCGACGGCGGTCTGGACGACCGGGCCGCCGCCGAACAGCGAGGCCGCGCCCTGCGTCAGGCTGGCCAGCCCCGAGGCGACGGCGGCCAGCTGATTGGCGCGCTCGGGGGGAAATCCGGCCGAGACGGCGAGCGGCAGCCCGTCGGAGGAGACGACGGCGGCGTGGGCGACGCCCGGGACGGACCGGACGAAGTCGGTGATCAACCAGTCGAGGTTGCTGTCGCGGATCATAGGCCTTCCTCGCGGATCGTGCTCCCTGCTGTGAAGGGAGGAATGTTGCGCGTGCTGATCTCGTCGCGTGCGGCTCGGAAGCCCCGCTGGTAACCGGCCATCCGCTCGCGGATCTCCTCGGGGGAGATCTGCGGGATGGGGACGACGCCCTTGGGCGCCGAGGCGGTCTCGGCGCTGCCGGGCACCAGGTTGGCCTTGGGCACACGTTTGGGCAGGCCGGAGGCGGTGGTGCCGTCGTTGGCCGGGCTGGCGGCGGCCTCGGCGGCGCTCCACCCGGCGTCGACCTGGGGCGAGCCCCAGCCGCTGTCGGATTTGTCGCGGTTGAACCAGGCCGACTCCACCGCGGCGAAGATCGGCAGGTAGCCGTCGGCGGCGGGGCCGTCCAGGCTGCCGGAGAGCGGGTCGCCGGGGACGGGCCGGGCGCCGCCCGAACCCGAGCCATTGGCGATCGGGCCGCGGAAATCGGGGTCAGGGCCGGGGGTGCCGCCTCGCAGGAGGTCGAAGCGTGCTCTGGCCGCGGGCGTGTCGAATGTGCCGTACCAGCCGGACCAGCCCGCCGCTGGCTTCTCGGGCCCGGGATCGGTGGCGAACGACGGCCAGTCGGCCATGTCCGGCGTGCGCTGGCGCGGCGGCTGCACCACGGGCGGGCCAGCCTCCCAGGAGCCGGCGAACGGCCGGCCGAAGGGCGAGGCCGCGCCCGGCGTCGGGTAGGCGGGCGGCTGCAGCAGCGCCTCCGGCAAGAACACCGTCGCTGTCAGGCCCCTGGCGTCGTTCTGGCGCAGCTGCACGCGGATGCCGTGGCGGTGGGCCAGCCGGGCGACCACGTACAGGCCCATGCGGCGCGAGACCGAGATGTCCACCGCGGGCGCGCGGGACAGGCGCTCGTTGGCCTGCGCGAGCTCGGCGGGGACCATGCCGATGCCGGTGTCGGTGATGGTCAGCACGATGCCGCCACCGCCACCGCCACCGCCACCGGCGCCGTCGACGGTGTCGGCGTCGACGGCGACCGGGGAGTTCTGCGGCGAGAACGACAGCGCGTTCTCCAGCAGCTCGGCCACGAGGTGGATGATGTCGTTCACCGCCTGCCCGGAGACGGCGCTGCCGGTGGCGATCCGGGCCTTGACCCGCTCGTAGTTCTCCACCTCCGACAGGGACGCGCGTACGACGTCGGCCACGCTGACCGGCTTGTTCCACCGCCTGGGAGGCTCCTGGCCGGCCAGGAGCAGCAGGTTCTCGTTGTTGCGCCGCATGCGGGTGGCCAGGTGGTCGAGCCGGAACAGGCTGGCCAGCCGCTGCTCGTCCTGCTCGCCCCGCTCCAGCCCGTCGATGAGCTTGATCTGCCGTTGCACCAGGGTCTGGCTGCGCCTGGACAGGCTGACGAACATGGCGTTGACGTCGGCGCGCAGCCTGGACTCCTCGCCGGCCAGCCGGACGGCCTGACGGTGGACCTCGTCGAAGGCGCGGGCGACCTCACCGACCTCGTCCAGGGAGTCGACCCCGATGGGGGCGATGGCCACGGTGGATTCGTCGCGTGTCTCGCGCAGCGTGCGCACGGTCCTGGGCAGGCGGACGCCGGCGATGTGCAGCGCCTCCGTACGCAGCCTGCGCAGGGGCCTGACCAGCGACTGGGCCATGATGGCGGTGACGATCAGGACCGCGAGCAGCAGCAGGAGGCTGTAGGTCGCGGCCAGGAGCGCCTCGCGGCGCGCGGAGTCCTGCAGCGTGCGGCTCTGCACGATGATCGACTCGCCGAGGCGCCGCTGGACCGTCCACATGCCGTCGACGGTGCCGCTGATCGCCTGGAACCAGCGGTCGGCGTCGTCGTCGGCCTCCGGGTCGATGTCGATCCGGCTGCCCTCGGTGACCTGGGCCAGCGCGCGCAGCCTGATCACTTCTGCGCGGTCCACCAGCGTGCCGGTGACGGTGTCGTCGTACGTCTGCAGCTCGTCCAGCGTGGCCGCCGACCGGAACACCGAGACCTCGCTCTCCTGCTGGGCGCGGGCGGCCATGAACCGGTCGAGCTCGCCGCTCTGGAAGCGGCCCGCCGAGGCCACCGCCGCGAGCAGGCCACGCTGCTGCGAGGCGGCGTCGTGCGCCTTGGCCAGCGCCGACAGCGCCCGGACGCTGTTGGCCAGAGCCTCCTGGTCGCCGCCCTGGCCGATCTGGTCGTGGAACTGCTCGAAGGCGTTGATGATCTGTGAGTACTTCGTCAGCGCGGGCAGGGCGAGCAGCTGGGTCTTCAGCACGGTGTCGCGGGTCGCGGCGATCTCCGGCAGGCGGCTGAGCACCTGCTGGGTGATGGTCCAGGCGCCCTCACCGTGATCCGGCGTGATCGCCCGGGCCTTGGCGCGGACGGCGGCTGCCGCCAGGTCGACGGGGGCGAACTGCCCGCGCATCGGCTGCTCGCGTTCGGGCGTGCGGCCGGCGCCGATGTAGTGGACCGCGAGGTCCCGCTCGTGGGCGAGCTGGTGGGTCAGCTCGATGATGGCATCGCCGAGCTCGGCCTTGTCCAGCACCTGCTGGTACTGGCCGGCCGCGGCCCATGAGGTGATGACCTGCTGGGCGCCGACCACGACGCCCACTCCGGTGGGGATGACGATCAGGGCGACGAGACGCGCGCGCACCCGCCAGTCGCGCAGCCGCAGCCGGCGCCGATGCCTCCTGTGGGCGTGTGCTAATCGAGGGCGAGGCCCGACCGCGGTCGGTTGCTTCGTCACAGACTCCCCACTCTTTCGCCTGAATGCACGCCGGCATGCGAGGCGTGTGCTGCGCGCCCGGAGACGAAGAGCAATTTGAGCACACGCCGACGAGCTAGGCCAACCTTACAAAGCACGTGACTCCCATTGGAATGGTTGATTGACCACCAATCCAGCTGTCGGACATTTCATGGCAATTACCGCAAACTCTGCTGTACGATCATCGACTGTCCGCGTGACTGCCGCCGGTTCTCGCTTGTCAGGGCGTTGAGCGCGGTCTTTCGGATGCGTGACCTGGCAAGGAGAAACCACAATGGAATCCGGCTCTGCTTTCCGCGCGTTCCTGGCGTTCCTGGCCGTCGGCACCCTGGCCGCGTGCGGCGGCACCGGCTCCGTCGCCGGCGCGGCTCCACGGGGAAGCCTGGAGAAGCCCACGCTGACCATCGGCGTCAGCCCCACACCCTCCTCGGCGCCGGTGTTCATCGCCGACCGCAAGGGGTTCTTCAAAGCCGAGGGCCTGACCATCAAGACGGAGATCATCCAGGCGCCGCAGGCGGTCATGCCGAAGATCCTCAACGGCAGCATCGACATCTTCAAGGGCAGTTACGTCTCGCTGATCAACATCCAGGACAGCGGCGCGGCTAAATTGAAGATCCTTTCAGATAGTTTGCAGGCCGCGCCCGGCATCGCGGGCGTCGTGGTACGCAAGGACTCCCCGCTGCAGACCCCGAAAGACCTCCTGGACAAGACGATCGCGGTCAATTCGCTGAACAACCTGGGCACCATGTCCATGAGCGCCCATTTGAAGGCGCATGAAGTGACGCCGAAACAGGTGAAGTTCGTCGCCATCGATTTCCAGGCCCAGCTGGCCGCGCTCACGAGCGGGCAGGTCGACGCGGCGTGGATGGTGGAGCCGTTCCTGTCGGCCGCCCAGCAGGCCGGCGCCCGGCTGCTGCTCGACACCAACACGGGGCCCACCGACGCGCTGCCGATCGACGGCCTGGCCGCCACGGACGCATGGGTGGCCGCGCACCCGAACACCACCGCCGCCTTCCAGCGCGCGGTCGCCAAGGCGCAGCGCCTGGCGGCGACCAACCGCGCCGAGCTGGCCGAGGTCGTCCCGCTCTACACGCAGACGCCCAAGCAGGCGGTGATGACGATGGCGATGGGCACCTTCCCGACCTCGCTCAGCCCCAAGCGCATCCAGCGGGTGGCCGACCTGATGTACGAGTTCGGCTACCTGAAGTCGCAGGTGGACGTGGCATCCATGGTGGTCCAGGAGCCCGGCCGGCCGGCGGGCTAGCCGGAGCCGTACAGGCGCTCGATCGCCTCGACCTGCCTGGCGGCGAACCACGCGCGCTCGCGCGCGCCCTGCGACAAGCCTTCTGGGCGCTCCCCGTCGTGCCTGGCGTACTCCTCGGCCCACAGCCCGGTCTTGACCCGGCTCAGCAGGTTGCCCATGCCGGGCCGCCGCCGCAGCCGGCGCAGCGCGCCGACGTCCAGCTCGGCGGCGGCCACCAGCGACTCGCCCTGGCCGGCCTGGGCGAGCACCCGTCCCTGGTGGTCGAGCACCTCTGAGCCGCCGTTGGTGGAGTCGCCGGGGATCGCGATGCCGCGCAGGCCGCCGCTGTTGGCCGAGACCACGTAGGCGAGGTTCTCGGCGGCGCGGGCGCGGCGGGCGATCGCCTTCGGGGTCAGCGCCGGCGAGGAGGCCTCGGAGGTGGGGTGGCAGAAGACCTCGGCGCCGCGCAGGGCCAGCGCGCGGGCCAGCTCCGGCATGAGGATCTCCTCCGAGGCGAGCGCGGCCAGGTTGCCGATCTCGGTGCGGGCCACCGGCAGCACGCCGTCGATGCCGTAGATCTCCAGATAGCGCTCCCACACGTCGTACGGGCTCGGCGTGAACATCGAGTGCAGCCTGCGGTAACGCAGCACCGCCTCCCCTTGCGGGGACAGGATCACCGAGGCCTGGAAGTACAGCTCGGGGAAGTGCTCGTCGCGCTCATAGGCGTTCACGCACAGGAACACCTCGTGCCGGGCGGCGATCCGGGCCAGCGCCTCGTACTCGGGTCCGCCGGGGTCGAGCGCGGCCTTCTCGCGCCACTCGGCGAAGCTCTCGCGCATCGGGAACCCGGTCATGACGTACTCGGGCAGCACCACCAGGCGCAGGTCGCGGCCGAGCCAGGCCTTGCTGCCGCCGACCTGCTCGCCGATCCGCTCGATGGCGGCGCGGATGGCGGCACGCGGGTCCGGCGCGGCGTTGACGGCCCTGGTCTCCATCTGGAGCGCCAGGGCCGTGTACGCGGTCACTGGCGTCCGTTGGCCGCGCACCAGCCGGCCCAGGTGGTGGCGCCCTTGCCGAGCTGCTTGTTGTAGAAGGAGCTCCAGGAGTTCTCGCTGGCGCCGGGCGCGCTGGGAGCGGCCTTGTAGAGCGGGTGGTTCGCCTCGACCTCGGCGCGCAGCCACGGCTCGACCTCGGCGTAGGAGTTCAGCGACCAGCTGCGGGCGTGGTAGGTGAGCTGGCCGCGCACCTCGCTCTCCGCCAGGCACATGAACGGCGTCCACGGGCTCGTACGCGCCCAGCTGATCTTCGTCTTCATGGCGCCGGCGGGGACGGTGCCCGGGTTGGTCCTGGCGGCCACCTCACGGTCGTCGACGGAGAAGTCGAACATCTCCTGCGCCGCGTACACGCCGCCCACGAGCCCGAACCGCTCGCCGAGCGCGGTGCCGAAGTCGGCCCGCACGGGGATGTCACTGGTCCACACGGTCTCATCATGCAACGTGCGCAGCGGCGGACCGGCGTAGGAGGAGGTGACGTTGAACGGGCCGAAATTCACCGTGTCGTTGTTGATGGGGATGACCGGATAGGTCTTCTGGTCGATCGGGTTCTTCCATTCCCGCAGGATCCTGGTGGGGTCAGCCGGGTCGGTGTAGAAGACGATCTCGCGGGAGAGCTGGTAGAGCTGCGTCGTGTCCGGCACCCGGTACAGGCGCCTGATGTTGTAGCCCTCGATGTTGAACAACTTCTGGCCGTGCCGGATCGCCGGGTCGAGGCTGTTGCCTTCGACGTTGGCGTACACGCTGCCGGAAATCCGGAAAACCATGTCCTTGCCGTCGGGACGGCCAAAAGTCTGGAGCGAGAGAAGGCCGCTCCGATCGGTGACCGTTTTGTAGACCGGTCCCGGAGATGTCGGACTTGTGGGTTCAGCGTCCGCCGCCGCTCCCGGCGTGCTCACGCTCACGAGGAGAGCAGTGAGAACTAAGGACCTGATGACTTTGCGCGTGACCATGGGGCACTCCGGACGGTGAGCTGATAGGGCAGCCCATGTGATCATGCTCTGGGCGGCGCTGTCCACCGCGCCCGAAAACTGCAATCCGCTTAAAGATTGCAGTAGACTCCAAGCATGGGTGAGGGGCTGCGGGAGCGGAAGAAGCGGCAGACCAGGCAGCGCATCTCGGACGTGGCCGTCGGGCTGTTCGTGGCGCGCGGCTTCGAGAACGTCACGATCGCGGAGGTCGCCGAGGCCGCCGAGGTGTCGGTGAACACCGTCTACAACTACTTCGCGGCCAAGGAGGATCTCGTCCTGCCACCGGAGGAGGCCTCGCCGGATCGGCTGGCCGGCATCGTGCGGCAGCGGCCGCCGGGCCAGTCGCCGGCCGCCGCGGTCCTGGCGCGGCTGCGCGAGGAGGTGCGCGGGCGTGAGCGCACGGTCGGGCTGACGCCGGGCTTCGGGCCGGTGCTGGAGATGATGCGGGCCGCCCCCACGCTGGCCGCCCGGCTGCAGGACCTCGGCCACCGGATGACCGAGGCGCTGGCCGCCGAGCTGGCCGCGGAGACCGGGGCGAGCGCGGGCGATCCCTTGCCGCGGGTGATGGCCTGGCACATCGGATGCCTGCACGCGCTGGTCTACGCCGAGATCGGCCGCCGCACGGCGGCGGGGGAGCAGCCGGAGGCGATCGCCGGGGCGGTGCTGGAGTTGCTGGATGTTGCCGAAGGCGTGCTGGGCGAGCAGGTGCTGGCCTACGCCGTACGAGAGGAGTGAGCGGTGTTCAGGGTGACGATCAGGGGGAAGTTCAAGAAGCTCGACGAGGCCGGCCGGGCCGCCGTGCTGGCCGCGAGCGGTGCCGCCTACACCGAGGCGGGGACGTTCACCCATGACCAGAGCGTCACGGCGTTCACCTTCCGCTGCCAGGTGCCCGCCGGGCGGGACGACGGCGAGGACGAGGCGGCGCTGGGGGCGATGGCCGCACTGGAGGCGCACGGGCATCCGCACGAGATCCTGCAGCTCGCGGTGACGGACATGCGCGACATCAAGGTGCGGCGTCGACGGTGATCTCGCATATGGGATATATTCCCGAATGTGAGACATGTGGAGGAGGTCGAGGCCCGGCTCGCCGGCCGGCTCGCTGAGCTGCGCCTCGAGCGGGGCTGGTCGCTGGAGGAGCTGGCGAGCCGGTCGGGGATCAGCCGCTCGACGCTGTCGCGGCTGGAGCGGGGCGAGATCAGCCCGACCGCCGCCCTGCTCGGCAAGCTGTGCAGCGTGTACGAGCGGACGATGTCGCGGCTGCTGGCCGAGGTGGAGTCCGAGCCGCCGCAGCTCGTACGGGCCGACACGCAGACGGTCTTCCGGGATGAGGAGTCGGGGTTCGTCCGGCGCTCGGTGTCGCCACCGCATCCCGGGCTGCGCGGCGAGGTCGTGGAGGCGACACTGCGCCCGGGAGCGGACATCTCATACGAAACGCCTCCGGTGCCCGGGCTGGAGCAGCACATCTGGATGCTGGAGGGGGCGGTGGAGATCACCGCGAACGGCCACACCCACACCGTCGAGGCCGGCGACTGCCTGCGCTTCCGGCTGTGGGGCGCCTCCCGCTTCCGCTGCCCCGGCCCGTCCCCGGCCCGCTACGCCCTCCTGCTCGTGCTCCCATGACCGACTTCAGATGAGGAATCGCATGCACACCATCGAACGCCTGGCCGCGGAGGAGTTCGACGCCACCGTCAAGGCCCTGGCCGAGCTCCTGGTCGACGCCGTGGACAGCGGCGCGTCCGTAGGCTTCCTGGCGCCGTTCGACCATGAACAGGCCGCCGCCTGGTGGCGGGCGCAGGCCCCGGCGGTGGCCGGGGGCAGCCTCCTGGTCTGGACGAGCCGCGACGAGGGCGTCATCACCGGCACCATCAGCCTGGCCCTGGCACGCAAGCCGAACGCCCGCCACCGCGCCGAGATCGTCAAGCTCATGGTCCACCGCGACGCACGGGGCCGGGGCCTGTCACGGGCCCTGCTGGCCACGGCGGAGCAGGCCGCCCTCGACGCCGGCGCCGACCTGCTGCTCCTGGACACCGAGACGGGCAGCACCGCCGAGCGGGTCTACCTCACCGGCGGCTGGACCCGCTTCGGCATCGTCCCCGACTACGCCGGATCCCCGGACGGCACGCTCCAGGACTGCAGCTTCTTCTACAAGCGGCTCGCCAAGGCAGGCTGAGCCCTTTCACAACGTCTGCGTGAGCGCCTCGAGCTCCGCCAGGCGCCGGGCGGGCGCCAGGCGGGCGGCTGTGGCCACGAGCAGCAGCTCGGTGACGGCGATCTCGTGCGCGAGCGGCGCGATCGGCCCGGCGGCCTCGCGCGGCAGCCTGATCAGCACCTCCGCCTCGGCCGACAGCGGCGACTCCCACGCGTCGGTGACGAGCAGCAGCCGCGCGCCCCGGGCGCGGGCGGCTTGCACGAAGCGGGCGGTGTCCGGGGAGTATCGCCGGAAGTCGTAGGCGACCACCACGTCGGAGCCGCTCAGGTCCAGCACGGTACGGGCCCGGGCCTGCGCGGACTCGGGCACCCTGCGCGCGCCGGGGCGCAGGCTGGCGAGCTGGCGGACCAGGTATTCGGCGGCCAGCTCGCTCAGCGGCCCGCCCAGCGCCCACACGGCCCCGGCCTCGGCGAGCAGGGCCGCCGAGGCTTCGAGCAGCGGATCGGTGACGGCGGCGAGTGTGCTGTCCAGGCCCGTACGCAGGTCCTCGGCGGCGCGCCGCAATTCGGGCACCTTCCTGCCGGGCGCGGGGCTCTCGACCGTGTCCGGCGAGCGCGTCACGAACTCCAGCAGCCGCGACCGGTCCCGCGCCCCGTCACGCACGGCCGCCTGGAAGTCGGCGAACCCGGCGTATCCCAGGCGGTCGAACAGCCGCGACGCCGTGGGCGGGCTCACCCCGGCGCGCTCGGCCAGCGCCCGCAGCGAGCCCAGCGCCGCGAACGGATAGTCGTCGAGCAGCACCCGCACGATCGCCCGCTCTCCGGGCGGCAGCTCGGGATAGACGGCGCTGAGGCGGTCGGCCACCGGGTCGTTCTCCACAATGACAAATGTTACATCATCTCCGGCTTGCCAGACCATATGAAACAAGTGTTACGGTTCCGGCATGAGAACCTGGCATGGTCTGATCGACAGCGACTACCGGCGCTGGCTGCCGGTCACCGCCGACACCCCGTCCGTCTCGCTCAACGAGGGCAACACCCCGCTCCTGCGCTCGGCGCACCTGTCGGAGCTCACCGGCTGTGAGGTCTGGCTGAAGGTGGAGGGTGCCAACCCGACGGGTTCGTTCAAGGACCGCGGCATGACGGTGGCGATCAGCAGGGCGGCCGAGGCGGGCGCGCAGGCCGTCATCTGCGCCTCCACCGGCAACACCAGCGCCTCGGCCGCCGCCTACGCCGCCCGTGCCGGGGTCACGGCCGCCGTGCTGGTCCCCAAGGGGCGGATCGCGCTCGGCAAGCTGAGCCAGGCCGTACGGTACGGCGCCGAGATCGTCGAGATCGACGGCAATTTCGACGACTGCCTGCGCGTGGCCCGCGAACTGGCCGCGCACCACCCGATCGCGCTGGTCAACTCCGTCGGCAACGAGCTGCGCCTGGCCGGGCAGCGCACGGTCGCCTACGAGATCGTGGACGCCCTCGGCGACGCGCCCGACGTGCATTGCCTGCCGGTGGGCAACGGCGGCAACATCACCGCCACCTGGGGCGGCTACCGCAACTACCACGGCGCCGGCCTGGCCGGCCGGCTGCCGCGCATGTGGGGCTTCCAGGCGGCCGGGGCGGCCCCGCTCGTCCACGGCGCGCCCGTGGCCGATCCGCGTACGGAGGCCAGCGCGATCCGCGTCGGCAACCCGGCCACCTGGGACGGCGCCGTCGCCGCCCGCGACGAATCGGGCGGGCTGATCGCGGCGGTGACCGACGAGCAGATCTTCGCGGCGTACCGGATGGTGGCCCGCCGTGACGGCGTCTTCGTCGAGCCCGCCTCGGCGGCGGGCGTCGCGGGCCTGCTCGAGCAGCACGCGCGGGGCGCGCTGGAGCCGGGGCTGCGGATCGTGATCACGCTGAGCGGCAACGGGCTGAAGGACCTGGACGCCTCTCTGCGCGACGGCTACACCTCGACGGAGACCTCCTCGTCCACCTCCGACGTGGCCAGGGCCCTCCGCCTGGCCGCATGACAAGAGCGGTTTGTGGGAGCGGTATCGGTCGTTCGCAGATGAACGCACGGAAAGTTGTGGGATACCTCCATGCCTGAACCAGGGTGTTCTGGTGTGGGATCGACCTCATGAAGGACGAAGAGAAAAGACGCGGGTTCCCCACGGGCGACCTGGCGCGGGTGGCTGTGTTCGCAGCGCTGATCGCGGTGCTCGGCCTGCCCGGATCGCTGAACGTCTTCGGCAACACGGTGCCCATCACGCTCCAGACGCTCGGCGTGATGCTGGCGGGCGCGATCCTCGGCACGTGGCGGGCCGCGCTGGCCGTCGTGGTGCTGCTCATCCTGGTCGCGGCAGGACTGCCGCTGCTGGCGGGCGGGCGCGGCGGGCTGGCGGTGTTCGCCGGGCCGTCGGCCGGGTTCCTGATCGGCTGGATCCCGGGCGCGGCGGTGACGGGCTGGCTCGTCGAGCGGGCGGGCCGCAATCCGGGCATCGTCCGCCTGACAGTGGCGTGCCTGGTTGGCGGCGTCGGCGTGGTCTACCTGTTCGGCATCCCCGTCCAGGCGGCCGTCACCGGCGTGTCCGTGGGGAGTGCGGCGCTGCTCAGCACCGCTTTCCTGCCCGGCGACCTGATCAAGGCGGTGCTGGCGTCCATCGTGACCAGGGGCACGCAGCGTGCCTACCCGGACGCGGTCCCCGCCGTGCACCAGGAGCGGCTGCGTACCGGCGGGGGGCGTTGACCGCCCGATGCCCGTAGCGGAACACGTTCTGCGGCAAGCCGCCGAGCGCCCTTCGCGCCTGGCGGTGTGCGGCCCCGCGGGGGAGCTCACCTACGCCCAGCTCGCCGACCGGATCCACGGCGCGGCCCGCCACCTGCTCGGCCTCGGCATCGGGCCGGGCCGGCTGGTCTCGATCGGCCTCGCGGACCCGGTCGAGGTGCTCACCGCCGCGCTCGCGGCGGACCTGGCGGGCGCGACGCCGCTGGTGGGCGACCCCACGTGGGACCGGGAGCGGTGGTCGCGCGTCGTCCCGGCGTCACCGCACGCGGCGGGTCCCGGCGTTCAGGTGGACGCGCCGCTGCCGAACGTGGCGGGCCCTGCGGTGACGTACGAGCCGGGACCCGGGGATCGGGCGTGGGCGTGCTTCACCTCGGGCAGCACCGGCAGGCCGCGCGCCATCGTGCGCGCCCGCGCGTCATGGACGGCGTCGTTCCCGCACCTCAGCGCCCTGGCCGGGATCGGCCAGGACGACGTCGTGCTGATCCCGGGCCCGCTGGTGTCAAGCCTGTACGCCTTCGCCGCCGTGCACACCCTGGCCACCGGCGCGACGGCCCTCCTACCGGGCCGCTGGCCTTCAAGAGCACTGGGCGGCCTGCTGGCCAGGGCCACCGTCGTGCACCTGGTGCCGCACCGGCTGCCCGACGTGCTGGCACACCCGGGGACGCTGCGAACCGCCGTGGTGGGCGGCGCGGCCCTCGACCCGGACACGCGGGCGGCGGCCGTGCGGGCGGGGGTCCGGGTCGTGTCCTACTACGGGGCCGGCGAGCTGTCTTTCGTGGCGGTGGACGCCGACGGGGGTGGGCTGCGCCCTTTTCCGAGCGTGGAGATCGAGGTCAGGCCCGCGCCTGCCGGCTCTCTCGGTGAGGTGTGGGTGCGTTCGCCGTGGCTGGCCGACGGCTACCTGGGCGAGGCCGCCGGGCCGCTCCGGCGTGACGGTGACGGTTGGGTGACCGTGGGCGACGTGGCGGAGCCGTACCGGGCAGGAGAGGTGCTGCGGGTGCGCGGCCGCGGTGACGGCGCGATCCAGACCGGCGGCGCCACCGTCGTGCCCGAGGACGTGGAAGAGGTGCTCAGGAAGGTGCCCGGCGTGGGGGACATCGTGGTGATCGGCTCGCCGCACCCGTCGCTGGGCTCCGTCGTCACCGCGGTCATCGAGGCCGAGCGCGCCGAGCTCCCGCCGCGCGCCTTGCTGGAGGCGATGGCCAGGGGCGGCCTGGACGCGGCGCAACGGCCGCGCCGCTGGTACGCGGTGCCGAGCCTGCCGCGCACGCAGGCGGGCAAGCCCGCCCGCGCCCTGGTGGCGGCCCGGCTGGCGGGCGGCGACCCCGACATCCGGCGGCTGACCTGACATGCGTCACGAACCCATGACCGTGTCGGCCTGGCCCCGGCCCGACGATCCCGTCATCGTGGCGGCGCGGCGCACCCCCATCGGCACGGCCGGGCACGCGTTCAAGGAGCTGACCGTCGACCGGCTGGCCGCGCCCGTGATCGCGGCCGTCGCGCGCGACCTGGCCGGGCGGCGGATCGATGACGTGGTGCTGGGCAACTGCATGGGGCCGGGCGGCAACGTGGCCAGGGTGTCGGCGCTGGCGGCGGGCCTGGGCGAGGAGGTGCCCGGCCTCACGGTGGACCGCCAGTGCGGCAGCGGGGTGGCCGCGATCCTGGTCGCCGCCCAGGCGGTACGCGCGGGCGAGATGGAGCTGGTGATCGCCGGGGGAGTGGAGAGCGCCTCGACCGCGCCCCTGCGTACCCATCGAGGCGCGACGGAGCCGTACCCCAGGGCGCCCTTCACCCCGGACGGACGGCCCGACCCCGACATGGGTCCGGCCGCCGAGGCGCTGGCGGCGGCGCGCGGCATCGGCCGGGATCGCCAGGACGCCTACGCCTGCCGCAGTCACGCCAGGGCGCTGGCCGCCCGGGAGGCGGGCCGGTTCAAGGAGGAGATCGTCCCGATCGGCGGGCGCCACGACGATCAGCGGCCCAGGCCGCTGCGGGCGGCGTCGCTGGCCCGGCTGCCCGCGGCGTTCGTGGCGGACGGTACAGTTACGGCCGGTAATTCCTCCCCGGTCAGCGACGGTGCCGCGGCCGTGGCCATCGTGCCCGAGCGGCTGCGCGCGGGCCTGCCGGGGATGCGGCTGGTGGCCGGGGCCGTCGTCGGGTGCGATCCCGAGCTGCCCGGCTGGGGCCCGGTGCCCGCCGTGCGGCGGGTGCTGGCGCGTGCGGGGGTGGAGTTGGAACGGGTCGCGGCGGTGGAGATCGTGGAGGCGTTCGCGGCACAGGTGCTGGCGGTCACCGACGCGCTCGGGCTTAACCCGATGGGCGAGGAACGGGTGTGCGCCGACGGCGGCGCGCTGGCCCTGGGCCATCCGTGGGGCGCGAGCGGCGCGGTCGTGGTGACCAGGCTGTTCAGCCGCCTGGTCCGCGCGGGCGCCGCGCCGGGGACGCTGGGCCTGGCCGCGGCCGCGGTCGGCGGCGGGCTCGGCGTGGCCGCCCTGTTCGAGGTGGTCGGCCCTGGCCGGGACGGAGGGGCGGCGTGATTAAGGTTCGCGTTCCGGGCGGTACGGCGTGATCGAGTTCGCCGACGTGCACGTGCGGCTCGGCGAGCGGGACGTGCTGCGCGGCATCACCGCCACCCTGCCCGAGCACCGCATCGGCGTGGTCGGCGCCAACGGCTCGGGCAAGAGCACGCTCGCCCGGCTGGTCAACGGCCTGGCCCAGCCCACCTCGGGCAGCGTCACCGTGCTCGGCCTCGACACCCGCCGCAGCGCCGCCAAGATCCGGCGGGGCGTCGGGTTCCTGTTCACCGACCCGGACGCGCAGATCGTGATGCCGACGGTGGCCGAGGACGTGGCCTTCTCGCTGCGCCGCAAGGGCCTGGCGCGCCAGGAGGTCGAGGCGCGTGTGCACGACGTGCTGGCCAGGTACGGCCTGGGCGAGCACGCCGACCACCCCGCCCACCACCTGTCGGGCGGCCAGAAGCAGCTGCTCGCCCTGTGCTCGGTCATGGTGCTGGAGCCGGACATCCTGGTCATGGATGAGCCGACCACGCTGCTCGACCTGCGCCACTCCCGCCAGGTCGCCGAGCTGCTGCGGGAGATGCCGCAGCAGGTGGTGGTGGTCACCCATGACCTGCCGCTGCTGGGGGGCTTCGACCGCGTACTGGTGCTCGACCAGGGCAGGATCGTCGCCGACGGCGCCCCGGACGAGGCCATCGCCCACTACCGGAAGATCATGGCGTGAACGGCCTGACCGGCGCCTACGTTCCCGGCGCCTCCCCGCTGCACCGGTTGCCGGCCGGGGTCAAGCTGGCCGGGCTGGCGCTGGCGTGCACGGCGCTGGTGCTGCTGCGCTCGCCGCTGGCGCTGGCCGGGGCGGCGGTCGCCGTGGCGGGGCTGTATGTGCTGTCCGGGGTCGGGGTGGCGGCGTCCTGGGCGCAGGTCAAGCCGGTGCGGTGGTTCGCGGTGGCGTTGTTCGGGATGCAGTGGGTGTTCGTGGACCTGCAGGGGGCGGTGTCGACGACCCTGCGCGTGGTGCTGGCCGTGGCGCTGGCCGGGCTGGTCACGCTCACCACCCGCATGTCGGACATGCTGAACACGCTGGAACGCTGCCTGGCCCCGGCCAGGTTCGTCGGCCTGGACCCGTTCCGGGTGTCGCTGCTGCTGTCGCTGACCGTGCGCAGCGTACCGGTCGTGGCCGCGCTGGCCACCCGGGTCCGCGAGGCCCAGCGGGCCAGGGGGGTCGAGCGCAGCCTGCGCGCCTTCGCCGTGCCGCTGGTGGTCAGCTCGCTCCGGCACGCCGACGCCCTCGGAGAGGCGCTCAGCGCCCGCGGCCTGGACGACTGACAGCTATCCCAGGTTTGACTTATATAAGTAGGCCGTGAAATAGTCGGGCCGTGCACGCATTCGACGTCCTCGGCGATCCGGTCCGGCGGCGGATCCTGGAGCTGCTGGCCGGCGGCGAGCAGAGCTCGGGCGAGCTCACCGCCGTCATCCAGCGCGAGTTCGGCATCTCCCAGCCCGCCGTCTCCCAGCACCTGCGGGTGCTGCGCGACAACGGCTTCGCCAGTGTGCGGGCCCAGGGCACCCGGCGGCTTTATGCCGTCGAGCCGGGGCCGCTGCAGGAGGTCGATCTCTGGTTGGAGCGATTTCGCGGCTTCTGGAGCCAGCGGCTGGACGCGCTGGCGACGGAGCTGGCCCGCGGCAAGCGCGAGCGCCGCACAAACGGAAAGGACACCTGATGGACATCGTGGACGAGCTGCTGAAGGCTCAGCGCGAGTTGAAGGACGGCGACGTCAAGACCCTGGTGCTGCGACGGCACTACGACGCGGAGGTCGAGGACGTGTGGGACGCCTGCACCGACGCCGAGCGGCTGCGCCGCTGGTTCCTGCCCGTGAGCGGCGACCTGCGGGTCGGGGGCACGTACCAGCTCGAGGGCAACGCGGGCGGTGAGATCCTGCGCTGCGAGCCGCCCAGCCTGCTGAAGGTCAGCTGGCTGTTCGGCGAGAACCCCGGCTTCTCGGAGGTCGAGGTGCGCCTGTCCGCCCAGGACGGCGGCACGCTGTTCGAGCTGCGTCACAGCGCCGAGGTGCCGCCTGAGTTCTGGGACCAGTACGGGCCCGGCGCGACCGGCGTGGGCTGGGACCTGGCGCTGCTGGGGCTGGGCCTTTACCTGTCCACCGGCGGCCGGGACGGGATCGACGAGAACACCTTCCACGAGACCAGCGAGGGGCGGCGCTACATCACCGAGAGCAGCCGGGCCTGGGGTGAGGCCCACAAGGCCGCGGGCGGCTCGCCCGACCTGGTCGCCGCCACCGTCGCCAAGACCACCGCCTTCTACGCCCCCGAATAGAAGGCCTCCTCACAGGCCAGAAGATCAACACGCTCCTCAGCGCCCTCGGTGTCGCTGTCTGCCAGGTGATCGAGAGGGAGTCGCCCAGGAACGCGACGGGCAAGGTCGGCGAGAACCTGCTCGTCGCCACGGTGGAATGGTCCGCGCGCAGGTGCTCAGCTGGTGGCGCCCCAGGTGAGAGAG
>NZ_JBITMP010000094.1:0-23689 GCF_044466425.1 Nonomuraea sp. NPDC049400
TCATCGAACTCGATATCGCCTACCCAGGACGGATCAGATAAAGAGGGTTCTCCATCACCCGGAAAGGATCTTTACACACTTGAAGTGACAAGCTCTTCGCCGAACGCGACCTGTTGTAGGGCGACGCTGAAAATGAGCATGTAGGCGGCACTCCGGATGGGGAGATGGACGACATGAAAGACCCCGCCGGGGTGGTGTCCTGGCGGGGTCGGGTGCTCATGGTGTCGCCGTGGTGCTCAGTCTGTCGCGATCACCTCGCTGACTGCGGCGCGGGCGGCGGTCTCGTCGACGAGTTTCTTGCCATGGGAGTAGCTGGCGACCAGCGCGGCCTTGGCGATGTTGTTGATTGAGCGTGGCTTGCCCCGGCTGGATTCGTGGACGAGTGCGACCGCGTCCTCGGTGAACAGCGGGTCGTCGCGGCCTGACTGGGTGAGGTGGTGGCCGATGTATTCGGCGGTCTCGGACTCGGTCAGTCCTGTCATGTGCCATCTGACGCTGATCCGTTGATCGACCAGCGCATCACCGTCCGCTTCCAGATGACCGGCATGACCAGCGACGAAACCACCGGCTACATCCGCCACCACCTGAAGATCGCCGGACGCGACAACCCGCTGTTCTCCGACGACGCGACCGCGCTCATCCACGACTCAGGCCGCGGCAAACCCCGCCAGATCAACAACCTCGCCCGCGCGGCCCTGGTCGCCACCTACACCGCCGGCAAAACCCTCGTCGACGAGTCCGCCGCCCGAGCCGCCGTCACCGAAATCGTCGCGACAGAGTGAACATCCCAGCGACACCACCAACACCGAACCCCGTCCAGCACCCCGGGACGGGGTTCTCTTCATCCACCACCCGTTCACCAGCAATGACGCCATCCCGTTCACCGCGAATGACGCGCAACACTGGCCACCAAACAGCACGTCGACCGCTACCTCAAAGCCGCGGCGGTGGACCGCGTCGAGATCGCCAACGGGCTGTTCGGCCGTGCCCTGGCCCAGCACCAGGTGCGCGACCCGAAGACCGGCAAAGCCACCGCGATCACGCCCGCCCTGGCCACCCAGGCGCAGTGGCTGAGCATCAGGGCGCTCGGCTGGGACACCCCGGCGCAGATCAGCTCACGCGAGTACGGCCTGGCCCACGAGGGCGACACCTCCCGCTGGGACGCCAAAACCGCCACCGCGCACATCGACGCCCGCGTCGGCACCGCGATCGGGCTCGGCGTGTCCACCGTGACCCTGTGGGGCCACCACGCCGTTGACGGCGCCCAGACCTACCGCCTCCTGGACGCCGGCCTGGCCGCCAACCAAACGTGGACCATGCTGACCAGCCAAAACCTGCATGGCCGGCTGGCCGCGGTCTTCGACCCCGCCTCGCCGGACGTCGGGATCGAAAAAGACATCGCCGCGCTCGCCAAGGGCGTGCGCGAGCTCTTCATCCTCACCTGACCGCCCCAGGGCTTAAACCTCTGGTCAGAGCCCGTGCGTCGCTGCTGAGAGGAGACCGGCCGGATGCCCGACGACCCGCCCCACCTGCCCGGCGACAGCCCGTATGACGACTACGACGGGCCGCGCGGCTTCGCCGACGTCGACGGCGGCTACCCCGTCGAGGAAGACCTTGCCGAACCCGCGTCAGCGGGGGAGAAGGGGCGGCCGCCGCCCCCTGAAAGGCCCGCATCACCCGTGTCGCCGGTGTCGCCGGTGGTAGGGCGCCGGCTGCACAATCCGCTGCCGGGCATCCAGCCTCCCGACGATGACGACTGGTACGGCCCGGAACCCGCCCGCGCCACCTGGCGGACGATCGCTCCGATCGCCGTGCTCATTGTCGCCGCCGGCCTCGGCGTCTGGCTGGCGATTCCCTCCGCCACCGAGCAGGCTCTCCCCCCAGGTCCGGCCTCTCCCACGCCCGAGCAGACACCGGACCCAGGCCACGTCCAAGACCCGCCTACCCGGCAGCCCATCCCCTGGCAGACTCCCCGCTGGACGCCGACGCCCCGCCGCACGCCCAGCCCCAGCGCGACACCGGCCCGCACCCCCTCCCGCGCTTCCTCGCCGAGCCCATCGCGCCGCGTCACGGCCCGGCCGGCCCGGCCGTTCGTCACGTCGGCGCCCCAGCCGCGGTCGACCGTGACCGTCACCAAGAAGGTGACCCTCCCGCCGAAACCGGAGCGCACCCGGCACGCGGGTGGGCCGGAGGAGCCACCCGGCCGCGGCTCGCGGCCGACCGGCCGTGCCCGCTCCTGGCCCACCTGTCATACCTGGGGCGACTGCCACGACGACCCCCCGAAAGGCTGACCCGTGCCCCACGAACGCACGACCGGCCGCCGAGGCGGCCGGTGACGGGCGGGCTGCTGGCGGCCGCCGCGGCCGCGCTCGCCATCACCCTGACCGGCTTGCTGGCCGTGGACCGGCTGCGCGACCCCCGCCGCCGTCACGGGCTGGCGCTGCGCTGGCGGCTGCTGTGGCGCATGTACCCGGGCCGGGGCTACGCCCGCCGGCTGGAGCTGTATCGGCACTACGGACTGCCCGCCGCCCGTAAGGCCGCCCGCTAGGCCCGCCCCTCCCTGCGCACCTGGTGGATCCGGCGCGTGGTGCACCCCCGGGAGATCGCCATCTTCCTCGGCTGGGCCCAAGGCTGGATCCTGCGATGGCGCGTCTACGCCACCCTCGAGGACAACGTTCTGTGCTTGGCTCCGCAAAAGGAGGGCAAGACCGCGCACCTGGCGGGCCGCGTCATCGACGCCCGGAGCCGTGATCGTCACCAGCGTCCGCGACGACATCGTGGAACAAACAGCCGGGCTGCGGCACGGCCGCGTGCACCTGTTCAACCCGGAACAGGTCGGCGAACTGCAGGGCAACGTGCGCTGGTCGCCCATCGAGGGCTGCCAAGACCCGGTCACCGCGATCCGCCGAGCCGCGACCAAGGTGGCCGCCACCGACACCGGCGGCCTGTCCGACCAAGGATTTTGGACCAACAAAGCAGCCATGGTGCTGGCCGCCCTGATGCACGCCGCCGCGCTCGAAGGACTGAGCATGGCCGAGGTGGACGCCTGGGCGCTGGATGAGGACCCCACCCCGCTAACGATCCTGAGCCGGCCCGGCCTCAACACCGACCGCGCCGCCGCCCAGGTGCGCCGCTACTACGCCCTGCACGTCCGCACCCGCGACAGCATCTACCTCACCCTGCGCCAAGTCCTGCAATGCATGGACGACCCGGCCACCGCCTGGACGCTGTGCCCGCCACCCGGCGAGGGCCTCGACCTGGAAGAGCTGCTGCGCCGCCGCGAAACCCTCTACCTGATCTCCGGAGATGGCCACAACCCCGGCACACCCATCCTGTTCACCGCCCTCGTGGCCGAGATCCACCACACCGCCCGCCAGCTCGCCTCCCGCCGCTCCAACCGCCGCATGGACCCGCCCGTCACCTTCCTCCTGGACGAGGCCCCCGAGATCTGCCCGATCCCGCACCTGCCCAAATGGCTGGCCACCGCCGCAGGATCCGGATTCTGCTTCGTGGTCGGCGGCCAGTCCTGGTCCCAGTTCGAAGAGCGCTGGGGACCCCACGGCGCGAAGACCATCTGGAACAACACCAAGGCCAAAATGCTGTTCGGCGCCACCTCCGACCCCGACGACGTCGAGACCATGTCGAAACTCTGCGGCCAGATCGCCCTGCCGTACTGGGAGACCTCCGTCGACGGCTCCGGCAAACGCATGCGCACCCGCCGCTGGGAGATGGTGCCGGTACTGCCCCCCGAGGAGGCCCGCATGCTGCGCACCTGACGGGCGCTGGTCGTGCGCCGCAACGCCCTGCCCACCATCGTCCGCATCGAACGCATCTGGCAGCGCGCCGACTACAAACGCTGGCGCGCCAAGGACGGACACGTCCCCCTGCCCCGCCAGAGCGGACGCGCCGGCCTCCAGCACACCGGCCCGACGACCGGCCACAGCGGCGGCCGGCCACCCGCCCCGCCCGCCAGCCGCCGGCAACGCCCGCCCCGGCCCTGGCACACCACGCCCTCCGAACCCGAGCCATGACGGCCACCCCGCCCGGCGACGATCCCACCCCGCCGGCGGAGGCGAACGCCGAGATCATCGCCGACCTCGCCGCCGAACTCGAGCAGCTCGCCGCCGTTGTCGCGAACCTGGCCGCCGCGCCACCCCCGAGCCGGCGCGGCGCGCAAACCGAGCCGCCCCGCCCCTGGTGCTGGCCGCGCATGCCGCACACCGACAAGGCCGACCGGCTCGCCGAGCTCGGCGACTGGCTGACCCAGGTCTTGTTCGCCTGGCCCTCCGCCCAACGCGCGATCCTGCCCTGCTGGATGCGCCACTGGGACGTCATCGAGGACCTGTCGATGCTGTACTGCTGCTGGAAAACCGCCTACATGGGGGAAGAAGCCACCGCCAGCGACGCCGCCGAATTCCTCGACCGATGGCTGCCCAACGCCATCACCCGCATCGAGGTCCGGCTACGCCCCTGCGGCCAAGGCCACCACCCCGACAAGCAACGCCGCGACGACAGCACCGCGCTCGCTCCGGTCCTGGAGGAACTGCGCTGGCTGTAGTTATCTGGGGTCCGTCTGAACCGGCAGGCAAGTAAGGCAACTGGCCTTGTGTGAACTTGCCTGACGGGTTATCTGGGGGTTGTCAGCCAAGTAGGTCACGTCAGGGGACGCCATCGCGCCCAGGGCCGCGATGCAGGTGCTCGCGCCGGTGATCGCCCTCCTGCAAGACCACCCCGAGCAGGACCGGCAAGCCCTTGCCGAGCTGATCAACCAATGCGCGCAGGAGGAAAACCGGATCGGCATCTGACAGCCTGGGAAGCGCCCGAAACCCTGGGTGTCGGCGTACAGGAGAAGTTCAGAACCATGTACGAACGGACGTACAAGCGCCGCGTGCCATCACGCCGGGCCACCGACGGTTGATCGACGTTGACCAACACGCGGGCAGGGGTGCAGTCCAGGGGTGGGCGCATCCGGATGCCGCATCCGGTTATTTCACAAGGGTCCGCTGTCCCTCCGGATACGGGACAGCGGACCCTCATCGCAGGGACAGTCGGCGGGGGATTCTCGTTTCCGTGACCGGGCGACGAGTTCCGGCGAGAGAGAAGAGAATCCGATGTCTCAAACCATGTCCACCCTGCCTGTCCACGACGAGCACACCGCCCGCACCGTCCCCGTTTCCCAGCGGCTCGCGGTCGTGGGCCTGCTCGTCGGCGCGCTGCTCAACGGCGCCGAGTCCATCGGGATGCGGCTGCTGCTGCCCGGCAAGCCCGCGACGGGAGCGGAGAAGCTGCAGGTGATCGCCGACACGGGCGTCACCTACCCGGTGCTCGTCGCGCTCGGCACCCTCGCGATCCCGTTCATGTGCATCGGCTTCCTCGCCCTGGCCCACCTGCTGGGGCAGCGCGCGCCGCGTACCGGCCGGGTGGCAGTCACCTTGCTGCTCATTGGCATGTTCGGCTTCTTCGGCATGCACGTCGAGTCCTTGATTCAGGTGCCGCTGAGTCAGGCAGCGGACCTGGTACAGACAGGCGCCCTGCTCGACCGCGTCGAGGCGGATCCGCTCCTGGGCCTGATGTTCGTGGCGCCGTTCCTGCTGGGCACCGGACTCGGCCTGCTGGTGCTGATCGCGGGTCTGCTGCGCACCAAGGCCCTGCCTCGCTGGATCTCGCTCACCATGCTGGTGTTCCTGGTCGTGGACTTCGGCCTGCGCAACGCTGGTCCCGTCGACGCGCACTGGTTGTGGATCTTGGCCTGCATCGGCGCCGCGCGGTCGATCCTGCTGACGCCCGCACGCACCCCGGCCGTCAGTGACTGAACCGGACAGCAAGCTGCACTCCTATACTTTCCACCCTATGCAGGACGAATCCCAGGCCGGTCGTGCGGCGGTAGCGGTGGCCCGGTCGGCCTCGGCGCTGGCCGTGGCCGCGGCCGTCGCCGCGGTCGCACTGCCGCTGCTGACCGGCACCGGCTATCTGGAACGGCTGCTGAGCACGCCGGAAGCGGTCCTGGCGCCCGCGTACGCCGCCGCCGGTGCCTGGCTGGCCGGGCACGAGCGGTCTCGGCGGATCGGCATGTTGCTCGTCACCACCAGCGCGTTCGCCGGATGTTACGTCCTCGGACTGTCCTTCACCGCGTGGGGCGAGGCGACCGGTCTCGGAGCGCGGCCGCTGGCCGGCGCCGCGGCGTGGTTGACGACCTGGTGCTGGATCCCGCCGCTCGGCCTGGTCGCGGTGCTGCTGCCGCTGCTGCTGCCCGAAGGCCGGCCGCTGGGCGGGTGGTGGTCGCGGCTGCCGAGGGTCGCCGTCGGGCTCGTCACCGTCGCGACGGTGGTGGCCGCGGTGACACCCCGGAAGCTGGGATTCACGACGGTCCCGGAGAACCCGCTGGGCATCGACGCGATCGAACCTGTCGTGCTGCCTGTGGGGTTGTCGCTGCTGGGCGGCTGCGTCGGGCTGATGCTGATCGGCCTCGCGTCCCTCGTGGTGCGATTCCGGCGCGCTGACGGGGTGGAGCGACGGCAGGTCGCGTGGATCGGGTACGGCGTCGCCGCCACCGTCATCGCGACCGCGGTGGCGCCGTGGTGGGTACGTGCGTTCGCCGCCCTGCTGATCCCCGCCTGCATCGTCGTCGCCGCGCTCCGCTATCGGCTCTATGACATCGACGTGCTGGTCAACCGCACTTTGGTGGCCGGGGCGCTGCTGGCCGGGGCGGCCTTGGTCTACGCCGCGGTCGTGGGGTGGGCCGGGAGCCTTCTGGGGGAGACGAGCCGGGTCACGTCGTTCACGGCGGCGTTCACGATCGCGCTGCTCTTCCATCCGGCCCGGGTCCGGGTCCAGCGCGCCGTCGACCGGTTGCTGTACGGCGATCGGGCCGACCCGCACACCCTGTTCCTCCGGGTGGACGACGCGATCCGCGGCGCGGACTCACCCCGGCTGGCCCTGCGTGACGCCGCCACCGCCGTCGCCCGCGGGCTCCGGCTGCGTGGCGTGACGATGAGCGTTCACCTGCCGGACGGGGCGGACGTCGAGACCTCCACCGGGCACGTCGATCCCCGCCTGGCGATCTCCTTCACCCTCGACCTGCACGGCGAGAGCGTCGGAGTCCTGCACGCGATGCCGCGTAACGGCTCGGCGATCCTGGACCCGCAGGACCGGGTCGTGCTCGCCGCCCTGACGGGTCCGCTGGCCAGCACCGCACAGGCGGTTCGGCTGACCCACCACCTCGAGCGCAACCGCGACCGGCTGGTGACCACCCGTGAGGAGGAACGCCGGCGGCTGCGCCGAGACCTCCACGACGGGCTCGGACCGCAACTGGCCGCGATCGCGATGACCGTTGACACCGCCGGCCGCGTGCTCGGCCGCGGCGACACCGGCAGGACCGCACGTCTGCTCGGCGTGGCGGTCGACCAGACGGCCGAGGCGATCGCGGACGTAAGACGCCTGGTACGCGGGCTCCGCCCGCCGGCACTCGACGAGTTCGGGCTGGTCGGCGCACTGACCTCCTCGGGCCTGGCCGCCACCGCCGCTGCCGAGGCCGGTGATATACCGTCGATCACCGTGGACGCCGAGCTCGACTCTTCCCTGGAATTGCCTGCCGCGGTCGAGGTCGCGGCCTACCGGATCGTTCAGGAAGCGGTCGGCAACGCGCTGCGACACGATGCTCCCCGGCAGATCACCGTCACTCTTCGGGAGGCTGGCGACAATCTCGCGGTCACGGTGTCCGACGACGGGACCGGCTTCGACCCAGCCGCGAACCGAGCAGGCGTCGGGATGGCCAGCATGCGCGAACGCGCTGCCGAGCTCGGCGGAACCGTGCGGCTCGAAAGCGCTCCCGGCAGGGGCACGACGGTCGCCGCCCTGCTCCCTCTTCGCCCAGGGGACCACGCATGACGACAGCCGTGCTCGTCGATGATCATCCGGTGTTCCGCATGGGGCTGGCCGTGCTGCTGGAGGAATTGGACGTGACCGTCGTCGCGCAGGCTCCGGACGGCGAGGTGGGTGTGGAGGCGGCACTGCGGCACCGCCCGGACGTCGTCCTCATGGACATCCAGATGCCCGGCATGGACGGGGTCACCGCTACCCGGCGGATCCTCGATGCGTGGGCCGACGCCCGGGTGCTGATGCTGACGATGGTCGCCGACGACGAGGCGGTGTTCGCCGCGATCCAGGCCGGCGCCCTCGGCTACCTGCTCAAAGGAGCCGGAAGCACCGAGATCGGCCGCGCCCTCGCGGCGGTGGCGGCAGGAGAGGCCGTCTATGGCGCCCACGTTGCGCGACGGCTGAAGGCGTTCTTCAACGCCGGCTCGGGCGTGGTGGCCAAGCCGTTCCCCCAGTTGTCCGACGGGGAGCGTGAGGTGCTGAGACTGGTCGCGGGAGGGCTGGGCAACCAGGCCATCGCCCAGCGGCTGCACCTGTCGGAGAAGACCGTGCGCAACCGGGTCAGCAGCATCTTCACCAAGCTTGACGTGGCCAACCGGGCCGAGGCGATCGTCAAGGCCCGCCAGGGCGGACTGGCCTGACCCGTATGCGCACCGCGGATGTCTCCGGGGCGCTGATCAGACCGAGTAGATCGTGATGAACCCGCCGGCGACGCACACGACCGAAACGGCCGTCAGCACCCAGCCTGCGAACACCGCTGCATTCAGGCCGGTCGTGACGACAAGTTCGACCGCGCTGCGATAGCGGCCCGGTGCCGAGGAAGCTCGGTCGGCGCATTCACGCATAGCGCGCCGATCTGGTGCCCGTGGCGGGCGAAGGTCGCGACGAGTCTGCGATCGGTGCTGTTCTCGATATCAATCTCGTCGGCGGCGGTGGCCCGGCCGACGAACCGCATCTTCGCGTCGAACTGGTCGGACCAGAAGTAGGGGACGGGGGCGTAGGCGTCCTCTGCTCCCAGCAGTGTCAGCGCGGCGTGGCGTCCCTGCTCCGCCGCGTTGGTCCACTGCTCGACCCGCATGTCCTCGTCGAAAAGGGGGTTGTACCACCGGGCCACGTCGCCGGCAGCGACGACGTCGGGGACGGTGGTTCGCAGGGTGAAGTCGCATACGACGCCGTCGGAGACGGCCACCCCGCTACCCGCGAGCCAATCGACGACCGGCACCGCACCGAGTGCACCGACCACGAGATCGGCTCTGATCGGCTCGCGGCCGGGCACCGAGACCACGTACTCCTCACCCACGCGGTCGACGCCTGTGGCCAGTCTCCCACAGAGCATCGCCACCCCATGGCGCTCATGCAGACGCCGGAACCACTCGCCCACCTCGTCGCCGAGGACCCGAGCCATGGGCACCGGCGCGACCTCGATCACCGTCGTGTGTACCCCGAGCTCTGTCGCCGTGGCAGCCACCTCGAGCCCGAGGAAGCCGCCGCCGATCACCGCGACACGGGTCGCTGCTCGGAGGCGTTCCCTCAACGCCGCTGCGTCATCGGCCGTCCTCAGGTAGCAGATGTGCTCGTCGCCGTGCCGGAGGCGGCGGACCCTCGAACCGGTGGCGATCACCAATCCGTCGTATGAGAGCTCGTGCCCGTCCTCGAGGACCACCGTGCGAGTTGCAGGGCGAAGACCCCGGGCGGCCCGGCCGAGTTCGAGGCGGACGCCGCGGTCGGCGTACCACTCCGGACCGCGGAGCGGAGACACGTGGTGACCTGTGCGCAGTGCCTCTTTCGACAGCGGCGGCCGGTCGTAGGGAACCTGCGACTCAGCGCCGACGAGGACGATCTCGCCGGCATAGTCGTTGCTGCGGAGCGTGTCAATCGCGTGCACCGAGGCTAACGACGCACCCACCAGAACGATCCGATCCACGTCTCCCACACCCCCGACCAGATGTCCGACGAACCAGTAGACCTCGGCCAGTCTAGGTATGTTCGACATGCTTCGACGTACCCCGTTTGGGGCATAGCGCGGACTGTCTTGACCTGCGTAAGGTGAGCTGCATCACGAAGCGTCACAGTGGTCCGTGTGCGCTGGACTCGACGACAGTTGGCCCGCACGGATCAGGATGTGAGGGTCGGCCCGATGTCAGAGATAATTGTGGATCGCGAACACCAGCGCTTCTCGGGCGCGCTGCAGTCAGCACTCACCATGGACGAGGTGGCCGCAGCCTACCTCGGCGCTGTCGGCCGGGTGATCCCCGCCGCCGCGCTCGGTCTCTACGCGCTCGACGCCACCGCGGGCACCATGGTCGATGTACGGGCCACCGTCGCCGGTGACCTGGTGGAGGAGTACGAGGAGTACGGCCGGCAGGACGACCCGGTGCTGGACTTCATCGTCGAGCACCGTCGCCCCATCGACTCCTCCCGGGTGGTCTCTACCGATGCGTGGGAGCTCTGCGGAGCGCGCCATGCACTCGGCACCGAGGGACTAGCCCACTCGATGGAGGCGCCACTGATCGTGTCGGGTGTCTTCTACGGCACGATCAACTTCGCCCGACCTCCGCAGATGCCGTCGTTCAGCGACCGCGATCTCAGCTCGGCGCGGGCCGTGAGCGAGCAGCTGGGTCTCGCCACGGAGCGAGCGATGCGCTACGAGGCGACGGGGCATCGCGCGACCGCGCTCGAGAACGCACTGGACCGGATGGGGCAAGCGGTGGTGGTCACCGACCTGGACGGCCAGGTGCTGTTCCAGAACCGGATCGCGCGACGCGACTGGGATGTCGAGGTAGGCCCGGACAACGCGCCGCTGCCGGGCGCGATCACGAACTGCATTGCGGATGCCATGTCGGAGTTCCGCAACGACGGCAAGCGGGTCTTCATCCGCAGCGTGCAGGACCGCGCGAGCAACCGCAAGGCGATCGTGAAGTCCTACCGGCTGTCCGAGCGCAACGCGACCGCGGTCACGCTCGTCTTTCCGTGCGCCGAGGAGGCCGCGGCACACCAGCTGCCCGCGTGGGACGTGCTGACCCGCCGGGAGCAGGAGATCGCTCAGCTGGTCAGCGAGGGGCTCACCACCAAGCAGATCGCGGCGCGAGCGTTCATCACCGAGAACACGGTCAAGCAGCACCTTAAGCGGGTGTTCGCCAAGACGGACGTCAATACGCGTGCGGAGCTGGTTCAGCTGATCTGGACCTCGGGTCGCTCGCCGGAGTAGCGGTCTCCCTACGCAAGGGTGCGGTCCCGGCCGACCCAGCCACCGAGCACCGTCAGACCCACCGCGGCCGCGGCCACCAGAGCGGTCACGTGCCGCCCTGGGCCGATGACCTCACGGACGAAACCGGCGGCGACCAGTGCGACAGCGACCATGGTGTACGCCGCTCCTTGCACCATCGACGAGAGGCGGCCGGTCAGCTCGGCGTGTCCGGCCCGCAGGCTGATCAAGGACAGCGACGTCACCATCGCACAGCTGAGACCGAAGCCAGCGAGTGCTGCCCACAGCACCACCAGGCTGGGAACGAGAACGAGGCCGACCATCGCGAGGAGCACGCCGAGCGGCGGGATCATCGCGACCGCCCGTTGGTCCTGTCCGCGGAGGAACATCGGAACGACCTGCGTGGCCGCGATGCCGGTCAGGAGGAAGACCCCCAGGTGCTCTCCGGCGGCCTCGGCGCTGACACCGATGTCCTGCTCGACGCTGGGCAGCCAGCTCAGCAGGATGTAGAAGGCCGAGGACTGCAGCCCGAAGTACGTGGCGACCTGCCAGGCGAGCGGAGTGCGCCACACCGACGGTCGCTCGACTGTTGGCGGCGACACGCTGGGGTCACTGGGCGCGGGCTGCGGGGCGACGCCCATCCTCGGCCGCCACGTGACCAGTGCGGCCAGGACGAACAGCCCCCATAGCCCGATGGCGAGGCGCCACGAGCCGAGCCAGAGTACGAGCGGCACCGTCAACATCGAGGCGAGCGCGGCCACCACGCTCTGGACGGCGATGTAGTGGCCGGTGACGACGGAAACCCGTGACGGGAACGCCTTGTGGGTAAGTACCGGCAGCAACACGTTGCCGACCGCCATCGCCCCGCCGATCGCCGCCGTACCGATGAACACGGGCCACAGGTCGGCGGCGGGCACGGGCAGCGAACGGAGGACGGCACCTGCGGCCAGGACGATCAGCGCGAACAGCAGCATTCGCTCGGTGCCGCGACGTACCGCTACCGCAGCCGTCATCGGCGAGAAGACGGCGAAGGCGGCGACCGGTAGCGCGACCAGCACACCCTGCGCGGTCGCCGACAGCCCAGTGTCGGCGGCAATGATCGGCAGTGCGGGACCGACGGCCGCGACCAGAGCTCGCAAGTTCGCGGCGATCAGCAAGATCGCCGCGAGCACCAGGCCCGGACGGACTTGCTGCGTCAACGTCGGCGAGTGCGGGTCCACGCCGCTCCGTCGCTTACAACCGTCGTCCCCCGTCTGAGTTGATGACGACTCCGGTCGTCACCCGCGCTGCGACGGGGTCGGCGAGATAGACGTAGGCTCCGGCGTGGTCCTCGGGTCGCGGTGTCACGGCCAGGCGTGTGCCGGCCGCGATGCGCTCGTCACGACCGGGCACTCGGTCAGCGGTCTGGTGCTGTCCGAGCGCGTCGAGTCCGCTGAAGCGGGTTCCGGTCGTGCCGCCCGGCGCGACACCGTTCACGCGCACCTCGGGAGCGAGGTCCACCGAGAGGTGGTCCACCGCTCCTCGCAGCGCCCACTTCGCACTGCCGTAGAGAACCCCGCCGCCAACCGGGTGAAAGGCCGACTCGGAGAGCGTGAGCGTGACCGAGCCGCGCGCCCGCGCCAGCTCTGAGTACGCCGCCTGCACGGCGAGGAACACGCTCAGCACATTGATCCGCCACGACTCCAGTGCCGCGTCCTCGACCTGAGCGGCGTCGAGCTCGCGAAGTGAGGCATAGTAGTCGAAGACGCCGACCCCACAGGTGAGGTGGTCCAGGCCCGCCGCTCCTGAGGCCGCGTCGACGGCAGCGGCGAGCGCCGCCGGGTCGGTAGCATCGCCGGCGACCACCTGCAGCCGGTCGTCGGGGCCCGGAAGTGCGGCTGCGTGCTCGGCGGAGCGGTCAAGCACGGTCACGATGGCACCCGCCGCGAGATAGGCGAGGACGACCGCGCGGCCAATGCCCGACCCGCCGCCGGTCACGAGGATCCGGCGCCCCGCGAGCGATCCGGTCATTGACCCGGGTTCCGCGCGAGCAGCTGGGTGATCAGCTCGGGCTCCTGGAAGCTCAGGCAGTCCAGGGCCACCGCGTCCAGCATGACCCGGGTGCCGCGGCGGGGGGACCAGATGTCGAGTCGCATGCCGTTGCGGGTCTCGACCCGTCGTACGACGACGTCGGCGAACTCGTTGGCCACCACGATCGGTCCGTCGTTGCCGCCGCCGACCGGATAGTCGGACATGTCTCCGATGGGCGGATGCTCGATCACCGGATCACTCGGCTCGGGCATGGACGTCGCCCTCCCTTCCAGGTAATGGGGTCAAATGAAGATGGACAGGTTGTGGGCGTTGATCACCGACTGGTCCAATGCCGCCCAACGCCGGGTCACCTGCCAGCCAGTGACCGTCGTCGTCCGGCGCACCGTGTCCTTGCGGAACAGCGAGTAGAGGCTGGGCGTCGGGTCGTCCCCACGGCTGCGGTAGACGAAGCAGTTGGACGAGACGAGGTACTCGTCTGCTACGTCCGTCGGGTCGACGACGACGTTGGTGACGAAGTGCCGCGTGCGCGACGGTGGCTGCTCGGCCCAGGCGAAGTCGGTCTCGAGCCGACGGACCCGCACCTCCAGGGTCTTTTTGGTGTCGTCGAAGATCCGTGACGTCGGCGAGAGCTCCCAGTCGGCGAGCCCCTCCCTCGTCACGCGGACCGGCACCTCGTAGCGGATGTCGTCGGCCAGGAACTCCAGCCAGTCTCTGAACCGTCGCTCGTCCAGGGCCAGCGCCTCACGGTAGAGGAAGTCCTGGATCTCGAAGACCGTTTCGCGGCCGACCTTTGTCGTCATGCTCTCGCTCATGCTTCACCCGCCAGGTAGTCGGCCCACCGGCTCCACAGGTTCCGGAAGTTGGTGTCGTTGACGTAGGGCGTGACCACGTGCCCGGGCCCGCGGAACGACGCGTCGCGATCGCTCTCCATCCCCATGATGTAGGGGAAGTCGAGGTCCTTGACCATGGTGGACCTGGCCGACCGGGTGACCTTCGTCCAGTTCTCGAAGTCGTCCTGCTCGAACGTGCCGGCCTGCCCGAACGCCAGGGTGTAGGCCTGGTACGCCGCCTCCTTGTACTCGTGCGACGCGCCCTTGGGCACCAGGCACCAGGAGTACATCTCCATCCGCCCGGGGCCTACCGGGTGATACAGCCGCATCGTCACGAAGCGCACGCCCGGCTCGCCCGGAGTCAGGCTGAACGGCTGCATGAGGAAGGACAGGTTGGGAAAGACGGTGCCGACCGCGGTGCGCACCTTGGAGAACACCTCCACCTGCTCCGGGGTGAAGGCCTCCCGCATCTCCTCGACCAGTTCATCCGGGAAGCCGCCGAACGCCGGGAAGTTCGGGCTGTGGCCCAGCCCGATGCCGTGACCGAGCCCGGGGATGCTCGCCGCCCAGCCCTGGCTGTGGGTCGACCCCGAGGACGGGAAGTAGCCCAGGTTGAAGCCCCACTGGTGGGCGACCGGTGTGTGGTAGCCGTCGCCGGCAAAGTTCTCCGCGCAGATCTTCCAGTCCGTGTCGGCCACCCAGTGGTCGGGAGGGCCGTGCACCTCGCTGCCCGCAGTTCCTTGCTTGAGGTAGAAGTCGAGGTAGAACTGGAAACCGCCTAGGTAGTCCTCCAAGCTCGGCGCGCCAGGGTCGAGGCAGCCGAAGACGAGCCCGGCGTAGCTGTCGACCCGTACGTTGACCAGGCCCCAGTCCTTCCGCTTGAGCCGCCCCTCGTATCCCTCCTTCATGTAGGGCACGCCGATCAGCTCGCCGGAGTTCTTGTAGATCCAGCCGTGGTAGGAGCAGCGGAAGTGCGAGGCGTTGCCGAGTTCGGACTTGCAGAGCAGGTTGCCTCGGTGTCGGCACATGTTGAGGTTCGCCGAGATCTGTCCGTGCTCGTCGCGCGCCACGATGATGTTGTTGTTGCCGATGTAGCGCGTGACGTAGTCACCCGGAGCCGGGATCTCCGTTTCATGGGCGAGGAAGCACCACGCCTTGGAGAAGAGCCGTTCCTGCTCCAGGTCGAAGATGTGTTGGTCGTTGAACGCCCGCGCGGGGAACCGACCCTCCTCGATCCCCTTCCTGATGTCCCGCAACGAGCCGTCCAGGCTCGTCCGGTCAGTCCACGAGGTCGTCATGGTTGACACCTTCTCGGCAGTCATTTCGAGGTGCGCGCTCCAAACCGGCCCGCGATCTCGTTCTTGATCTGGTCGTAGCGCTCCACGTGCGCGGCGGTGGTCTTGAGGTGCACTTCGGGCACCATGTCCTCGGTGTAGGGCACGCGGGACCTGCCGACGTTGATGTAGCCGGCGCCATTGACCCGCAGCTTCTCCAGCGGGATGTTGTACTTCGCGAACTCGAAGAAGTCCTGGCCCACGATGAACGGCTCGTGGGCCCACCGGAGCCGCTCGGTCAGCCAACGGGCGTCGTCGGTGCGGCCCTGCTGCAGGGCGTCGCGCAGCTCCAACACAGGGCCGGGGCCCATCGCGGTCGTGGAGGACCACGCCATGCCGACGAGTTCCTCGCCGTACATCTCCCAGGCCGGGAACCAGTCGGTCTCGATGGGCATCAGCGGGAAGTTGGTGCCGGTGTGGGCCATGTCGTTGTGGTAGCGGAAGCCGACCGACGCGCCGCCGGCGTACTTCACCGCGACGACCTGCGGCAGCTCCACCAGGGTCTTGTAGACCGACCGGGGGATGATGCCCCGGAACGCGGCGGTGTTGTCATAGACGACGATCGCGAGCTCGGGCACGGCCTCCGCCACGTCGCGGTAGAACCGCTCCATGATGGGGGCGACCATCTCGCCCCACATCGGCCGGCCGAGCAGGGTTCCGGTGATGCCTAGGTCGGCCAGGAACCGCATGCGGGAGACGGTGTCGCGGGTGTTGAGGGTGGTGGCGCCAACAAAGATCGGGAAGTCCGGGTTGACGTCACGCACCGTCTCGGCCACGCAGCCGGCGAACGCGCGCCATTCCTCGATCGTCAGCGTGCCCATCTCGCCGAGGGTGCCGTTGAGCGCGATGGCGTCGACGCCGTCGGCGATGAGGGAGCGGATCATCCGCTCGGTCTCCTCGAGGTCGACCGTGTCGGTGGCGTCCACCCGGTCGGCGCCCGGCAGTGCTGGGGTCGGGGGGTAGGACATCACGCCGCGGAGATCCTTGCCGCTGATCTTCGGAAGCTTGCTCATGAAGTGCTTTCTCCTTGTTCGGTAGTGGGGGATGGGTGGTTCAGAGCCGCGCGGCGGCGACGGCGGTGCCGGTCAGCCACGCAGGCACGGGTTCGTAGGCGAGGACGTCGAAGCCGACGCTGGCGGCGCCCGCGGCGACCAGCCAGGTGCGGATCTCGTGCGCCCCGTTGCCGGCCGCGTCGATCTCCTCCTGGGTGTACGCCGTGAGCCGCTCGGGCTCTCCGTCCCTGAAGCGACGGATGAATTCGTGGTCGAAGTCGATGTTGACCTGGCCCGACTCGGGCAGTCCCACCCAGTGCGAGAGCCCACCGGTGCCGACGACGACGATCCGCTCGGCGAATGTCTGCGCCTCGACAGCGCGACGCACCATTCGGCCAAAGTCGTAGCAGCGCCTTGGAGTGGGCCACGGCGGGTTGACGCCGTTGACGATGATCGGCACCAGCGGGTACGTCGCCCCTGGGTCGAGGTGCTTGAACGGCACGCAGAAGTTCTCGTCGAAGTCCAGGCCGCCCTCGACCAGAGCGGGGTCGAAGTCCGAGTCGAGCGCGAACTCGTACAGGTGGCGACCGAGGGCGGCGTGGCCGGGGTACTGGTGCTGCTCGACGTTGAGGAACGCACTCATCTCGGCGGTGACCGGGCCGAGGTAGGACTCGCCAGTGGCGATCGCGAACGCGGGCAGGTTACCGAGGTGGAAGTTGGTGAAGTGCTCGACCGAGACTGCGATCACCGCGTCCGGTTCGAGCGCGGCGATCCGCCGGGCGACTTCCTGGTACGCCGACTCGACCGACTCCCGCTGGGCGGGCTCGGCCCGCTCGGGCCAGCCGGTGATGCCTGGCGAGTGGGACGCGGTGAAGGCGCCCACGACCTTTCCTGCTGTTGCCATCACTTCTCTCCGCGGATCTGGGCGTAGTAGTCGGCGCGGTCGACTTCGAGCTGGATCGCGCAGAAATACAGGAGGTAGGGGTTGATGCCTCGCTCGTACATGGACTTGAAGTCCAGGTCGCGCATGAACCCGCGGAAGTCGCCGTCGATGCCGTAGTCGTCGAGCACCGCGTCCGCATCTGCCAGGTATCGCTCCTTGGTCGGGGCGTCCCGGCGGATGTCCCACAGCAGCTTGTGCAGCTTGTACATGCGGTCTCCCTCCTGTAGATCGAGCCTAGAAATCGGGCCGGTTCCGCGGCATCACCCGTCCGGGTCCAATCGGGTCTGGGCGATGCGCGGATCAGCACGGCGGTCAGATGCGGTGGGCGAACCAGTCCGTGAGCCGGGCCGTGGCGACCGAGAAGTAGTCGTAGCTGCAGTGCAGCGAGCCGGCGCCGTCGTAGATGTCGACCGTGACGTCGTCGACGGTGAGAGCCTCGACGAAGCGCTGGGCGCCCTTGACGTCCATGATGATGTCGTCGGTGCCGTGCATGACATAGACCGGCACGTCGATCTTGTCGGCGACCCCGTCGAGCGTGAACTCGGCCAGCTTCTCTCGGGCCTCGGCGGCGTCCTTCGAGCCGGAGAGCCACTGGAGCTGCTGCTGCAGCGGGGGGTACCACTCGTAGAAGTCGGTCAGGATGCTCCAGGTGCCGCACCAGGCGGCGACCGCCTTGACCCGGGGCTCGAAGGCTGCGGCGCGCGGCGCGTAGTAGCCGCCGAAGCTGACGCCGGCGAGCCCGAAACGGTCCGGGTCGACGTCGTCGCGCTGCTCGAGGAAGTCGAGGACCGCCTTGACCGGCACTTCGTAGTCGGGTCGGCTGTACATCTCCTTGAACCGGAGCGAGCTCCCGCGGCCGGGGGTGTCGACCATAACGACGTTCATGTCGCGCGCCGGGAACTCGGTGCCGCCGAGGAAATACAGCTCCTCGGCCCAGGAGTCCGCGCCCCCCAGGAACAGCACGGTCGGCCGCTTCTTGCCCGTGTTGTCGGGGCGGACGACGTATCCCTCCATGGTCTTGCCTTCGAACGGCACCTCGATCTGCTCGATCAGGCCGTCGGTGAGCGCGGCGGCTCGACGGAAGTTGGTGCGGCCGTTGTTGTACGCCTCGGTGCGGCGAGGGTCGTCGGAGGTCAGGAAGAACTCCGAGTGGCGGTAGTAGCCGCAAGAGCGGAAGAGTGCGCGGCGCCCGGTGGTGATGTCGCCGCGCTCGAGTGCGGCCTCGCCCTGCGCGGCGATCTCCTCGGCTGTGCGGTTCCACTCACGCCACCAGACCTCTCCGTCGGTGGTCTCGGTGCCGATGCGCGCCGCAGTGCGGGCGCACTCGAAGAGGTCGGCGCCGCCGACGGCGACCTGCGCGAGCAGCCGCATCGTTTGGATGGACCAGTCCTCGTCCTGGGGGAACAGCTCGATCGTCGACAGCGCGTCGAGGTTGGCGCTGGTGGTCTGCTGGGTCATGTGGGCTCCTTCGGTGGTGGGTGGGGTCTCAGGTGGGCAGCGTGGACACCGCGTCGTGCCACGCGACCCGATCGTCGATGGCCGCGCGAAAGGTCCCGAGTTCGCGTGCGGCGTTGATGCAGGCGGCACCGCGGAGCACGCCGTTCCTGCCGAAGAGCGCGATCAGCGACCCGTCCTTCGGTCGCCCGATCGCGACGTCGTCGGTGGCGGCGGCGCGCCCGACGAAGCGGACCTTGGCGTCGTGCTGATCGGTCCAGAAGTAGGGGACGGCGCGGTAGGCCTCGCGGTCGCCGAGCAACGTGCCGACGGCGTGGCGGCCCTGCTCGACGGCGTTCGTCCAGTGCTCGACGCGCATCGACTCGCCGAGGGCCTCGTTGTACCAGTGCGCGACGTCACCGGCGGCGACGACGCCCGGCACGCCAGTGCTCAGGTCGGGCGCGCACCGAACGCCATTGCCGAGCTCGACTCCGCTGCCGGACAGCCAGTCGATGGCCGGCGCTGCACCGATGCCGGTCAGCACGACGTCGGCCGAGAGGGTCTCCTCGGCCAGCCTGACCTTGTAGCCGCACCGTCCCACCGTGATCTCCTCGACGGCGGTGCCACAGATGACCCGCACGCCGTTGCGCTGGTGGAGGTCAGCGAACCAGTGGCCGACCGTGGCCGGGAAGGCGCGGCTCAGCAGGGTCGGTGCCGTCTCCACGACAGTGACCTCGACGCCGAGACCCCGAGCGGTCGCGGCGGCTTCCAGGCCGATGAACCCGCCGCCGACGACAACCAGGTGCCGTCCGGGACGCAGCGCGCCGCGTAGCCGGGAGGCGTCGTCGACGGAACGCAGCATGTGGAGCAGCTCGGGCTGCGCGCAGCAACCACGGAGTCGCCGGGCGGTGGCGCCTGTGGCCACGACCAGTCCGTCGTACTCGATCGCCTCGCCGGCTTGGGTGCGCAGCTGCCGCGCCGAGTCGTCGAGCCCCGTGACTCGGGTGCCGAGCCGGAGGTCGACCGCGTTCTCGACGTACCACTCCGGGGGCCGCAGGGCGGTGGCATGGAGCTCGACGTCGCCGGCGAGCGCTCCCTTCGAGAGCGGCGGCTTGTCGTACGGTGCCCGCGACTCCGCGTCGATCAGGGTGATGCGGCCCTGGTAACCCCGGGTGCGAAGCCCTTCGGCCGCGCTGACTCCTGCGAGCGACGCGCCGACGATCGCGACGTGCCTCACGGACGCTCCTGGTCAACGAGCGTGATCGCGCCGGCAGGGCAGCCGCGGGCCGACGCCTCTGCCTTGGCGCGCAGCCCCTGTGACGGGTGCTCCAGCCGCAGCACGGCGGTGTCGGTGTCCTCGTCGAAGTCCCAGATCTCCGGCGCCTCGATGAGGCAGTTCGCGTAGCCCCGGCATTTGTCTGCGTCGAGGGCCAACTTGTAGGCCATGGGAACCATCCCCTTCGGTCGATCGGGCGGGTGAGCCGGTCAGTGGCCGCCGGTGTCCAGATGGGGCACGGGTGGCTCGACCCTGGCGAGACGGGCGGCACGAGGGGTGTTGCGGCTCGTCAGGTTGCGCAACTCGCCGCGAGTGATCACGGCGGTGATGCCGGGGATGTCGCCCACGGCGAGGGCACCGGCGGCGTCGTCTCGGGTCGATCCCCACGGCGCGTCCATGACCACCAGGTCTGCTGCGCGGCCGACCTCCAGCACCCCGGCCGGGAGGCCCCAGGTCCGGGCGTTGTTGCCGGTAGCGGCCGCCCAGATGCGCGCCGGGTCGACTCCGGACAGCGAGCTCAGCTCCGCCACGGTCTTGATGACGCCGAGGGGCATCACACCGGTGCCGGTCGGGGTGTCGGATCCGATCACGACCCGGTCGAAGCGGCCCTCTTCCACGCACTTGCGGAGGATCCGAATGGATGAGCGGAGGTTGCCGGCCTGCACCAGCTGGAGTGCCATCGAGGTCTCCTCGATGATGCGGTCCACGCCCTGCTCGGCCAGCGCCGTCGGCCCGCCATTGATGTGGCCGCACACGTCGGGAGCGAGGTGGAGCAGGTGGTCCGGCGTGATCGGCTTGCTGCCGGGGATGCTGGCGCCGCCGGAGTGGCACATCACTGTGATGCCGTGGGCCTGCGCCGAACGGACCTGCGCGAAGCCGTCGGCGGGATCGTCGTACAGGCCGAATCCGAACTTCGCGAGCCGTACGCCGGCATCCTGGAGGTCGGCGAAGTCGTCGTCGGTGAGCGTCGGCTCGAGCACCACGGACCCGGCGTGCACGGTCATGCCGCCGGGGTGAAAGTTGTCGAAGCAGGTCTTGGCCGCGATCGCCAGCGCCTTGACCCCGGCGGCGGTGTGCGGACGGCCCTGGGCATGGATCTCACCCGGCGACACCACCGAGGTGATGCCGCCGTGGACGTAGCTGGCGAGGAAGTCGACGGTCTTCTGGCGCGGCGTGTAGTCGCCGAGGACGACATGACAGTGGGAGTCGATGAGTCCCGGCGCCACGGTCGCGCCGTTGGCGTCGACCACCTGGTCGGCGGCGGCGACCTCGGCCTCAAGCTCGTCGCGGCGGCCGACCGCGGAGATCGTGCCGTCTGTCGCGATGACCGTGTCGACGCCGTCGAGCATTGGATTCTCTTGATCGCCGGAGAAGACCGCGCCGGCCCCGACCACGGCGAGGGAACGGCTCATCGTGCTGCCTTCGCCTTCGCCTCCTCGGCGGTCATGCCGCCGACGCGAGCGTTGAGTCGGCCGCGGTTCGCGACCGCCGCGATGACGACGATCTCGTCGGGGTGAGGAGCGTCCGGGATGCGCACGGCGAGGGCGTCGTAGTGGCTGCGGACCCAGACCTCGTCCTTGTAGGCGAGCGGGACGTCGATGACCTCGCCTGGCGCCGCCGGCTTCGTCACCGATGTGATCCAGGCCTCGCCGCCGCCGATGGCGTCGCGGAAGGCGTTGCCGAACACCGAGGTGACCGCTGCGTTCACGTGCTCCTGCTCGCCGTCGCTGCCGACCAAGCCCGCCTTGCCGTAGCTCTCCACGGGGTCCCCGAGGAGGCGGGCCGCCTCCTTTCCGAGCATGGTGCCGATCTCGCCCGACGCCTCGACCAGCGCCGACAGGTCCTCGACGTACCCCTGGCCCGCGTACGGGTTCTTCACGACCACGCAAACCGCGACGCGACGCAACGGACCGCCGTCGTCGGACGCGCCGGCAGCGGAGCGCACCTCCTCCACCTGTGAGAACACCTTGCGTATCGCGAGTGGCTCAGCCACGACTGCTCCTCAACATTGAATAGACGTCGTGCGGTGCCGGTCCGGCGCCGCACCTGAACGATGGCAATCCGAAGGCCACGACTGCGTCCCTCTGCCGGGTGAATTCACAGCTGAGACCGCCTCACTGCTCGGTGGAGAGGGGCGCCAGGCGCTGCTGCGGGCGCCCCTGGGCGGCGGCAGCCAACGCGACCACGATCTCGTCGGGATGCGGCGCGTCGCTGATCCGGACCTCGACAGTCTTGTGGTGGGAGCGGATCGTGGCATCGGTGATGTGCTTCAACGGGATGTCGACGACGCTCCCTGTCCCACCGCGCTTCTCGACAGGCAGGCGCATGCAACAGAAGGCTGCGCCTTGGCTGGACGACGACTCGCCGTGAGCTGAGGACGCCCGGCAATTACACCCGACCGAGGGACGCGGCCCCTCGGTCACCGCCCCTACGGTCCGAGATCGTGGACGCCGGTGCGCACCGCGCCGCCGTCCTGCAGGACCCGGGCCAGGTTCAGTACGAGGACGGGGGTGCGGTTCGTGCCCAGCGTCGATTGCGCAGGCTGAGGCAGTCCAACATCGACGGCGGAGGCGGATCAAGGCTCTTCGGGCTGAACCGGTCGGCGAGCAAGAGGTGGACGGGCCTCTCCGGGCCATCTGTCCAGCTCGCCCCGTCGTTGGCGGCGGTCATCGTTTCCGTCGTGTGCTGGGCAGGCGGACCAGCGATGCCTGTTCCGAACGCAGACGGTCGAGGCTTTCGTCAATCCCGCCGGAGCTACCGCTGCGATCCTGTGACGACGTCCCGAAGCCAGGCTTCGATCTGCTCGGTGATTTCCTCCCAGACCGGGTCGAGCGACAGACAGTGGCCGGCGTCCTCGCGATAGACCTCGTACGCCCCGAGGACGCGGCCGAGGGCACGAACGTGGTCGGCCGGCGCGAGAACGTCATCTCCGGCGGCGACCACGAGTGACGGCGCCCGGACCGCGTCGACGTCGACCTCAGCAGACCAGCGTGTCGCCTGCCAGACGGCCGCTGGCGATTCCGGTTGGAGCAACGCGTAGTACTTCTTCGCAGCCTCCTCGTCGACGCCCGGCCAGAACAGCTGGTGCGCCATCTCCAGCGGCGGCGGCCCCCACGGCTGGTCCATGTCGATCTCGAGATCCACCGGTTCGGGAGCAAACCGCCCCGGCAACACCGGCGCCAAGAGCGCGATCGCAGCCAAGTCTCGACCAGTGGTGGCAGCGTAGGTCAACGTGGCGAGTCCCCCCATGCTTTGTCCGACGACGATCGGTGCAGCGTCGGTCGTCTCAGCCAGGCGCGCGACCGCGACTTCGACGTCCTCGGCGACTGCAGTGATGGGACGCCCGAGCCACTCCCGCTGCTCCATGGGTTCCGAGGAGCCGTGTGAGCGCCAGTCCAACGCGACATTGCGCCAGCCGCGCGCGGCGAACCAACTCTGCCAGTGAGCAAAGCACCACGCGCCATGGCAGCCGCCGTGGACGAAGACGATCGGGTTGGCGTGGCTGGCCCCGCCAACCGGTTCGACATGGGTTAGCGCGATTCCATCGACAACTTCAGTTGCCATAGCGGCGATCTCGTTTGGCATGTGTCCATATTCCCGGGGGATCACGCGATTCTGCGTCACCTGCTTGGGGCAATTCTGGGTCTTGGGACCCTGCCGCGCCAGGGCTAGATCCAAGACCACTTAGTTAGCGATTTCGTGGTGTCGTCAAATCGGCGGAAACAGCAACAGAGCCCCTGCTAGAACAGTGTCGACCAAGATCACAGTT
>NZ_JBITMP010000095.1:0-17988 GCF_044466425.1 Nonomuraea sp. NPDC049400
TTCACGCGTGCCTCGTTGTGGTCGGCGTCGATGAAGATCTGGCGCCCGTGGTAGCAGATCGGCATGGACAGCACGCCGAGCCGGCCGGGCAGCAGGGGATCCAGCCGACAGGCGGTAGCGCAGCCACGTGCGCAGCGGTGCTTCGTAGCCCTCGGCGCAGTAACGCTCGCGGAGCTCCTCCTTGCAGAGCAGGTCCGCCTCGGACACCACGCCGAGCACGTGATTCTCGGCGTCGACCACCGGCACGGCGCTGACGCCATGCGCGATGAGGACCTCAGCGATGTCCTTGAACGGTGTGCTGCCGTTGACCGAGACGACCTCAGTGGTCATGATGTCCTGAACTTTTACTCGCATGGCGTTCCTCCCCTCGAGCCATCCCTGCCCTCATCCAAGTCCGGGACGCTTCCCGCAGGTAGGGGCAGAGGTCCTGCGCAGACGGAGCCGTTCGTCAGACCGGCTGTCGGCCACCCTTGGAAGGTCGCCCCTCGCATTCCAGCTGCGGTGGCTCGTCCCCGTATGACCAGGTCACGACAGGGCTAAAGGATCTAAAGACTAGAACCGAGCAGCCCGGATTCCGGCCTGACTCCCGAGTGTGTGCTTAACCTGAGCTGATGGGGGACTGACGGCGGCAGCCGCCTGGAGGGTCGCCCTGGTCCAGCGATGATTGAGGGACGCGCGAGGTGGCAGCCATGACCATGCCGATCGTGGTCGGTGTCGACGGATCGGCGCCCTCTCTTCTGGCCGCGAGCTGGGCTGGTAGGGAAGCCGCCATCCGCGGCGCGCCGCTACGCATCGTCCACGCCGCGGTGCGCTGGACCCACGGCGTCCCGCTCGTCCCACAGCCCCCCACCTGGGGATCCGGCGCGGAAGCAGCGGCTCGGGAAATGCTTCGCCAAGCGGCCATCCATGCTCAAGCCGGCAGACCGCATCTGGCGGTCACAACCGAGATCGTGGACGGCGGAGCGCCCGAGGCGCTCGTCGACGCCGCCGAAGGAGCACAGCTGATCGTAGTGGGGAACCGGGGTCGCGGCGGATGGGCTGAGCTGCTGCTGGGCTCGGTGAGCCGCTATGTCGCGTCCCGAGCGCCCTGTCCGGTCGCGGTCATCCGGCAGCCGCACGCCGGCGACCGCGGTGAGATCGTCGTCGGCGTGACCGGACGTCCACACCAGGAGCCACTTCTGGACTTCGCCTTCCGCGAGGCCGCGTTGCGGTCCGCGGTCTTGCGTGCCGTACATGCGTGGGTGGATCCCACCGCGCGAGAGCCCGGGGACATGCAACCTCTCGTCTATGACGTCGAAGCCGTGGGTGAGGAGGAAGCGTTGCTGCTCGCAGAGGCGGTCGCCGGGTGGCGGGAGACGTTTCCCGACGTCACGCTCGTCCAGCACGTCGTACATGAACATCCGGCCAAGGCGCTGATCGACGCGTCGACGGACGCGGACCTCGTCGTCATCGGGGCGCACGGTGGAGCACGAGCCCTGCTCGGCCTCGGGGGCACCGCTCATGGCGTGCTCCATCATTCGCGCGCGCCCGTCATCGTGGTTCGTTTCTGAGTGTCCGAGCTGTCCCTTTCACTGGGGACCGCGTCGTGGCCTTGACCGGTCACCGTCTGGGGCTGACGTCATGGTGTTCGACGTGGGCGTCCGGCCCTGGATAGACGAGGGTCTCGTGCTCTTCCTCGAACCATCGGACCACGTAGGGCGGCGTGCCGTCGTCGTGGTGCAAGGCGACGATGACGCCGATGCGGCGTGGTTCGCCCTGATGGGCGCCTTCGACCACCAAGCGGTCCCCTATTGCTGCCTTCATGACTCCTCCGTCTCTGTCAGCTCCGGCTCGTCCCGGCTGTGGCGAGCTCGGTTGTCATCGGGGTCCAGCGGCTGGCGAGCCGCTTGGTGAGGACGGTCATGGTGGTGTACTCCAGGTCCTCCAGCGGCAGCCGGTGCGGCTCGAACGGGCCGTGGCGGCGGAAGTAGTCCATGGCCTCATTCGCCTGCTCGCGTGCCCGATCGAAGGCAGGATCGTCGAACAGATCGCGCGGGCCGATCAGCTTGCCGTCGTGGACCTGGAAGCCCAGGGCCACCACGCGCGGTGGGCCGTCGAAACGCGACGGATGCGCGTGGCCGCTGGAGACGGGCATGAGCGGTGCGTGGTGCGAGCCGCGCATGCAGCCGGCGACCCCGTAGGCGAAGGTGAAGGGCTCCAGCACCTCGCCCACGGCGGGCAGTCCTGACTGGCAGCGAACGATCATCACGGGATCGTCCTTGCCGACGTACTTGCCGGCGATGAGCGACAGCCGCTGGGTGCTGGTCGCGGCCGCCGTCTCGTCGAGCGTCTTGGAACGGACGCTGTGGATGACGTAGCGGGCGGGCGCGCCGATGTACATGAGCATCTCGTACAGCTCGGCGGGGCAGTCGAAGAGAATGCGCTTCTCCTCGTAGAGGTCGTAGACCTCGAAGATGAAGCCGGCGTGCATCTTCTGGTCGATGACCAGGCCGGCGGTGTTGAACGGGTCAGCGAAGATCTTGTACAGCGGCAGGTTCCATGCTCCGGGCTCGGTCTTGTCGGCCAGGAAACAGATCACCGGCTCTGAGGGGCGTTCCTCGAACTCGAGTTCGGCGTAGCCGGGACCCATGCCGCGCAGGTTGCCGGAGAAGGCGTCGGACAGCAGGTCCTGGCCGGCGCCGTACAGGCCGAGTTCCTTGGCGATGTGCGTCGTGGTCTGGAAGGTGTCCCAGGCGAAGGAGTGGATGAGGTCCGCGTCGGGGCCGTAGGTGTGGGTCATGATGAGCGAGACGTCGTCGCCGCAACTGGCCACGTGCCCGTCGATGAGCAGGCCTGATTCGATGGCTCTGGTCATTTCGCGGCGGGCCTCGGCCATCATGTCCGGGTGTACAGCCGTGTGGCCGACGAACCCCCCGGTGTCGGCCTTGATGATGCTAAGAGTGACCACCTTGATCGCCTCCTGATGATTCCTTCTCTCAGTCTGGTTTTGGGGTCTTTGTCTCATTAGGGGATTTGGTCCTTTGCGGCGCGGTCTTTCGTACCGTTGTGGGACCCGGGCCTCCCGGCGAGCGCTGCCTGCACCTGAGTACGGAGCTCGATGAGCAGCGGGCTGTGATGCACCGGGGGCGGCGCAGGCTCGTGCAGTGCGCGGGCGAGCTCGGGAAGCCGGGCAAGGTCGGTGGTACATCGCTTCGACACCTCCGTCAGCGGCTCCGCCGGCGAGAGCCGACGTCCTTCGCGCATCACGGGAACGAGCAGCGGCACATGGCCCAGGGGTGGTTTCTCGGAGCGCAGTCCCACGATGTCGGCGTGGGAACCCCGGAAGACCTGCTTCTTGCCTGGCGCGGTGACCTTGCCGGCCGACAGCTTCATCACCGGGCGATTGCCGTACTCGACCAGTTTGTAAGCGCTGTCCAGGTATGGGGCATCGGCGGCCACTCCTACCTTGGTGCCCACGGCGTACGCGTCGATGGGGGCGTTCTGGGCGACCAGGGTGGCGATGGCGTATTCGTCGAGGCCGCCGCTGACGATGATGTGGGCATCCCGCAGACCACTCGCGTCGAGCGACTGCCGGGACTGCCGGGCGAGCTCGCCCAGATCGCCCGAGTCGAGCCGGACACCCACCGTGCCTGGCAGGCGTAGCCGTCTGGTCACCTCGATGGCGGTCCGTACTCCCGTAACTGTGTCGTACGTGTCGACGAGGAACGTGGTCTTGCCGGGGTGGTCGAGGGCGAAGGTCTCGAAGGCGGCCCGCTCATCGGGGAACGCCTCAATGTAGGAGTGAGCCATGGTGCCCACGGCCCGCAGACCGTACCTGCGAGCCGCCTCGACGTTGCTGGTGGCCGAGAAGCCCGCGATGGCGGTCGCCCGGGCCACGGCCATCGCGGCGTCTATTCCCTGCGTGCGGCGGAAGGCGAAGTCGATCAGGTCCGCGCCGTCGGCGGCGAGAACGCAGCGTGCCGCCTTGGTGGCCACGCTGGTCTGGAAGGTCATGTGGTTGAGCAGGACGGTCTCCACCAGCTGGGCTTCGGCGATCGGAGCCGTCACCTCCAGCAACGGCTCACCCGCGTACACCACATGTCCCTCCGGTATCGCCCACACTTCCCCGGTGAAACGCAACCTCTTGAACGCCTCCAACGTCTCCGGAGGGAACCTCTCGACCTCGGCAAGGTAGGCCAGATCATCGCGGTTGAAGGAGAGCGATTCCAAGAAGTCCAGGCAGTCCGCCAGTCCTGCGGTGACCAGGAATCCACGCCCTGGCGGCAGCTTGCGCGTGAAAAGGCTGAAGGTGGCCTGATCGGTCATGCCGTGGCGCAGGTAGCTCGCTGCCATCTTGAGCTCGTACAGATCCGTCAGCAGTGCACCGCCCATGGCGCAAGTATCTGTCCGGCGATAAGCGCGGACATCGGCCGATCGGCCTGCTGACGTGGGTCGAAAGTCCCAGAAGGACGCTGCGTCTGCCCGGCCATCGGCGACGGGCCACTGCGCTGACCAACGACCGCGGTCACTCGGGACTTCCGGCCCTATGCCCTGCCTTCGCCTGGAGCTGTGATGAGAGCAATGACAAGGAGGAGAGCGGGGGACCGCGCCGGTACCCGCATCCTCGTGCGGAAGCCGGAAAGGAGCTGACCGGCCATGCGCATGACCGTCGCGGACGTGATGACCAGCAAGGTCGTCTCCGTTACCGCTGCCACCTCGTTCAAGGACATCGCCGAAGCGCTCATCGCCGGAGGCGTAAGCGCCGTCCCGGTGCTCGACGACGACGACCATGTGATCGGCATGGTGTCCGAGGCCGACCTGCTGTGCAAGGAGGAGTTCCGCGAGGAGTTCTACCGCGAGGGCTACCGGCCGCCGCTGCGCGCCCGGCTGCACCACCCCAAGGGGCGCCGCAAGGCCGAAGGCGACACCGCCGCCGAGCTGATGACCAGCCCCGCGATCACTGTCTTCCCGGATGCGTCGGCGGTCTGGGCCGCTCGGCTCATGGACGCCCACGACGTCAAGCGGCTGGCGGTCGTGGACTACAACGGCCGGCTACAGGGTATTGTCAGCCGCCGCGACCTGGTCAAGCTGTTCGTGCGAAGCGATGAGGAGATCGCCGCCGACATCCGCGACGACATCCTCGACCGCGCCCTGTGGGTGGATGCAGACGGCGTGCGGGTGGACGTCAGCCAGGGGATCGTCACCCTGTCCGGCTGGATGGACCGCCGCACCGAGGCGGCCATCACAGCCCGGATGACCGCCCGGGTCAACGGCGTGGTTGACGTCATCAGCAAGATCACCTGGAAGATCGACGACTCTAAGCGGGAGGCCAGGTAACCATGCTCGTGCGCGAGGCCATGAGCAGCCCAGCCGTCACGGTCCGCTGTACCGACCCGGTGCGGCGGGCCATCCGGACCCTCTATGGTCACAACATCACCGCCGCTCCCGTCGTCGACGACAGGGACCGCCTCGTCGGCGTGGTCAGCGAGCTGGACCTGCTGCGCGGGGAGTTCGAGCCTGACCCCCGCGCCACCGTACGTCCCGTGCCCGCGGCGCACGAGCCGGCGCCGCGCCGCGTGCTGGAGGTCATGACCGGCGACGTCGTCACCGTCACCGATACCACCGACGTCACCACCGCCATCGATTTCATGGTGCGCAAGCACGTCAAGAGCCTGCCCGTGCTCCGCGGCCAAGAGATCGTCGGCATGGTGAGCCGCCGCGACCTGATGGCGATGCTGGCCTGCCCCGACGACGACCTGTGCGAGGCGGTCATCGTCGCGCTGCGCGAGCACTACCCCCTCGGCCCGAGCTGGGAGGTCGCCGTCCGCGACGGCGTGGCAGAGCTGTCCGGGCCATCCAACGAACAAGCCGACCACATCGCCGATCTGCTCGCTTGCACCGTGCCCGGCATCGTCCGGGTCAAGCACATCAGGAGATCCTCATGAGAACCACTGTTCAGGACGTGATGACCACCGACGTGTCCGCCGTCGACCAGAACGCCTCCTTCCACACCGTGGCCGAGCAGCTCATCAACCGGGGCGTCAGCGGCGTGCCAGTGCTCGACGACGACAACCGCGTCGTAGGCGTGGTGTCGGAGGCCGACCTGCTTGCCAAACAGGAGTTCAAGCAGAGCTACTACGGTGACAGTTACCTCCCGCCGCTGCGTGCCCGCGTCCGCCACACCGTCGGCAGCGAGGGCAGCGGCTTCTACAAGGCGCTCGGCGAGACCGCCGGCGAGCTGATGACCTCCCCCGCCCACACCACCGCCCCCGACACTCCAGTCGTGCTGGCCGCGCGGCAGATGGACAAGTACGGCGTCAAGCGCCTGCCCGTGGTCGACGCTGACGGAAGGCTCGTCGGCATCGTCAGCCGCCGCGACCTGATCAAGGTGTTCCTCCGCCCGGACACCGACATCGACAACCAGGTCCGAGAGGCCATCCACAACGATGTCCTCAAGCTGGAGGTCACAGTGGCCGACGGCACGGTGACCCTGTCCGGCACGGTGCCCGAGCACAGCCAGGCCATCGCCGCCGTCCGCCTGGCCGAGAGCATCGACGGCGTCGTGGCCGTACACGACAAGCTCGGCTGGAAACACGACGACGTCGTCGCCAACCTCACCATATGGGGCGGCGCCTGACCGTGGTTGCGGTGGTTCCCGACCCGGGGTTTTTCGGCCCCTGGTAGCGGGTGACCTTCAAGATCTGGACTAGAGGTGGAGGTGGGCCTCGTGTTCACCCAGATCAAGGAGACGCATGCCGCCGTGGTGTTTTTGCTCGGCGAGCATGTCTACAAGCTGAAGAAGCCCGTCAACCTCGGCTTCCTCGACTTCAGCACCGTGCGCGCGAGGCAGGCGGCCTGCCACCGGGAGGTGGAGCTCAACCGCAGGCTGGCCCCCGACGTCTACGAGGGCGTGGCTGACGTGCTCGGCCCGGACGGCGCGGTCTGCGAGCATCTCGTGGTGATGCGCCGCATGCCCGACGAGCGCCGCCTGGCCACCCTCGTGCGGGTGGGCAAGCCCGTGGACGAGTATTTGCGCTCGGTGGCGCGGCAGCTGGCCGGGCTGCATGCCAAGGCCCAGCGCGGCCCGCAGATCGATCGGGAAGGCAGCCTGGAGGCGCTGCGCGCCCGCTGGACGGACAGTTTCGAGCAGGTACGCGGCCTGTCCGGCGCCCCGATCGAGCCCGGCGTGCTGGACGAGATCGAGCACCTCGTGCTGCGCTTCCTGTCCGGCAGGGCGCCCCTTTTCGAGACGCGCATCGCGGAGGGCCACATCGTCGACGGCCACGGCGATCTGCTGGCCGACGACATCTTCTGCCTGGACGACGGGCCGCGGATCCTTGACTGCCTGGAGTTCGACGAGCGCCTGCGCTTCGTGGACGGGCTTGACGACGCCGCCTTCCTCGCCATGGACCTGGAGTGGCTGGGCGCGCCGCGGCTGGCCGAGCTGTTCCTGCGCTGGTACGTCGAATTCAGCGGCGACCCGGCACCGACGGCGCTGTGGCACCACTACGTCGCCTACCGGGCGTTCGTTCGTGCCAAGGTCGCCTGTCTGCGCCACTGGCAAGGCGACATAGACGCCGGCTGGGAGGCGCGGCGGCTGGCCGAGCTCGCGCTACGCCATCTGCACGCGGGAGCCGTCACGCTGGTCCTGATCGGCGGCCCACCCGCGAGCGGGAAAACGACGCTCGGCGGCGCGCTGGCCGACCGGCTCGGGTACACGTTGCTGCGCAGTGACCGCATCCGCAAGGAACTGGCCGGTCTCGATCCGGCGCAGTCCGCGAGCGCGCCGTACCGGCAGGGGATCTACGATCCCCGCCACACCGCCCGCACCTACGCCGAGCTGCTGTCACGCGCCGAACTCCTGCTCGGGCAGGGCGAGTCGGTCGTCCTGGACGCATCCTGGAGCGAAGAGCGGCATCGCATGACGGCCGCGGACGTGGCCGTCCGGACCTCGAGCGACATGGTCGCGCTCCTGTGCACCGTCCTGCCTCAGATCGCCGCCGCCCGGCTCGCCACACGTCGGCCGGAGCTCTCCGACGCGGACGAAACCATCGGCGCCGCCATGAGCACGGCCATGCCGCCGTGGCAGGGCGCGATCGAAATCGACACCAGCGCTTCCCCGCAAGAGACGCTGGCGCGTGCGCTCGCCGCCGTCCACCCGCCTACGCGGGACGTGTCCTGGCGCTTTCAGAGACCTCAGATGGAACCAGATTGACAGGCAAGCCCACGGTCGAGGCTCACCATGAACGGCTCGGCGCCGGGGAACTGGCGAACTCGGTGATGTCATGTTGCGCGACGACAGCGAGCTTCTCCGCCAGATCGGCCAGCGCCCGTGAAACCGCCAGCTCGTCCCCGATCTCCGGCACCGAGGGATCCGCCGGATTACGGCGAGCCCGGCCGGCGCCGGCCGGCCCTGTGCCGTCCCGGGTGGCCAGCACGGCTCGCGCGTACGTGTCGTTGCCGTCCTCGTTGAGGTAGATCTGCACTGTCCACTGCTTGGCTTCCATGACCGCGACCTCCTTCACGGCTCAGACCTCCATTCCACCGGAGGCTTGCGACGCCTGGCAGGGGCAAAGGTCCGTGAGCAGGCTGGACCAACGGCCCTACCTGCCAGGAGAGGAAGGCGACCTCCGCAGAGCACGCACGTCAATGCTCCTTGCCCAAGGCTTGGACGTCTGCCTGGTCTCGTCCGGTGCTGGCGGGAAAGGCGTTCACCATGTCGGCGGAATCAGAGGCAGAGGCTGCCGTGGCCAGAGCCGCGGAGCGGTCCGTTGTCGTTGGCTATGACGAATCGCCCGGCAGCGAGAAGGCGCTGCGCTGGGCTGTGGAGGAAGCGCGACTGCGTCAGTCGCCTCTGGTGGTATGCCATGCCTGGCATTGGCCCTATCCCCGGCGCCCCGTTGTCAGGGAGCTCCTGACCCAGGTGGAGGGCATCGGCAGCGCTGTGGTGGCGGAAGGCGTGCGCCATGCGCGAGAGCTTGCTCCGTCGGTCGACGTCCGGCCGCTGCTGGTGAGGGGCGTGGCCTCGGCGGTTCTCCTGCAGGCCGTGCGTAATGCCGAGTTGGCGGTGCTCGGGTCCCGAGGGCAGGGCGGGTTCGAGGAACTTCGGGTGGGATCGGCGGCCGTACAGGTTCCGGCACACAGTGTCAGGCCCGTCGTCATCGTCGGGCACGATGGCGTGGCGGCGCGGGAAGGCATGGCAAAGATCGTGGTCGGCGCGGACGGGTCTCCCGCTGGACAGGCAGCACTGGAGTTCGCCTTCGAAGAGGCTGACCTGCGCGGCGGGGCGGTCAGAGCCGTGTGCTGCTGGCAGGATGCCGGCGAGCTGACCGGACAGGACGGGCTGCCCTTCGTGGATCGCAGGCAGATCCGGGGCAACGCGGAGGCCGGCTTCAGGGAAGCGGTCTCGTCGCTGATGCGCCGGCACTCGACTGTCCCCGTCACGATCGAGTTCATCGCCGAACGCCCCGAACGGGCCATTATCGACGCGGCACGGGATGCGACGCTGCTCGTGCTCGGCACCCGCGGCGTCGGCTCGACGCCCACGATGCTTGTGGGACCGGTCACCCAGGCGGCGCTGTCGGAGGCCGCGTGTCCTGTCGCCGTGACACCACCGCCGGGCTGATCCAGCCATCGCTCAGCTGCTCAGCGGGAGGCGCTGGACGAACTGCGCGCACGGTCCGTCGCCACGGTCAGGACGCTTCGCGATGATCCCTCCTACCCCCGGCTGCTCGACCGGCTGAACACGCTGGCCCGCGAAGCCGGGGGAGCGGACATAGTCGTGAAGGTGCATCCCGACGGTGGCGTGCTGGCAGAGGGGCAGGGGCGGCGCGTCGACTGCACGCTCGACGCCCTGGCCGCACGAGCCGTGGACGCGCTCGGAGCGGAGGTGGAGCGGCTGTGGGCACTGTGACCCGGGTCAACGGCCCCTTGGTCGAAGTCGAAGACCTCGTCGGCGCGGCCATGTTCGAACTGGTCCTGCTCGGACCCCACAAGCTGCCCGGAGAGATCGTCGCTCACAGGGGCCGGTCGCGCCACGGCGCAGGCATACGAGTACACCGGAGGGCTGACCTCAGGCGGATCCTGCCGACCGCGGCCGAGCCCCCGTCTCGGCTCTGCTGGGGCCCCACCTGCTGGGCGGGGTGTACGACGGCCTGCTCCGGCCTCTCACCGGCGCGGGCCCTTGGCTGGATCCGGCCGCGCCCGCCCGCACAGCCGTGGCCCGCCCATGGCGGTTCACGCCGCTGGTCGAGCAGGGGCGAGAGGCGGCGCCGGGCACGGCGATCGGGCGCGTCGAAGACGCGGGCTCGCTGGCCTACCTGGTCCTGTCACGGGGAGGCGAGGTTTCCGCCATCCGGCAGGCAGGCCGTGTGTGACCGAGCTCGGCGGCCGGCGCGCCGTGCGCCTGTCCGCCGACGACCGCCTCACCGAAGTGCACGTGTACTGGGCCGACGCCGTGGGGACAAGATATCCGTCCCGAGTCTCCTGCCTGCTCCCCGAACTCGACGCGGCGGCTCCCCTCCCGATCACCACCGCGCTCGTTCCCGCCAGGGACGCCCCCGCGACGCCTTGCGCGCAGGGCTGGAACACGCGATCGCCGCGGAGGCAGCTCGGATCGTGGCGGCCGAAGCAGCCTCGACGAACCGCAGGATCCGCGCCCTCAAAGACCGCCTCCTTCCCTTGCTGGAGGAGGCCCTGACCGCCATCGAACTGTCGCTGGACGAGATGGAGAGGGCCGATATCGACCGCGTGCGCCGCATCATCGGCTCCAGACCACAGCCACCAAGCGGCTGAACCACGCCCGCCGAAGGACGTCGGGGGACGTTGTCAGTCGGCTACGCGGTGGCCGGACACCTGCTCTGCCTCGACCACGATGTAGTGGTCCCGGTTGCCGGGCACTGAGGCCGTCAACGGCAGCGCCGCCAGCCGGTCGAGCTCGGCCGGGTCGGTCACGGCTCGCGAATATCCCACTGCGGTGACAGACCAGCCGGTACGCAGCTCGGGGTCGAATTCATCGGCCTCGAAGGCCACCACGGCACCCCGGGCGGCGGCCGCCAGCTTGGACCCGATCGAGGTGCGAATCACGATGGACCGGCCGTCAAGACAGAAGTTGACCGCCTGCACAGCTGGCAGGGCGTGATCGGTGAACACGATCCGCCCGATCGGTGTCGTGGACAGCAAATCCAGGCACTCCTCCCGGGAGAGCACCTGAAGTCCGGACGAATCGAGCTGCATACCCTCAACATCCCTGTTCGGGGCCCACCTGCATTAGAGGCGAAAGTCCCGTCCTTCCTGCCGTTCATCCCCCGCTCGGATGTGTTGGCGGGCGCCTGATAGCGGTTTCCACGGTCGAGGGCCGACGGCCCTGGCGGATCAGGACCTTTGACCCTGACCGAAACAGTCCCGCGCGTGATGCGCTGGTGCATGGTCCCGTGGAGGTGGTGGTCATGGCCGTTCTTTCGGCGAAGCAGGCGCTCGATGCCGCGGTGGAGGCCGCGCGATGGGCGCCGTCCATTCACAACACGCAGCCCTGGACCTTCTCGATATCCAGGGAGGAGATCAGCCTGCGGGCCGACACGGACAGGAAGCTGCGCGTCGGCGACGTCTCGGGCCGTGAACTGCTGATCAGCTGCGGTGCTGCCCTGTTCAACATGCGTACGGCGATGCGGTGCGAGGGCTTCGAGCCTGAGGTGCGTACCCTGCCGGACCCCGACCGCCCGTCGTTGCTCGCCACGCTCAGACCGGGTACCGAAGTGCGGCCCGACGAGTCCGTCAAGGCCCTGGGGGGCGAGATCGAGCGCCGCCGTACCCACCGGGCCGGCTTCGCCGACGTGCCGGTACCGGACAGACTGATCGAGCGGCTGGTCAACGCGGCCATGGAGGAGGGCGCCAAGCTGACACCCGTCCGCTCTCCGGAGGCGGCCAGGATCATCGCCTCGCTCACCCAGGCAGCGCAGGGCGTGCAGGCTCAGGATCAGCGCTTCAGCCTGGAGTTGATCCGCTGGGCACAGCCACCTGGCAGCAGCCGCAAGGACGGAGTGCCGGCCCAGGGCTACCCGCGCCAGGCTGTACGCACCGACCCAGAGTTCCCGCAGCGTGATTACTCCTGGCAGCAGGACTGGGGCAGCCAGACCGACCAACGAGGCGCGACGTCTGTCGGGGTCGTGGCGCTGCTCACCACGCCGGGCGACAGCCGTCAGGAGTGGATCGACGCCGGGCAGGCGCTGCAGCACGTACTGCTGCACGCCGCCGCGTACGGCGTCAGCGCCGCCTTCCACACTCAGGCACTGGAGATGGATCTTCTACGCGAGTTCCTCCGGCACGAGCTCTGCTCGGAGGAGTACCCACAAATGATCATGCGACTCGGTGTCACCTTCGACGACAAGGACTCGGTCCGCCGTCCCCTGGCCGAGGTCATGGATTGAGCGGGGAATCTACTGAGCACATTGCCATTTCACGCGCCGATGGAACAAGGCCGTCTAGGAAGCAAGAGTGTCGCTTTCCTCGTTACTCTCAGCAGCTGTTTTCGCCAGTTGGACGCAGGTCAGGCAGGCTCGGTCCACGGTGGCCGAGAAGGTCAGAGACCACTCGCAGACCGGCAACGGGCGAGTGGTCTGCCCGCAGAGGGCGACTGTCTTCTCCGGCGGCACCGCATGCTGAACGGCCTGGCGTCCCTTCCAGGTGAAGCCTGCCCGGTACTCGACGGCACGCCGCTGAGGGGGGTTCGTCTTGGTCTCTTTGTGGAGGTCGTCCCAGCAGAAGGACCAGCGTCGGACACCGGCGGGGAAGGGTGATCCATCGTCGTCCAGCTCAACCAAGGCAACCTTTCCGGTGCGCAGCACCGCCACGATCACATCCTCCCGCCCGATGAGCTGGTCCTTGTAGGCGCGGGTCTGGACATGGCTGTGGAAGGCGTCCGCGATCCTCACGCGTCTGCCGATCTTCGAGTACATGCTGTTCACCGCATGTCCCCGGTGGGTCCATTGCCGGCAGAGGCACAACCGTCGTTTGGTGCGCTGACGTTCCTCTGAGAGTGGAGGCCACCAGACCGGGCCAAGAGCCCCAACGTGTTCCGTTGGTATGCGTGAAAGCGCACATGCAGATTGGTGCCGGTTATCGGCAGATGGGGCGTTGCAGGGAGCTCGCTCGGCGTGGGAGCGACGAAAGGTGTGGGTTCGCGCAGTGGTGGAAGCATCTCGTCCAGCAAAGCCGCTGGGCTGAGAGCGGACACGATGGCAATGCGGGACACACGCGGACACGGCCTGACCTGGATCTGTCCCCAGCGGAAGGCGCGGCTCTACAGGATGACCTTCTCCACGCCAATGGCAAGCACGCCAAGGCGCTCCTTTTCTGGCGGGTAGATGCTTCGGATGACCGCCAGCAATTCTTGGGGGTTCTTGCCGAGGTCGCCGCCGATCGCGATCGGGTCCTCCTGCTCCAGCATCTCCTCGAAGGAGGCGTACTGAGACACGCGGACGACCCGCGTCGGCAGCCGCTCTTCCCCGCATACGAAGTCGAGATCCTGGCCGGGCTGGATCTTGCGCATGCTGGCGTACGCGACCCGTACCTCCACAGTCTTGATCCCTGAGGCGATGAGATCGAAGTACGGCTTGCGGATGCGAAGTTCCCGCGCGGCGAGGGTGGCGTCGGTCTCGCTCATGATGCCGTTCCTACCCGCGTTGCTGCCAGGGCCGCCTGAAACTCCGCCACCTGTCTGCTTCCTGGGAATTTCGCAACCAGGACGGTGTCCAGGTCGGCCCGCCCGCGCATGTACAGAGGTGACCATCCGCGGCGAACTCAGCGCACGCAGGCCATAGGCAATCGCCTCATCGGGAGCACCGAGGTGTGCCAGTGCGATGCCCAGGTCCAGGTGAGCGATCGCTTCTCGGCTGAGTGAGCGCTGGCCGGCAGGTGTCGAATCGTGGGATCGGACTGCGCGCTCGGCATGGTGGCGTGCTTGTTCGTAGTCGCCGAGCCAGAGATAGGACGAGGCAGTGTAGGTGGTCATCGCGTAGGCGGCCAGCGGTCCGGTGTCGGTGCCGTCCGGACGGGCCGGAGTGCGGGCCGGGAGGGCGTTCCACAGATTGTCGGCCTGTCGGTAACTGTCCTGGAAGTCGTCGCGGTTGCCGAGCCGTGCAGCCGTACCGCCAAGGGGTGACCGGCGGGAACGCGGTCGAGGCCGCGCAGCGCGGCCGAGACGGCCCGAGCAGGCTGGTTGGCGTGCAGGGCGATGGAGGCCATCGCGTCGGCTGCCCAGGCGCGCAGCTCGTCGTGTCCGGCCTGGTCCGCGTGCTCGAAGCCTTCCCGAGCGGTTCGTGTACGGGGGAGGACGACTCACCTTCGCTCGTGACGACCTGGCCGTTCTCGTTCTCGCCCTGGGAACGCCCGGCGCGCTGCCGAGCTGGTCTTCCCCCGCCCCGTCTACTGACGAGTCCAACGCGGCCCACTCGCCATGTCGCCGCTACCGTTCGTCATGCTCAGCTTCGCCGCTCCGCCGTGTCAAGGCGCTGATTCATCCCTACGATCAAGGTCGTCATGTCTGGTCATGCCGGGCTGAGGCAGTGCTGCTGCTCGGACTGTATGCCTGCCTCCTTCCGCTGATCCGGTGACCGTCATGGACGGGTCCACGACTCCCCGCTGGACGTGCTACGCCGTCGTCGCGAACGTCGAGATCGCCCTCGTCGTGGCGGAGATGTCCTACGCAGGCACCATGCGGCAGGCGAGGACGGAGGCAGCGGAACGCGTTCTAAGTGCGGTGGCGCTGTGCCGGAACTGGTACAGGTTCAGTGTGGCCGGGACAGCGGCGGTGACCCGTACGCTGTGCGTAAGGTCGCGGGGCTTGATCGGAGTGCCGCGCCGTCGTGCGTGCTTGAGCGCGCCGTTGATCTGTGCGGTGGTCAGCTTGGCCGCCAAAGCCGGGTGCGGTCACGCGGATGCCACGCAGCAGCTTGGAGTGCGGCGATTCGGCGCTCTGCGGTGCTGCTTTTCGGCTTAGGGTCCGAGAACAGGGCTGACTCGGGCGGCGGGATCTGCGGCCCTCGCTGCCTGAGCTGCCCAGCCCACTTCACGGAACAGGGCTCGTGGGGGTACGTGCATGGACTGGTTGGTCTCGCTGATAGGGGCCGGGGTGATCATGGCCGCTCTGCGGGACTTGTTCCATACGCTCTGGCACCCCACCCGTCACGGCGGTCTCAGCCGATTCGTCATGGCGGTGCTGTGGCGACTGGCCCAGCATGTACGTGCGGGCAGGCGCGTGGTGGGTCTCGTTGGGCCGCTCGCCATGGTGACGGTGGTCGGCGCGTGGGCCGCCATCATCATCCTGGGCTGGGCCATTGTCTACTGGCCCCACATGCCGGAGTCGTTCGCCTTGACGCCTGGTTCAAAGGCGGCGCAGCAGCCGGCGCTGCTCGACTCCGTCTACCTTTCGCTCGTCACCGTCGCCACCCTTGGGCTGGGGGACATCGCGCCCGCTGAGGGCTGGCTTCGTCTGGTCTCGCCGCTGGAGGCTCTCGTCGGTTTCGTCCTCCTGACGGCCACGGTCACCTGGGTGCTCGAGATCTATCCGGCGCTGACCCGTCGAAGGGTCCTGGCGGTCCGGTTGGCGCTTCTCCAACGCTCGGACCCGTCCGTCGAGCAGCTCGACTCCATCGTGGGTGCCACACTGCTGGCGAGTTTGGCCACCGAGGTGGCGCGTGTGCGGATCGATTTCACTCAGTACGCCGAGGCCTACTACTTCCATGATGGGGAGGACCACTCGTCCCTGGCGGCCACGATCGGCTACGCCGATGACCTCGCCGAGCGCGGAAAGGCGGCCCAGCGGCCGGACGTGCGTCTGACCGGCGACCTGCTCGCCGGCGCGCTGCAAGACCTTGCCGCCATCCTCGACCAGCGCTTCCTCCACACCGGCGGAACCCCGGCGGAAGTCTTCACCGCGTACGCCGTCGACCACGGGCGTGGCCTCACACACCCCTGACCACGGCGCCCAGCTGGGTGCCTCAGCTCTGCTTGGGCGCCGTCCAGCCCGGACACCGGCGCCATAGATCACGAGGTGCACGTTGGCGCGGAGGGCGCCGAGTGGGACGGGGCCTGTTCGGCTCGCGGGTAGCCATCCGTATCTAGGCCTTGGACGCGGCTGCGCCGTGCGGTGTGACGATGGCCCAACCAGCGTCCCGCCCCGAGAGGTTGGATTCGAAAGGTTGCGCTTCATCGGGGAAGTGTGGGCGATGCCAGAGGGCCATGTGGCGTACGCGAGTTAGCCGTTGCTGAAGGTGACGGCTCCAATCGCCGAGGATCAATCGTGAAGGCAGCAGTAGGGGACCGCCCTACGCGGTCCGACGGCTCGAGGAGGAGCACGAGGCCCTTGTCTATCCAGGGCCGCACGCCCACGTCGAACACCATGACACCAGCCCTGGACGGCGGCCGATCAAGGTCACGATGCCGGCCGACGCCCTTCAACTGAGCCGGACCACCGTGACACGCTCGAAAGGCCCCAATCCGTCTCAGCCGGGCTCTGCCGTGTTAGCCCATCGCTCATCGGAACAGCGCGTCGTCGATGGTGAAGCGGATGAACTCGCCGTCGGCCCACCGCGTCGTCCACGGCCACCAGCCCCCGCGTATTCCCTCGGGGATGGTGAACCCATCGAAGGAGGTCTCACCCTCGCAGACAACACCGAACGGGTGCTCACGATATGCGCCCTTATCCGGATTGCCCCAACGGTGCATGGTGACGCTCTCCAGCCGCCCGTTCGGCGCGATGGACAAGATGACGTCATAGTCGTCGGAGCCGATCGGGAGAGTGGCCACTGCGTGCCGCTCGTCGAGCGCCTTCCATCCAACGCGTGGGTCGAGCGCGGCCGCGGGCGCCAGCACGAACTCGCAGGCGAGCCTTCCTACGGCGCTCCTGGTGATGTCCGGTCCGGCAGCCGACATCATGGGAAAGGTGTCGAGCAGCCGCCAGCGCATCTCGCCTGCTCCCGCGCGATACCTGTCGAAGCCGTGCACCGGCAGGATCCCGAGGTACGCGCTCGCGCACCAGGCGAATCCCTCCATCGGCAGCAGGACTTGCGTGGCGTGGAATCGCCGCCAGGAGCCAAGTCTGATCGTGCCGTGCATGCTCAGGACGACCGCGCGTAGCAGTGGCGTGCCGGGTGCGATCGCGCGTATGACCCAGCGCCGCGCCGGCTCGGGCAGCAGATTGGCGGCGGCCGGATCGAAGGTACTCGCCCCCACGGTCTGCCGTTGCAGTAAGTCCCAGTCGTACCGCGCCTCTTCAGTAAGGTGCGGCGGGGCGAGGACGACGGTCATGCCGGCCTCCATGACGTGGGCACCACAGCCACCGGGCAGCGCGATCGATGCAGGACCCCGTGGCTGACCGAGCCGAGCACCAGCCCGGTGAACCCGCCCAGCCCACGCGACCCCACCACCAGCAGATCCGCTCCCCGAGAAGCGGCGGCCAGAGCCGGAACCGGGTGCCCACGGACGATCGTCTCGATCACCTCGATGTCCGGGTACTTCTCCCGCCAGGGCGCCAGGCGCTGCCCGAGTTCGGCCGTCTCCCCGACGGGCAGTGGCCCGTACCCCGCAGGATGCGGGGCACGGATGGGATACCGGCTGGCGCAGAGCACGCGAACTCGCGCCCGGCGAGCGGCCGCCTGCTCCATGGCGTACTCCAGCGCCGGGTCCGCATATGAGGAGCCGTCGTGACCGACCACGACCTCTCCGCTGCCTTCGTGCAGGACCCTCCTGACGACGACCAGCGGACAGCCCGCGTACCCGGCAAGGCCGAGCCCGACGGAGCCAACCACGAGACCGGCGAACCCGCCCAGTCCTCTGTTGCCCACCACCAAGGTGTCGGCCGTCTCCGTCTCGGTCTTGAGCCGCTCGATCACCGCGCCGGTGACCAGGGCGGTCGAGATCCGCAATGAGAGGATTCCATCCTGTTTTCCCAGGTAGAAGGGGATGGCCTGGCGCAGTTGGGCGTGATCTCTGCTGGTGAATGGCAGGGATCAT
>NZ_JBITMP010000096.1:0-17838 GCF_044466425.1 Nonomuraea sp. NPDC049400
ACACCCGAAAACAGCCCCTCCACCTGCGGAACCGTTCCTCGTGGAGGAATTGGACCAGAAAACGATCACCAGGAATCACACAGTGGATTCAGGCTGAGTCTCACAAGGGAGGAAGCAGGGCGGCTTCTACTGAAAGACAGCACAGGCAAGCCCGTAGCATCCGCATCAGGGTCGATCATGTGGGACGGCAGCGGAAAGGGCCGGGCCCTACTGGCCAAGCGCGGTAAGGTCCGTACCGAGGTGGTCAACCAGGGAGGCAAAACCGAGCTTGTGCTCAAGCCGGACTATGCCTTTTTGACTGATTCGGCGACTGTGCTTCCGATCCGAGTGGACGCCATCGGTGTCGTGCCGTTAAGCGACGACGTCGGGCTGTGGAGCCTCGACACTGCGGACAGTCCGGCATACCCGGGGGCCGAGGTCATGATCGCCGGTACTCAGTCTGGCAGTGAGAAGAACCGGACGTACATGCGATTCGACACAACGGGCCTCACGGGTCAGACGGTGACTGATGCCAAGCTGTCGGTGCTGAATATCGATTCGTCCGCTTGTGGTACAGCGGTTAGCGATGGCATCCAGGTGCGCCGTGTGACCGGGGCCTGGAGTGCGGACAACCTGCACTGGGCCAACAAGCCGACCGCGACTACAGAAGATGCGGCAGTCAACAAGAATGGCCATGGTCCAACCTGCTCTGGCGGTGAGGCGCGCCTGGAGTGGCCGGTTACCGGCATCGCCCAGGATTGGGCGGCTGGAGCAGCAAATCACGGCTTGGTGCTACAGTCTCCGACAGAGGCCGGCGTCGTCAACTGGCGCTACCTGACCTCTTCGGAAAATACTGAGTTCACGGATGCGGTCCCTCGGCTGACCATTACTACCGCCGCAGTCTCCACGCCTTCGGTGAGCGCGTTGACGATCAGCCCCGCAGAGACGGTGAACGGTGCCACCGTAACGAGCTCGCTCACTCCGCAACTGGCCGCAACCGTGGCCGACTCCATCGGCGGCACGCTGGCTGGCGAGTTCGAGATCGAACACGATCCAGCCGCAACCAGTCAGGGCACCGGCCAGATCTGGACCGGCACCTCACCTGCTATTGCATCAGGCAGCCAGGCAACAGTGAATGTTCCTGGAGGCAAACTGGTCGATGGATGGAAGGTGCGCTGGCGTGCCCGCGCTGTTAATCCCGGCAGCTCGACGTCTTCGGCGTGGTCGGGCTGGCAGTTGGTGACCGTTGATGTATCCGATGGGCCAGTTTCGCTGGCTACCACTGGAGGGCCGGTACTCCGAACTGACCAGAGCTTCACTATCTCCGCATGGGCACGATGGTCCAACAGCGACAAGTTGCAGACCCTGGTCGAGCAACGCGCCACGAATCAATCACCATTCCAACTCGGCAATGACCCCGTGCATGGGCTGAGCTTCACCCTGACAGATGCAGATAGCCCGACGGCGTCAAGGGACGGAGCGATATCGGACGTTAAGCCGCCTGTTGGCGAATGGTTCCACGTCGCAGCTGTCTACGATGCTGCTGAAATTCTCTCCGAGGTCGAGGACCTGGGAGATAGCGTGAAGATCGTTGCTCGTACCGGGCCGGAACTGCGGGAGTGCCACGGTTGTGGCAGGCCGGCGGTGCGGGTGCACGATCGATACCGGCGTCGTCTGCACGACCTGTCCTGTGCTGGTCGTCCTTGTCAACGACGGCCGAATTTTGGGTCTGGCACACATTCCGTGATCTTCCAGTGGACTCGGCTCGCGGCTTGTTGATCATGTTGTGTGATCGTCTCGGAGCTGCTGGAAGTCTTTCTCCCTCACCTGGCCGGCATCTGTATCGAGCGGGTGTTCCGCTCCGGTAAGTCGGTACGGATCCAGGCCAGAACGGGCACGTCGCAGGCGGTATGTCCGGCGTGCGGAGGGGTGTCGGAGAGGGCGCACAGCCGATACGAACGGCGGCTGTGCGATGCCGCCATCGGTGGTCAGGAAACCTTGATCCATCTGCTGGTGACGCGCTTCTTCTGCCACAACCTGGAATGCGGCAAGCAGACGTTCGTCGAGCAGGTGCCCGGGCTGACCGTGCGCTACGGCCGCCACAGCACTGCCCTGCTGCAGACGTTACGGGTGATAGCGCTGGCGCTGGGTGGCCGGGCAGGCGCCCGGCTCACCGACCGGCTGGCCACGGCGGTGAGCCGGATGACCTTGATCCGGATCATCCGCGCCCTGCCGGAGCCCGCTCTGCAAGCTGGTCCCCAGGTGCTCGGAGTGGACGACTTCGCGCTGCGCCGGGGCCACCGCTACGGCACCATCCTGATCGACATCACCACCCGGCGGCCCATCGACATGCTCGACGAGCGCTCCGCCGACGCGCTGGCCGCCTGGCTGACCGACCACCCCGGCGTCCAGATCATCTGCCGCGACCGCGCCGGCAGCTACGCCGAAGGCGCCGCCCGCGGCGCACCTGAGGCAACCCAAGCCGCCGATCGCTGGCAGTGCGCCATGAGGCGCCTGGTCGTATCCCCGGCTCAGCCGGGAGGAATTGGAAGGAGGTTCCTGGGTCCGATGACTTACCTGGATCCGAAAGGTGAAGGGGACAGCAGCATGTCATTGAAGCGGCGGCCGTGCTCAGGCGTTGGAGGCGGCGCGTCGTGGGACCCGCGTGATATGGCGAAAGCTGGATTGCCTGAATCCCAATCTCCAGTTGATGGAAGGTCGCATCCGTCGGAAATCGGCGCCCGAAGCCGACGCCGCGCTCTGCCCGGGTTTAGTGCCATGGCCTGGGCACCTTCCGAGCGCGGGGCGATGCCCAGTGAGGGCATTGAAGGAGATGAGTGGGACGCCTACGTCACGCTGTCACGTACGGCCAGGACGAACATGGGATCGCCTACGGGACGCGAGTCCTATGGCGACGGAGGCCCCGTAGTAGTCGCCGGAGTCACGACCGGCCAAGGAGTTCGGGAGAGCCGGACGCAGGGCGAAGGGGGCCAGGTGATCGGACACCTCAGGGTCGGGAGGTATGCGTAATGCAGAGCGCCGAAACGGTGCTGGGTGTCCTGCGTGAGCGCGGCAGGCGTGGCCTGCTGTTGAACGAGTTATATCGGCAGTTGTTCAACCCGCAGTTGTATCTGCTGGCCTACGGGCGCATCTACGCCAACAAGGGGGCGATGACGCCCGGGGTCACCGGGGAGACCGTGGATGGCATGTCGATCGGCAAGATCGAGGCGATCATCGAGGCGCTGCGGTATGAGCGGTATCGGTGGAGCCCGGTCAAGCGGATCCACATCCCGAAGAAGAACGGCAAGACCAGGCCCTTGGGCCTTCCGCCGTGGTCGGACAAGCTCGTCGGCGAAGTGGTGCGGCTCCTGCTGGATGCCTATTACGAGCCGACGTTCTCCGACCTGTCCCACGGTTTTCGTCCCGGTCGAGGCTGCCACACCGCGTTGCGGAAAGTGGCCGAGACCTGGACCGGAACGACCTGGTTCATCGAAGGAGACGTCGCCGACTGCTTCGGGAGCTTCGATCACGAGATCATGCTCTCGACGCTGGCCGAGCGGATCCACGATGGCCGGTTCCTGCGGCTGATGCGGAACATGCTCATGGCCGGATACTTGGAGGATTGGGTCTGGAACGCGACGCTGAGCGGGGTCCCGCAAGGTGGCGTCGTTTCACCGATCCTGTCGAACATCTACCTGCACCGGCTGGACGACTTCGTCGAGAAGGTTCTGATCCCGCAATACACCCGAGGGCGGATCCGCAGGCAGGACACCGCCTATGCCAGGGTGCGGGCCGCCAGAGACCGGGCGCACAAGCGCGGAGACCACGCCACGGCGCGGGAGTTGCGCAAGCAGTTGCGGAGCATGCCCAGCGGGGATCCCCAAGATCCCGGCTTCCGGCGGCTGCGCTACGTCCGGTACTGCGACGACACCCTGCTCGGGTTCACCGGACCCAAGGCCGAAGCCGAGGAGATCAAACAGCGCCTGACAGCGTTCCTGCGCGACGAACTCGCCCTGGAGCTGTCGGCGGACAAGACACTGATTACGCACGCCCGCACCCAGGCGGCGCGTTTCCTCGGCTATGAGATCATCGTGCTGCACAACGACCGCAAGGTCACGCGCGGCCGGCGCAGCGCCAATGGCGTCGTCAGCCTCAAGGTGCCGGCATCGGTAATCAAGGCCAAGAAGACCCCCTACCTGTCTCGCGGCAAACCCGAGAGCAGGCCCCGTCTGATCAACGAAGACGACCACACCATCGTCAACACCTACGGGGCCGAGTGGCGGGGCATCGTCCAGTACTACCTGCTGGCCGGAAACGTCCATCGTCTCCACCGGCTCGGCTGGGTCATGGAGACCTCGCTGCTGAAGACTCTGGCCAACAAGCACCGCTCGTCGGTGGCGAAGACGGCCCGCAAATACGCGGCCACCATCGCCACGCCGCACGGGCCGCGCAAGTGCTTCGAAGCCAGGATCGAACGCAGCGGCAGGAAGCCACTGGTCGCACGGTTCGGAGGCATTCCACTACGGCGCAACAAGGACGCGGCCATCACCGACCGCGTCCTGGTCCCGGGCACCATCCGCCACAAAGAGCTGATCACCCGGCTCCTGGCGAACCGGTGCGAGATCTGCAAGGGGGGCAGACCAAGTACGAGAGAAAGGGGCAGTGACGCTATGACCTGTGACGTTGCCCGTTCGATTTCGGCGTACGCGGTTTGACCGGGAGATCCGCTGCTTCGGTCACCGACGTGCCACCGTCGACGACCGCGTCCGGCTGGCCACTGTCAGGGCGTGTTGGGGCACGCCCGCTGCTACAGGTACTGGCCCGCCTCGGCGCTGTCTGTCTTCGACACACGCGCCGACACCACGTTGGCGAGGTTGATGACTATGCCGTTAACGTCGGCTTCGCGATCATATCTCGCTCGCATCAATACCAGGCTGCGCCGCTCGTCCATAGCACGAGCGATCGCCGCCACTGCCTCCGGCTCTCCGTCGAAGTCCCCGCTGATCACGGAGACGTCTTCGCCGCCCATCAGGTGGAATCGAATGATCAGTGCGACATTCTCAGGCACGGCCGGCTCCTTTCGCCAGCATCCGCAAGGGGCCCCTGCCCAGGGTCGAACGCTGTAGGCAGTTGCCCTCCACATTCGCCTACCGTGGCGCGGACGCGGTGCCCTCCAGCCGGGCTGGGATACGGGAGTGACAATTGCGGCACTCGCTCCGAACCGGTTTGTTGCTCTGGTCAGTGGTCGGTGATGAGGGCGTCCAAGGCGGCTTCCTTGTCGGCTTCGGTGGGCAGGGCGTAGCGGCGGGTGGTGTCCAGCGAGCCGTGACCGAGGAGTTCAGCGACCAGGATGGGGTCTTTGCCGTCGCGGATGAGCTGGGTGGCGAAGGTGTGGCGCAGGACGTGCGGGCTGAAGGGTTCGGTGGGGTCGTCGCCCAGGCCGACGGCGTCGCCGAGGCCGGTGATGATGTCGCGGGCGGCGCGGTCGCTCAGGCGGCCGCCGCGGTGGTTGAGGAACACCGCGGTGTGGGTGCCGGCCCCCTTCCAATCGGCGCGAGTTGTCAGCCAGTTGGTCAGGGCCTGGCGCAGGTCGGGGTGGATGGGCAGCAGGCGGATCTTGCCGCCGTCGCGGCCTTTGCCGCGGATGCGTAGTTCGCCCTTGCGGGCTGAGAGGCGGATGTCGGCGAGGTCGAGGCCGACGACTTCGGAGATGCGCAGGCCGGCGTAGTAGGGCAGTAGGGCGATGGCCTTGTCGCGCGGGGTGGCGGTGAGCTGGACGTGGCGGATGTAGCGGCGGGTGCGCCGGGTGTCCAGGGCGCGGGGTGCGGTGCGGCGGGTGTCGCGTTCGCGGCGGGCCTGGGGTTTGCCGAGGCCGCGGCGGGTGTAGAAGTCGTCGATGGCCGACAGGTAGGTGTCGATGGTGTTGGGGGCGCGGCGGCCGTTTTTGAGGTGGCGGCGGAAGTCGCGTACCGCGCCGGTGGCGGCGATGGGGTCGGTGAGCGGGTCGCCGTCCAGAGCGCCGGCGTCGGCCTGGTCGGCCAGCCAGGCCAGGTAGCCGCGCAGCCGGGAGGCGTACTTGGTCCTGGTGGAGTCGGCCAGCGGGGCGCGCTCGAGTGCGGCGGTGTAGTCGGCCAGGACGGCGGCGTGGGGGGCGGAGAGTGGCACGGCCCGCGACCGGCCCGTGTTTCCGGAAGCTGCTCCGGCCGGTTGCGTGATCCCTGAGGATGTGTTTCCGGAAGTCACCCACACAGTGTACTTCCGGAATTGCCGAATTCCGGAAGTACGAGGTAGAGTGAAGACACCGAGGTCTTTTCGAGCGTTGGCATTCAGGTCGGCGTCGCCCCCGGCGAACCACCACCGGCCTCTTCGGGGGCCTGGACAGGTCAGGCGACCATGACGCCGACGCTTCTTTCTCAACCGGCACCGCTCAGCCCCGCCTCGCCCGCGATCCCTCGGGTCGATTCCGCGCTACGGCTCAGTCTCCATCCGGTGCTGGACCGACGAGCCGTGGTGGACGGGGCCTGGTGGCCATACTCCCGCGACGCGGCCGCCGAGCTGCCCGGTCTCATCGCCGCCGTCGACCAGCGGCTGGGGCGGACCACGCTGCTGGTCGGCGTGTCCCGGGACGCGTGGCAGCGCATCCCGCGCCGGATCCCGGCACGCGGGCGGCAGGTTCGTATCGGCGGGTTCCGCCACGCCGACCCTCATGTGGTCGTTCTGTTCTTCGCCACTGCGGAGCCGGTCGCCCTGCTGGTCATCCCGCCGAGCACCGCCGCCTGTTCCGCCGAGGCCACGCTCAAGCTCACCGCACACGACACCGCCGGTTTGACTGCCGATGACATCCTCATCCTCACGCGTTTGCCGCCAGAGCCCGCCGCGCCTGTGTGCGCGATGGCCGCCGGCAGCTTGGCCTGTTGGGAGAACGAGGGCGGGTCGGTCACCGACCAGGAGGTGTGCTCCTCCATCGCACGACCGTCAGGACCCGCGTAACCCGGTCGCCTCCCGCCGGATCGAACGGTTCAGGAGCCGCCCGTTCTGGCAGCAGGCCGGCTTTCCGGCCGGCAGGCATCTCATCACCTTTCAGCTTCTCCCGTGAGGAGACATTTCATGACCGTCATCGACATCGCCCCGCTCGCGGGGGTGAGCGCCTCGGCGCCGACCCTCGTGCATCTGTCGGGGGACATCGACATCTTCACCACAGCCCGGCTGCGCCAGAGGCTGATCAGCACCCTCGACCACAGCACCGACCTGCTCGTCGTGGATCTGTCCCGGGTTACCTTCTGCGGGGCAGGCGGGTTGGGCGTGCTGGTCGGCGTGCAAGGTCGTGCCCGGACACGGGGCATCACGCTGGCTCTGACCGGTGTTCCCCCGCGCGTGGCCCGGCTGCTGCGCATCACCGGGCTGGACCGCCGCTTCCCGGTCATGGCGTGACCGGCATGCCGGCCACCACCCGCACCGCCGCCGAGGCGGGCTATGACGGCCATGCGCCGTTCCCCCGGCCCGCTGCGCCCGCGCGGGCCGGTATCGTCCCGGTGACGCTGACCGCGGCGATCGTCATCGCGCCGTTCCTCGCGCTGGGCGTCGGCATCTGGCTGGCGTGGGGAAGCGGGATCACTCTCACCGACCTGCTGCTGGCCGCCGTCTTCTACGTGGTGACCGGGCTGGGGGTGACGGTCGGCTTCCACCGGCTGCTGACCCACCGTTCCTTCACCGCCCGCCCGTGGCTGCGCGTCGTCCTGGCGGTGGCCGGGTCGATGAGCTTTCAGGGGAACCTCATCGACTGGGTGGCCGTCCACCGCCGTCACCACGCCTTCACCGACCAACCGGGCGACCCGCACTCCCCCTACCGCTACGGCGCCGGTCTGGGCGGGCAACTGCGCGGCCTGGCCCACGCCCACCTGGGCTGGCTGTTTTCCAGCGAGCCCACCTCGGCCACACGTTATGCCCCCGACCTGCTGCGCAACGATCCGGTCATGCTGCGGATCTCGCGCGCCTTCCCCGCCTGGTGCGCCGTCTCCCTGCTGCTGCCGTTCGCGGCGGGCTGGGCGATCAGCGGCGGCCTGTACGGCGGGCTGACCGCATTCATCTGGGCCGGCCTGGTCCGCATCGCCCTGCTGCAGCACGTCACCTGGAGCGTCAACTCCCTGTGCCACATGATCGGTGAGCGGCCGCATACCACTCGCCGCCACGACCGCTCCACCGACCTGTGGCCGCTGGCCCTGCTGTCCTTCGGCGAAAGCTGGCACAACGGCCACCACAGCCAGCCCGGCTGCGCCCGGCACGGCCGCGGTTCCCGCCAGATCGACCCCTCGGCCGCGCTCATTGGCCTGTTCGAACGCCTGGGCTGGGCCACCCACGTGCACTGGCAGCCCGCTGACGTCCTCGGCCACCCACGCATGGTGGCCGGCAAGCACACACTGCGCACCAGCACCCGCCCCAGCACGCCCGGGAGACGTTAGCCCTGGTCAGCACGCTTGAAAGGAGCTCGTTCCGCATGGGGGAGACGATCTATTGTGAGGGGAGAGGCTCCAGGGGGAAGGCGTCAAGGTGACGGGTGATGGTGAGCGGATGCTGGGCGGCCTCCTGGACGCCACTCAGCTGTCCGCGATGGAGGATCTGCCGGGCCTGGTCGCCGCGTACGGACGGCTGGCCGGCTTCTCTCAGACGATGATCTACGTAGCTGACCTGCAGCAGCAGCTGCTGGTGCCCTTGGCCGGGCAGCGCGACGTGTACGGCGAGCGGCTTGAGGCGATCCGGATCGACGCCACCATGGCCGGGCGCGCCTTCCGCGGCGTGGAGATCGTCGAGGCCCGGCATGTGATGGATCCCGCCGCTCCTGAGAGCGTCCCTGCCTCGCCGGCCGGCGAGGGGCCGCAGCGACTATGGGTGCCGTTGCTGAGCGGCACCGAACGGGTCGGCGTCCTGGGAGTGAGCGTGCAGCGGGGATCTGAGGCCGCGGCGTTGCTGGCCGGCCGGCTGGCCTCGCTCGTCTCGCTGCTGCTGATCAGCAAGCGCCCCTACAGCGATTCCTACGCCCGCCTGGTCCGTGCCCGGCCGATGACGCTGTCGGCCGAGGTGTTGTGGAACCTGCTGCCGCCTGGGGCCTTCGCCGATGACAGGGTGGTGGTCAGCGCCGCGCTGGAGCCGGCCTACGAGGTGGGCGGAGATGCCTACGACTACGCGATCGACGGCGACACCCTGCATGTGTCGATCTTCGACGCGATGGGGCACGACACCGCGGCCGGGCTCACCGCCACCATCGCCATCGGGTCCGCTCGCACCAGCCGCCGCCAGGGCACGAACCTGCCCGCGACGAGCGAGGCTATCGACGCGGCGATCGCCGAGCAGGTCACCGGCCGCTTCGCCACCGGCGTCCTGGCCGATCTCGATCTGCGGACCGGCCGGCTGACCTGGGTCAATCGAGGTCACCATCCGCCGTTGGTGATCCGAGGCGGCCAGCAGGTCGCCACCTTGACCAGCGTGCCCGACCCACCGATGGGTCTCGGCCTGGACCTGTCCACCGGCCTGCTGCACTACCAGCTCGAACCCGGGGACCGGCTGCTGTTCTACACCGACGGCATCATCGAGGCCCAGAGCCCGAGCGGGGAGCTGTTCGGGCTGGAGCGCTTCATCGACTTCATCATCCGCCGCGAGGCCGACGGCGTGTCGGCCCCGGAAACCCTGCGCCGCCTGATCCAGGCCATCCTGGCACACCAGCGCGGCCGGCTGCAGGACGACGCCACCGTACTGACGGCCGAATGGCGCACCCAGCGGCAACAGCCCCTCACCCTGGAACGCTCCAGGCTGACCGCGCCGCACGAGGCACGAGGCAACACGATGATCAAAAGCCATCGGCACGCCGAAAATCAGGCGGCCAGCTCGACGTCGGTGAAGTCGACCTCTTTCAGCAGGGGGTCGAACGGATCCGGCCGATGACGGAGCTCGTCGGTGGCGTACGCGCCGAAGCGGCTGATGTGGGCGCGCAGGTAGGGGGCGATCTGGCCGAGCTGGTCGGCGGTGATCTGCCAGCCCTCGGCGACGAGCTGCCGCACGATGTCGGAGATGTCCAGGGCGTTGTGGAAGACCACCAGGTTGGCCAGCAGGGTGTTGAATTTGATCAGTTTCTCCTGCTCTTCGGGGTCGTTGTCGGCCAGCACGCCGCCGAAGCCGAGCCACTTGGAGAAGCCGTTGTAGGACTCGACCTTGTTGGTCGCCGCGGTGACGCGCGCTCGCAGCGCCGGGTCGGCCAGATACCGCAGCAGGGCGACGGTGCGTACGCTGCGGCCGACCTCCCGGAAGGCTTTGTAGATGCGGTTCTTGCGGGAGTTGGACCGCAGCCGCCGCATCAGCGTGGCTGAGCTCAGCCGGCCCTCGCTGATGGAGATCGCCACCTGCATCAGGTCGATCCAGTGCTTGTCGATCAGCTTCCAGTCGATGACGCCTCGGCCGCTCTCGCCGAACAGCTGGTCGATGTGCGGGTAGGCGATCTTCTCGGAGGCGCGGAAGAAGATCAGGTCCTTGAAGTTGCGGATGCGTGGCATCAGGTCGAACCCGAACAACGTGGCCAGGGCGAAGACCGGGAAGTTCTGGCCCTGGGTGTCGGCGTGCACGGTGGAGGGCTGGATGTCGGAGGCATTCGCCAGCAGCCCCTCGATCAGGTGCACCGCCTCCCACACCCCGCACGGGATGAACCGGGAGAACAGCGCCACGTAGGTGTCGGAGATGTAGTGGTAGGCGATGCCGCCGAATCCTCCGTACCGGATGCTGGTCTCGGCCAGGAGATTGTCGATGTTGGTGTCCACCTGGGTGCCGTCGGCGGCCACGCTGCTGCCGTCCCCCCAGGCCTTGATCACGTCCAGTTCGGCGAAGGCGTTGACCACATCGGCGATCGCGGCGTTCAGCTTCTTCAGGGTGATGTGCCGGTTGCGGACCATGGACAGCTCGCGGGCGGTGACGCCGGCGATGTGCTTGGCCGCCTCGTACGGGCCGATGTTGATCCCGCCGGTGAACACCGCCAGCGAGTACCGCCCCAGCTTGTCCTTGATCTTGGGGTCGGAGCCGGAGGCCGGGCCGAAGTGGCGATACCAGGTGAGCCAGTGGGCGGTGCGCGCGACGATCGACAGCAGCGAGCGTTCGGGCATGCGCCGTTCGATCTCGGCCGCCAGCCGTTCGGCCTCGGCATCGCTGCCCTTGCCGCGGCGGCGTTTGAGGGTGGGCACACCGCCCTCGTCGATGACCAGGTCGGCGTTGTCGAGGTAGCCGGCGTCCAGATGCGCGGCCGCGCTCAGGTGGGCGTCCTTGAGGTGGGCGACGAAGCCGGCGGGGGTGTCGGGCAGGCCGACCTTCTCGCAGAAGGCGGCCAGTTTCGGCTGGCATTCTTCCCAGGGCAGCAGGTGGGCGCCCCAGTCGGCGTACTCGTTCGAGCCGAGCACGGCCACGTCGCCGGTGCGCAGTTCCTCGGCCAGGTAGCAGAACACCATCGCCTCGAAATGCCGGCGCGCCACCATGCCGGGACGGCGCCGGTCGGTCACGGCGCGCCGCCAGTTGCCCGAGGCGAACGCGATGCCCGACTCCGGAGCGTCCTCCTCCACCGCCGGGGGCAGCGGGATGAAGTCGCGGCGCTGGGTGAGTGCTCGCGGGCGTGCGCCAGCGCGGCCAGCACGGAATCGTCGCTGGAGGTGGCTTTCAGCCGCAGCTTGCCCGCCAGCTCGAACAGCGCCGGCCGGTCTTTTTTGAAGAACCGGTACACCAGCAGCTCGTGCGCGTCGCCGTGGAAGGCGGCGACCTCCTCGATGTCGGCCAGTTGGGCGGCGAACCCGCCGGCCTGTTCCACCGCCGCCCGTACGGTCTGCACGCTGTGGGCCTGTACCACGAGAGCCGACAGCATCTCGCCAAGCGCCTGGACCTGCCCGGCGCCCGCGGCGCACGAGGTCACCGCCTCGACGGCTCGCGCCACCGCCTCGTGTCCGGCGGCCGAGGTGTCGCTGCCGGGGTCGAGACGTTCCAGCACCTGACGGTAGGTGCCGATCAGCCGCTCGCTGGTGGCGCGCTGGCGGGCGCGGATCTCCTCCAGCTCCGCCGTGGCTCGTTTGACGTGGGAGGCCATGCGCTTGCACAGCATTTCGGCCAGGTCGTCGCGGGCCCGCATTCGGGCGGTGTGCGTCAGGCAGGCCAGCAACGCCACCTGCTTGACGGGGTCGTAGCGCGACAAGGTGTCGGCGTCCTGGGCGTCGGCCTCACCGGCGAAGTCGGCGATCTTCGACGGCGCGATGCCCTCCAGCCAGGCGTCGGTGTCGCCGAGCGCGTCCACCTGATCCAACCATTTCACCTGGTCACGAAATCGCGACCAGGTGGCCCGCTGGGCGGGCTTCTTGAGCCGGTTGAACGTCGATTTGCCGTCCGGCCCGACGACGAGCAGACCCTCCATCCGGGCCCGGCCGGCCTCGCCCATCCGCTGCAGGATCGTGGCGAAGATGGTGGCGTTCACCTCGGCGCGGATGCTGGTGGCCAGGTCCTCCAGCGTCGTGTACCCAAGCAGCTCCAGCCGGAGCCGGAGCAACTCCTCGATCGCCACATTGATCAGGTCCGCCGGGTTGTTCTTGGCCTGGGCCGCCTTCCGGATCGCCGCTGCGGCGATCGCCCTGGCCCGGCCCGCGTCGTACTTCACGCCTTGACGTTGGCGCACCAGCTTGCGATGCGCCTTCGCGCTGCGGGAGGAGCCATGATCTGGCCAGACGTCCTCGGGCAGCTCCAGGCAGCGCCGGACGTGGTCGATCACCACGTCGGGGATCTCGTCAGGGGACGGAAAGCGCGCCATCTTCTGGAAGCACTTCAACGCCAGCACCAGCGCGAAGCACGACTCCGGGCTGCCTGTCCGTTTTTCAGCCCAGTCCACCTCTTCCGTCGACGGCGTGAAGAACACATGCAGCACCCGCGCCGACGTCAGCCGCTTGAACTGCGGATAGGCGGTCCGCTCGATCCACGTCATCCCAAGGCCGTCCCTCGCCTCGCTCCCGGCGTCCAGACGCCGAAACCGTAGCGACGATCAACTCCACCGGACGCCTTGTTCACCGAACCGCAATCAACCAAAGCGCAGGGTCACACCATCCGAGGAAAACCCCCTCTGACCAGCAGTTCAGCAGCCCACTGCCCCTTTCTCCCGTACTTGGGCTGCCCCCCTGCAAAGCCGACGACGGCATCTCGGTGCACCACGTCCGACGCCTCGCTGACCTCACCCGGCCGGGACGGCCGCAACCCGCATGGGCGGAACTCATGGCCAGGCGACGGCGCAAGACCCTCGTGGTCTGCCGGACCTGCCATGACTCCATCCACACAGGGCAGCCGAAACCGCAGCTCACGCAGTAGTCACCGGAGAGCGACGTGCGGTGAAAGTCGCATGCGTCGTTCGGGCTGGGGGCCGCAGGAAAAGGACCCGTGCTCCGCGCGGACACCTCGCCAGCGGCCCACCAGTGCCCTGTGGCACGTGCGCCGTGAGGCGCTGATTGATCGAGTGGAGGTGAGAGACCGTGCGCCACGAGGCGCTGATGATCCGCGTGCGGGTGTGAGGCCCGCACCGTCGTCCCGTCGCAGCGGGACGGCAGAAGCAGGGGGTAGCTGGGCCCGGCGAGTCGGCCGGGTCTGGTGGAGAGCAGCCCCGACAACGACGGGACGCACCGGAACTACCGGACGGTGCGGGTCCGGCAAGCGAGACGGGAAGGTGGACGCGAGGAACCAGCGGTGTAAAGCCCCTCAAGACCTCCGCCAGCTCAAACCCGGTGGATCTGGGCTGGATCGCGGTGCGCACTGCCCGTCTGGGCAGGAACTCCTGGATCGGATTGATCTTGCCGGTCGGGAGGCCACACGGAGAAGGACTGCGGCGTAACCGTGGCGATGCCGCAGGGGCAAAGCTGGCCGCCTCACCCGACAAGCGGATCACAGTGAACGTGGGAACCACCTCGAAGCTTTCGTCTCAGTGCACTCTCCAGGTGCGATGGGGCGGGAAGGCGCGACGTCCGCCGACGGCCCGAGGTGGGGCGGAGGGCTGGTAGTAGTCCGGGGGCGGGAAAGCCGTCCACATGGCGAAGCAGCCCAGCGGATTCAAGTAGTTGAGGAACTGCAAGGGACGGAGACGCTGGTGAATACCGGTGATCTGTGGCCCGACCCCGATGGGGCCTGGCTGCGGGTACGACGGATGCAGACCAAGCTGCACCAATGGGCGGTCGATGATCCCGACCGCAGGTTCGATGATCTCTACAACCTTGTCCATCACCCCGACTTCCTCACCGTCGCGTGGGAGAGGGTGAGGGGCAACAAGGGCGCGCACACCGCCGGCGTGGACCGGGTCATCCCGGCCTTCATCGCCGATGACGCCGACATCGTGGCCTTCCTGAAGAACACGCGGGAGCAGTTGAAGGCCCGCACATTCACCCCTCTGCCAGTGCGGGAGCGCATGATCCCCAAGCCGGGCAGCGGGGGAAAGCTCAGGAGGCTGGGGATTCCCACCGCGATGGACAGGCTCGTGCAAGCCGCGCTCGTGCTGGTTCTGGAGCCGATCTTCGAGGCGTCATTCAAGCCGGTCAGCTACGGTTTTCGCCCCGAACGACGAGCCCATGACGCGATCGCTGAGGTGCACCACTTCGGCACCAAGGGCTACCACTGGGTGCTGGATGCGGACATCGAAGCGTGCTTCGACAACATCGCACACTCCGCTCTCCTTGAGCGGATGCGCCGACGAGTCGGAGACAAGCGGGTTCTCGCCCTGGTCAAGGCGTTCCTGAAGGCGGGCATCATGTCCGCCGATGGTGAGACCAGGGACACGAACACCGGCACACCCCAAGGCGGCATCGCCTCACCGCTGTTGGCGAACATCGCCCTCTCGGCGCTGGATGAACACTTCTGTGCCAAGTGGGACGCTCACGGCAACGGCGGCAGACGAACAGCACACCGCCGACGCGGAGGTGCCACATACCGGATCGTCCGCTACGCGGACGATTTTCTGATCATGGTGTGCGGCGCCCGAGCTCACGCGGACGCGCTGTGGGAGGAGGTCACGACCGTGCTCGCCCCGCTGGGGCTGCGCCTGTCGGAGGCCAAGACCCGCGTCTGCCATATCGACGAGGGGCTGGACTTTCTCGGCTTTCACATCCAGCGAAGGCGCAAGAAGGGCACCAGCGAGCACTACGTCTACACCTATCCGTCGAAGAAGGCACTGGCCTCCATCACGGGCAAGGTGCGGGCGATGACGAACAAGAGAGGTCAACGCACTCTCGCCGACCTGCTCCGCCAGCTCAACTCGGCGGTGCGGGGATGGTGTTACTACTTCCGGTTCGGGTCGTCCACAGCCACGTTCCACTATCTCGACGACTTCTGCTGGCGTCGAGTGACGTTGTGGCTGAGGAAGCAGCATCCCGGGATCGACTGGAGGACTCTGCGGCGCCGCTACTTGACCGGCGAGCCCGGTTGGCGGCCCGTGGAGGACGGGATCACGCTGTTCGTCCCGCAGCGGGTGAAGGTGACCCGCTATCGCTGGCGCGGATACAGCATCCCGACACCGTGGGCGAGGGCCGCGACGGTGTGAACCGCGCGGTCCCCAAGGGAGTCCGTGGAGCGCCGGATGCGGTGAGAGTCGCATGTCCGGTGCGGAGGGCGGGCCGGGGAAACGGGCTGGTCACAAGGCCAGCAGCGCGCCCCGGTCCGACCCCTACTTCGCCGCCGTCCTGTCGCAGCAGGGCGGTGAAGCTGGGGGCAGCCCGACCCGGGAGATGCCGGGGAGGGTGGCAAGCGGCCCCGACAAAGCCGGGACGTGTCAGGACTGCCAGATGGCGCGGGTCCGGCGAGCGAGACGGAGAGGTATACGAGAGGAACCGGTGCGTGAAGCCTCCTAAGGTGACATCAGCTCGAACCTGGCGGATCTGGGCTGGTTGCGGTGCGTGCTCGCCTCTGTTCCAGGGCGGCAACTTCCGGGTGGTGGATGCCAGACCATCCGGGAGGCCACGGTGAAGTGCTGCGGGGTAGCCGTGGCGATGCCGCGGGGGTATAGCCGGGTGCCTACTCCGACGAGCGATCAATCAGTGAACATGGGAACCTCCCCGGCCTCGCCCATCGCCTACGCGACCAGCGCGGGCGAGCAGGGCTGGGCACATCGTCTGCCGATCAGGCCGTGGGAGGGGCGGAGCCGCCGTAGTACTCCGAGCCGGGGAGAGCCCGGCACATGGGGAAGGGCGGCAGCGAGATCGCAAGGGAGGTGCTGCAATGTCCGGAGAATCCGGGGTGGATACCCCGGTCACGTGGCCTTCGGCGCTGGCCGCTGAGGCGCGGGTACGGAAGATGCAGACCAAACTGCACCGTTGGGCGTTAGCCGATCACGGCTTCCGGTTCGACGATGTCTTCAACTTCGTCTGCGACCCGGCCACCTTGGTGATGGCCTTCGAACGGGTCGCGGGCAACGCCGGAGCCCGGACGGCGGGCGTGGACGGCATGCGTGCCGCCGACGTCGAAGCCGCTGGGGTCCGCGCGCACCTGAACCGCATCCGCTCGGCACTGAAGGCGGGAACCTTCCGGCCCCTGCCAGTGCGGGAGCGGATGATCCCCAAGACCGGCGGGAAGCTGCGCCGGCTGGGGATCCCGACCATCAACGATCGGGTGGTGCAGGCCGCGCTGAAGCTGGTCTTGGAGCCCATCTTCGAGGCGGACTTCCATCCGTGTTCGTATGGGTTTCGGCCCAACCGGCGCGCGCACGACGCGATCGCCGAGATTCACTTGTTCGGCTCCCAGGGATACCGCTGGGTGCTGGACGCCGATATCGAGGCGTGCTTCGACCGCATCGATCACGCGGCCCTGATGGACCGCATCCGGGCGCGGGTGAAGGACAAGCGGCTGCTGGCGCTGGTGAAGGCGTTCCTCAAAGCCGGGATCATGACCGAGCTCGGCGAACGGAACGAGACCACCTCCGGAACACCGCAAGGTGGCATCCTGTCACCCCTGCTGGCCAACATCGCCCTGTCGGTGCTCGACGACTTCGCCGCCGAGCACTGGGCACGGGCGATGGCGAGTCGGCAGGATCGCGAACGACGCCGCCACCGGGGCCTGCCGACCTGGCGATTAGTCCGCTACGGGGACTGTAAGAACAACGGTGTAACTCCTGATCATGGAGGACACACCTGATGAGTACTGTGATCCAGGCATCGACGGAGATCGACCTGGAGGACGCCGCGGTGGCGCGTAAAAAGCCGGAGGACTCGACGGATCAGGAACTGGTTGCCAGGCTGGTCGACCAGGCCCGGGCCGAGGGTATGGAGCTGGTCGGCGAGAACGGGCTACTGGGCCGGCTGACCAAGCTAGTGCTGGAGTCCGCCCTGGAGGGCGAGATTACGGACCATCTCGGCCATGACAAGCACGAACGCTCCGGCAACGAGACGGGCAACACCCGCAACGGCGCCCGTTCCAAGACCGTCATCACTGACGTCGGGCCGGTCGAGATCACCGTTCCACGCGATCGGGACGGCAGCTTCGAGCCGAAGATCGTGCGCAAGCGGCAGCGGCGGTTGTCCGGCGTCGATGAGATGGTCATCTCGCTGGCCGCCAAGGGTCTGACCACCGGGGAGATCTCCGCGCACCTGGCCGAGGTCTATGGCGCCGAGGTGTCCAAGCAGACCATCTCCACCATCACCGACAAGGTGCTGGACGGCATGGCCGAATGGCAGAACCGGCCGCTCGATCCCGTCTACCCGGTGATCTTCATCGACGCCATCCACGTGAAGCTGCGGGCTCTGTCGCAGATTGCGTGATCTAGGCGGAACGCAGGGTGCGTTTGCGTAGCAGGTCGAGTTTCGCGCGGCCGAACATTTGGCGTTTGAGCAT
>NZ_JBITMP010000097.1:0-16790 GCF_044466425.1 Nonomuraea sp. NPDC049400
TCTACTCCGCAGCAGACCTCATCGCCTACGCCATGAGTACTGGCGCCGTTCCGAACAAGATCAACTCGGCGTGTTAATTCTCTGCAAGCCCTAAGTGGGGCCAAAACATGCTGCCCCGTGGGGCCAGCTCACGCTGTCGAAGCCACCCTTGCCCTGCAAGACGTCCGGCGCTCGAAGGGGATCCGGACCACCATCCTTGCCAAGGACGGAAAGCGGGCCGGTGACCTGCTCGACCGCGACTTCACCGCGGCCGCGCCGAACCGGACCTGGGTCATGGACTTCACCTACATCCGCACCTGGGTCGGGTTCGTCTACGTCGCGTTCATCCTCGACGTGTTCGCCCAGAAGATCGTCGCCTGGAACGTCGCGCCCACCAAGGCCGTCGAGCTGGTCGACGTGCCCCTGCGGATGGCGTTGTGGCAACGGGACCGTGAGGGCCACCCGATCGTGCGCGGTGAGCTGAGCGGCCACGCGGACGCATCCATCGTGCGGAGCTGCGCTGCAGAACATGGCAACGCAGGTGGTCGCCGGGCAAGAGTCGGTTGGCGCGGTTCTGAGCCTAGGCACCACCGTGCATCGCTCGAGTGAGCTCCACCCGTGACCGCAACGCGAGTTTACGGTACGTGCTCTTCAAGTACTTCTTGACGGTGTGAGGGCTCAGGAAGAGCTGTACCGCGATCTCGCTATCCCTCAAGCCCGAGGCAACGAGGTCTGCTATCTCGTACTCCCTGGGGCTCAGGACCCCCTGGATCCAAGCCCGTGCGTGAGTCGGTGACGGTGCGTCGACCCGGTTGTGGATGATCGTGATGATCATGTCGTCGTCCGGCAGGTGAACCGACCGTAGCCTCAGGCCGGTCTCGGGATCTACGCTCGGGCGCGTCGTACCGTCGCGAATATGTGCTGCTCCTTCGCGCGCCCTGGCCAGAACATCGTCGAAGGTCTGGTCCCCTGACAGCCCGGCGATGACCTGCCGCGCCGCTGGATTCGCGGTGCGTTCTGCAGTGCGTGTGTCCGTCACGATGACCGGTTCGTCGATCAGCTCGAGGGCCGCGGACGCGCGCGCGAGCCGTCTGTCGAGCTCTTCAGCGACGTTGTTCCTCTCCATGGCCAGGCCGGACAGACGGCCGAGCGCCTCCATCACGGTCAGCTCCGCGAGAGCGAATCTGCCCTGGCCCGACGTCCGAGCCACGTTCAAGGTGCCTCGTACCTCGCCGGCCACGATCAGAGGTGCCTGCAACGTGTGGGCGATGCTATGCAGGGCGAGCACCTGCCTGTAGAGGGGAAGCAGCATCCACTCGGCTGGCTCTGAGATCTCTGCTTCCGTCACCGCTGAACGACGTGTCAACACCGCCTGCAGCACAGGGTCCGAGTCGCGACCCTGATGTTCGTACCTGGCGAGGAAGTACTCGCTGACGCCATGCGCAAGCACGCTCGATGCCGCGCTACCGTCGCTGCCTAGGAGATACACGCCCGCGGCCTTTCCGGGGATGACACGGCACATCTCCTCAAGGATCCTGGTCTGGATCTCCTGCTGCTCCCAACACGTGCGTGCCTCGGCGGCGAACTGGAGCAGCGTGGTGCTCACCGAACCCTCCACACGGGGCGCCTTTCTGCGGCCGAGCCGCTGGTCGATGCCCGACGTACGACACCAGCTGCTGCTGCAAACAAACCTCCGCGCGAGATACCAAGGGCGGCGCCCGTCACGAGGCGCCGTTGGTGCCTGGAAGGTTTCGTGCGTCATCATTCGCCTCTGTCCAAAGAACCCGATATTCACTTGGTCCCCGGGAAGGCCGGCGCGTGGTGACCTCACGCTCGCGCTGCTCCGAGGATCGACCCATGCGGGAGCAGGGTCAAGTCTGAACAGCCCCGCTGGCGCTGTGACGGACGGTTGCGAAGAGAAGAGGACCCGTTCGGGTGACAGCCGGCGCGTCTCGGTCTCCGTCGCATGCCTCGGTGGCCTCCAACGAGTACGGGTCGGCAGTACCTGCTCGGGGTCTGACCACGCGGGGTCGCGCGCAGCAACGCTGAGCCATGAGTTGCCCATGAGAGGAACCGACGGTGACGAAGATACGACCTCGCGACTTCCACAATCCCTACTCCGCGTACAGCTCGACTTTCTCGTCACTCGACGAAGTCATCGTCATGGCGCAGATAGGCATTCAGTACCGCCCAGGAACTGATGCGAAGGACGTGCATGAGCGGCTGCAGGGGGCCTTGGCAGCAGAGTCCTGTGTCTATCAGGCTGAGGCCGGACGCCATGTGGACGCAGTCGGCCGCGCCAACGAGGTTTTCATGACCTACTGGACCTCCGACGAGGATTACCAGCGATGGCGTGCAGAGCACCCGATGGAGTCCTGGGCGCCGAGCTTGGTTGAGCGAGGCATCGGCCTGTGGGTCGAGACGATTCAGGTGCCGGCGCGCCGACTGGAGACGTCCTTTTCGACCGAGGACGTCCGATGGGGTATCGCCAAGAGTCGATCGACGCAGCTCAACCCGTTCCACTCCTACTTCGGGTCGATGCGCGACCGCATCCACGACGCCGAGGACGGCGGCCTTCCGGCGACCGTGCAGGACGTCTCAATGGGCGCCGTGACTTCGCTTGACCGCCATATCTGGTTCGAGGTGCCGGAAAACGTCTGCTTCATCAGGTCGCCTCAGGGTTGGCGGCACTGTCCCGATGCAGAGCGCGACTGGTTCGAGGAGCGGATGCTCCCCGTCTATCAAGTAGGCGTCGACTACCTGGTGGACAACCCCCTCACGACCGGGTGTCTCAGTATCCGCAAGCTCGACGTCGACTTCCCAGCCGGATCGCAGGTGCAGACGTCCTCTCTGGCTTGGTGGCAGTCGCTGGCGCACCTCGAGGCATGGGCCCATGAGCATCCGACTCATCTTGCGATCCTGAAGAGCTTCGGCGAGCTGGCGGCACACTTCGCGCCAGACGTGACCGTGGTGCTCGGTCACGAGGTCTATGTGGTGCCGGAGGGCGGCGCCCGAGCCGAATACGTCAATTGTCACGACCGTACCGGCCTGCTGCCGTTCTTCGGCCATCTGAGCACCACTGAGTCCCATCCCCTTACCCATCACTGAGCGGTCCGGGTCCCTGGTCCGAAGGAGAGACGCGATGTCGAACACGATCGTTGACTACGAAGTCGGCGGAATTCATGTTGCCAGGAGGCAGCCCGGGAGTGAGTCGTTGACTCGGTCAACTCCGGTGCTGCTCGTTCACGGCGGACTCCATGGATCCTGGTGCTGGGACACATTCACGGAGTACCTGTCAGACCGAGGATGGGACTGTCACGCGCTCAACTGGCGCGGTCGCGGGAGGTCACAGCCGCTCGACCCGGACCAGGTTCTGAGCCGGTCGATCGAGGACGTGGTCCCCGACATCGAGACCGTGGCGTCCCAGTTCGAGGAGCCACCGATCGTCATCGCCCACAGCATGGGGGCACTTGCGACCCTGAAGTTCGCGGAACGCAATCGGCACGCCGGCCTCGTGCTGCTCACACCGGCGCTGCCGCAGGAGGCAACCCCAGAGCGGCTCGAGATCCCAACCGATCCGGCTCACATGTGGGGGCCGCCCCCGTTCGAGCTGTCCAAGGAGCTGTTCTTCTCCGGAACCGATGAGGAGCTGGCCCGCCACTATCACGAGCTGCTCGTGGCTGAGTCGCCGCGGGCCGTGGCCGAGGTCACCACCGAGTGGAGCGTATCGGTCGACCCGGTCAGGATCTCCGGACCTCTGCTGGTGCTTGCGGCTGAGCACGACACCCTGTCAGATCCAGTCGCGGTGCACCGGCTTGCTCGGGTGTTGAACGCGGACTACCGCTTCGCGGCCGGCTTCGGGCACGGCGTCACCCTGGATAGGAACCGGGACTACATCGCAGGAGAAGCGCACCGCTGGCTCTGCGCTGTCGCCGGTGCACCGCAAGCCCAGGTGACGACGTGAGGTGGTCTGGGACGCGCCCGATGAGCCGCGGTGCGCTGCCTGACCGAGTCGCACTGGCTGCCAGCTCGTCGGAGGACTGACGATGAACGACAACCATGCGCCGGAGGCGGGAGACTGCGGCTCGCCGCTTCTGCTGGCCACCGGGCTGAGCAAGCGGTACGGAGCCACGTGGGCTCTCGAAGACGTCAGCATCTCGGTGCGCAGTGGCGAGATAGTCGCTCTCTCGGGAGAGAACGGGTCTGGCAAGTCGACGTTCGCCAAGATCGTGGCCGGCATCGTCAAACCCGACGCCGGGACGGTGATGTTCGGTGGGCGTCCCGTTCCACTCGGCAACCTCAAGGGGGCGCGCTCCGAGGGGATCGCTCTGGTTTCCCAGGAGCCCGCGCTCGTGCCGCACCTGACGGTGGCCGAGAACATTCTCCTCGCTCAGCTACCCGCGCCGCACCGACGGTTCTCCCTACCTCAGCTGGTGGCACGAGCTCGGCCGATGCTCGAGATGGCGGGGCTCGAGGTGGATCCCGCGGCCAAGGTCGCCTCTCTGTCAGAGCCGGACCGCGAGCTCATCGAGTTGGCGAAGGCGCTCAGCGCAGACCCTCGCTTGCTCATCCTCGATGAAGCCACCACGCGGGTGGCGGATCCAGCACGTCTGTTCGCCTTGGTCAGGCGCAAGGCCGAATCGGGGATGGCGACGCTGCTCATCACGCACCGCCTCCGGGACATCAAAGCGATGGCGGATCGAGCCGTGGTGCTTCGAGATGGCCACTATGTCGGCGAGCTGGGCCGCGACGAGCTCGATGAGGAGCGGCTGAGCGCGATGATGGTCGGTCGCGAGCTGAGAGAGCTCTTCCCGTCGCGGTCGCGGCACCCGGGTGAGGTTCGACTCCACGTGGCGTGCGTCGACGCCCCGCGATCGCTTCCGCTGACGGTGTCGGCAGGCGAGATCGTCGGCATGTTCGGTCTGATGGGCGCCGGACGTACTGAGCTGTTGGAGACCATCGCCGGCGCTCGCAAGGACGCATACCACATCTCGTGGAAAGGGCGCCGCCTGGGCCCCGCGTCGGTCGCGGGGCGGTTGCGTCACGGCATCGCGCTGTTGCCCGAGGACCGGATGCGGCAAGGACTGATCGCGCAGGCGTCCATTGCGCGCAACCTAACGATCGGCGAGCACCGAGCTTTCTCGGTCGCCTGCGAACGTCGCGACCGACGCCGTGCGCGAGACCGGATCCGTCGTTACGGGATCAAAGCGCACTCTGAGTCGCAAACCGTGTCTGGCCTCAGTGGTGGCAACCAACAGAAGGTCCTACTTGCCCGGGTCCTGCAGCGACGCCCCGAGCTGCTGCTGCTCGATGAGCCCACCCGCGGGATCGACATCGGCGCACGCCACGACATCTACGAGCTGATCTCGCAGCACGCCGCGTCCGGGGCGGCCGTTCTCCTGGCTTCGTCGGACATGGTCGAGCTCCTCGGGATATGCGACCGCATCGTCGTCGTCCGCGAGGGGGCCGTCGCCGCCGTCGTAGATCGCGCCCACGCGACCGAAGAGCTACTCGTGAAGCACGGTATCGGAGGATGACCATGGGCAAGCTGAGTGCCACCCGGCCAGCGCGACTATCGAGAGGTTGGCATCAGGCCGAACATGTCGGCGTCACCGTCGCTCTTGCGGTGCTGGTCGTCGTCCTCGCGGTGACTCAGCCCAACTTCGCCACGATCGGCAACGCGGTGAACATCCTTGAGACCAATGCAGTGCTCCTCATCGCCGCGATCGGGCTCACCTTCGTCCTGCTGGTCGGGGGGTTCGACCTCTCGGTCGGTGGCACGGTCGCGCTGAGCGGCATCCTTCTCGCGACGCTCTCGGCTCACATGGCCGACGGCCTCGCCGTGGCGGTGGTGCTTGTCGGCGCCTTCGTCGTCGGCTTCCTGTCGAACGGCCTGCTCATCGGCAGAATCGGCCTGTCCTTCTTCGTGGTGACCCTCGGAACAGCGTCCCTGTTTCGAGGCATCGCCCTGGTCATCACCGAAGGGCGAACCCTCACGCTGCACGACTACCCGTTTCTCCTGGACATGGGGCGCATGCATATCGGCGGTCTCCCACTGTCCGTGGTCGTGGCCCTCGGGCTGCTGGTGGCGGCCTACATAGTCACTCGCTTCACGGGGTTCGGTCGGATGGTGTACGCCGTCGGAGGCAACCCGGAGGCAGCGCGGCTGGCTGGGATCAACGTGCCCCTGGTTCGAGCGGCCGCCTACATGATCTGCACCGCGTGCGCCGCCCTGGCCGGCGTTCTCGAGGCTGCCCGGTTGGCGTCGGCGTCACCCACCGTCGCCGCCGGACTCGAACTGTCTGCTGGCGCGGCGGTCCTCTTGGGCGGCACCAGCTTCCTCGGTGGCAGCGGCGGCGTCATCGGCACTCTGATCGGGGTGCTCTTCCTCGGCACGATGTCGAACGGCCTGACCCTCGCCGGCATCTCCTCGTTCTGGCAGTCAGTGGTCGCCGGAGCCGTTCTGCTCGCCGCGGTGCTCATCGACAAGCTCCGCCTCCAGTCGCTCGACAAGTCCGTCAACAGATAGGGATTCCGGTCATGCACATCTCCTCAGCCCGTAGATGGGGCGCTCTCCTGATTCCGGTCCTGCTCGCCACCGGGTGCAGCACGCAGTCCACGGGTAATGCCGGCAAGGACGGGAACGAGATCGTCATCGGCCACTCTGTGCCGCATGGAGCCGACCCCGTGCTGGCGGCCCAGGCTCACGGGTTGGAGGTCGAGGCCAAGCGGCAGGGATACGAGGTGATCACCACGGACGCCAATGTGGACCCCGGCAAGCAGATCAGTGACGTCGAAACCATGCTCCAGCGCGGGATCGACGCCCTGGTCATCTGGCCTCTCGATGCCACCTCGATCCAGCCTGAGCTCGATCGGGTGCGAGCGGCTGGGATCCCCGTCGTCGTCCACGACACCGCGAGCGGCGGCCCGTACTTCACCAACCTCGACTATGCCGACCGCCAGGCGGCGTACGAGGCGGCGGAGTACCTCGCGCAGCTCAACGGTCCCGAATCAGGTGCGGTCGCGGTGCTCGGGCCAGAGACCATCGAGACGTTCCGCGAGCGCAATGCAGGCTTCCGTGAGGGCGCCGAAGCCGCCGGTCTGAAGATCCTGGACGCTCAGACGAACGAGCGGATCACTCCCGACGCAACAGCTGCGCTGGCCCGGACCTGGAAGCAGCGTTTCGGGAGCGAGGCCCAAGGGCTGTTCGACCCTGTTGACCTCACCGCGCTTGCTGCCGCTGCGGTCAAGGACGACAAGTTCGCGCCTGATGTCGTCGGGCTCGGTGGAGGTGAGGACGCGATTGAAGCAGTACGCAGCGGGGTGCTGGCGGCGACATGGGATCTGCGTCCGACGCTCATCGGCCGCGCACTCGTGTGGGCCGTCTCCGAAGCGCTGGCCGGCAGGAAGCTTCCCGCGGACATCACGATCGAGCTGCCCCGCATCGACCACGACAACGTGGGACAGGTGATGTCGTCAGAGGACCAGCTCGATGCCGACGTAGCGTTCGGCACCGAGGAGCGTGACGGCAAGACCTACCTAACGGTTGATACCGGGTGACCCGCTCGGAAGCAGGGGAGACGCGTGGCCTCGTGATGGTCATCGGCGCCTCACGCGGGCTCCGGCGCGCATTCGCTGAGAGCCTCGTGGCGGACGGTTATGCGGCCCTGGCGGTCGACAGGGCCGCAGGACCGCCGCCCGATGGCTCCCACGCAGGGCGTTACCGCGCGGTCGAGGCGGACGTTCGTGACGAGGTGGCTCTCAGCGCCACCGTCCACGAGGCTGAGGCGGACACGGGCGCCCCAACTGGTGGGAGTCGTGGCCAACGCCGGCATATATCCGATGAAACCCTTCCTTGGGACGACTCCGGCCGAGTGGCGGGAGATCCTGGGGGTCAATGTCGAAGGTGTCGCAGCCACCTTGCGTGCTGCCCTCCCCGGCCTGCTGACGGCAAAGTTCGGCCGCATCGTTGTTATCTCTTCTGGCACCGTGTGGTTGGGCGTGCCGAACATGGTCGCCTACGTCTCGTCCAAAATGGCGTTGGTCGGCATGGTGAGATCACTGGCCGCCGAGCTTGCTGGAACCGGGATCACCGTCCACGCCGTGACGCCCGGGCTCACCCGAACGGAGGGGTCCTGGAGGGTCCGGTCTCGCAGTTCTTCGACGTGATCGTTCCACAACAGGCGGTACCGCGACCACAGGTCCCGTCGGACCTGCGCTCTACCTTGCGCTTCTTGCTGGACCCGGAGAGCGACTTCATCACGGGTCAGACCATCAACGTCGACGGCGGCCTCGCTCGGCACTGACGAAGGGAGAACTGGTATGGCTTCACGTGTCGAAGAGCAGAACAGGACGCTGGCCTCCGACTACGTCGAGGCGTGGAACGAGCACTCGCTCGAGAAGGTGATGCGGCTGCACGCCGACGAGAGCGTCTTCAAGGTGCACATGGCCGGAGCGCCCGAGGCGCGAGGCTCCGAGGAGTGCCGCGCGGCCTTCGGGTTCCTGCTCGAAGCCTGGCCCGACCAGCAGTTCGACATCCAGGAGATCGTGGCCCACGACGGGGGCTACGTGTGCCGCTCGATCCTCACTGGCACCCTGGCCAAGCCGTGGAACCTGGGCGGCACGGTGGTCGAGCCGCGCGGGCAACGCGTGAGCTTCGGCATCCTCGACGTCATGACGTGCCGCGAGGGTCTGATCGTGCGCAAGGAGGTCTGGCTCGACGGCGGGGCGATGATGGCAGCGCTCATGTGAGGCGAAACCGCGAGGTTTGGTCGGCGTCCGCACGCACCCCAGAGGTGTTCGAACGAGGGTTGACCAAGGCCTTCGCCCGGCCTGAGCGAGGTCGGGGCTCGCGAGCGGGCCACCAGGCGCCTGCCACCCACAGGGCCGGCTCTCGAGTCGTTGTCCAACGCCGTTCACCATCCAGGTCTCGGTGGATGGTGGGTCCGCCGTGCTCGGGTCAGTACGAGCGGTGACCTCCGCTCGGTCATGACTGCCACGCATTGTTTGATGAGAGGACGTTCACCCATGCAGAACCCGCGCCCTGCTCGACCAGATGTGCACCACGGAGTGTTCACGACTGCCACGCACTGGGGTAGGTATCGAGTCGTCGTCAAGGGCGGGGAGGTCCGCTGGATCTCACCCCTGGACGACCCGGAGCCGGCCACGATCGGCTACCGCCGAACGAGCTATGACCAAGGTCGAGGTCGTGTCCTTCGTCCCATGGTTCGGACCAGCTACCTGCAGAACAGGGATACGCCCGCGCGACCACGGGGCGCCGACACCTTTACACCTGTCTCGTGGGAGCGCGCGCTCGACCTGGTGGCAGAAGAGATCAAGCGCGCCCACAACACGCGCGGGCCCAGCTCGATCTTCGGAGGTTCCTACGGGTGGGCAAGCGCTGGGCGCTTTCACCATGCGCAAAGTCAGGTGCATCGCTTCCTCAACGTGGCAGGTGGCTACACGCCTTCGATCGACAGCTACAGCTACGCCGCCATGGCGCGGATCGTCCCGCATGTGCTCGGCACCTCAGCCGATGAGCACTTGCGGTCCCTCCCGACGTGGGAGGAGATCGCGGCGCACGTCGACCTCCTCCTGGCTTTCGGTGGCCTTCCTGCCAAGAACGCTCAGGTCAACCCCGGCGGGGTGCACGTGCACCGGTCGCGCTCGGGCCTGCGGATGTGCGCCGAGGCCGGCGTCGAGCTGGTCAACATCAGTCCACAGCGGAGCGACCTCGACATCGACGATGCGCAATGGGTCCGCGTCAGGCCCAACACAGACACCGCGTTGATGCTGGCCCTGACCTACGAGGTGTGGGCCGCTGGCGACCACGATGCCGAGTTCCTGCGGGAGTGCTGCGTGGGGGCCGAGGATCTCGTGGCCTACCTGTCCGGGGCTCTGGACGGCGTCGTCAAGGACGCGAGCTGGGCGGCCGCGGTGTGTGACATCCCTGACTCCACCATCCGCGACCTTGCGCGCCGGATCGTGGGCGGCCGGACGTTGATCACAGTGAGCTGGTCCATTCAGCGCGGTGACCATGGCGAGCAGCCCTTCTGGGCCGCCATTGCTCTCGCCGCCATGGCTGGTCACCTGGGTTGGCCCCACAGGGGGGTCGCGCTCGGGTTCGGCACCCACCACAGCACCGGCACGCGGCAACGCAAGCTTCCGGTCGCCGCACTCCCGCAAAAAGTCCGTGAGCTTCCCGAGATCGCGCCCATCCCGGTTTCTCGTATCGCCGACATGCTGCTGGGTCCTGGGCAAGAGATCGACTTCGACGGCCGCCGCCTGACCTTTCCCGACATCGACCTCGTCTACTGGTGCGGGGGAAACCCGTTCCATCATCACCAGGACCTCAATCGCCTGGTGGAGGCCTGGCAGCAACCCCGTACGATCATCGTGCACGAGTCCTTCTGGACCGCCACCGCCAAGCATGCCGACATCGTGCTGCCAGTCTCCACCTATCTCGAACGCAACGACGTGGCGTACGGCCGCTACGAGTCTCACCTCTCTGTCATGCACGCCGCGGTAGACCCCCCGGGAGAGGCACGCGACGACTATGCGGTGTTCGCGGACTTGGCAGACCGGCTTGGATTCCGCCGCGAGTTCACCGAAGGTCGGTCCGCCGATGAGTGGGTGCGGCATCTCTACGACACCACGCGAGATGACCTAGCCGCTGCCGGCATGCCGATTCCGGACTTCCGGACCTTCTGGGCCGCCGGCGAGGTCACCATTCCCCTGCCGGAGCCCGATCGGCGGGCCGACCCGTTGGCGTTGTTGCGTGAGGACCCGATGCGAAACCCGTTGACCACGCCGTCCGGCAAGGTTGAACTGACCTCGGCGACGATCGAGTCCTTCGTCTACGACGACTGTCCGGGACACCCCACCTGGCTCGAGCCTCAGGAGTGGTTGGGCTCGACGGCTGCGGAGCACTTCCCCCTGCACCTGCTCTCTCCGCAGCCGCGAACCCGTCTACACAGCCAGTACGACCAAGCAGACCACAGCGCCGAGTCCAAGGTCCGGGGACGCGAGCCGATACACGTGAACCCCGACGACGCAACAGCCCGCCACATCCGCGCGGGTGACGTCGTTCGGGTCTTCAACGACCGTGGTCAGTGTCTCGCCGGTGCGGTGATCGATCCAGGAGTCCGCAGCGGCGTCGTCGTGCTCCATGCCGGAGCGTGGTACGACCCCATCGAGCCTGGTGGGCTCGACGCGCACGGCAACCCGAACGTGCTCACCTTCGACAAGGGCACCTCGAAGCTCGCCCAAGGCCCAAGCTCAGGAACGGCGCTTGTCCAGGTCGAACGCTTTGACGGACCACTCCCGCCAGTGCGGGCCTTCGATCCTCCTGCGCAGGACACCGAGCTGCACTGAGTATCCAAAGGAGCGCAGAGATGTGGCTCCTTAGCCTCAGCGAGCCGCTCCACCTCAACGAAGTTTCACCGTGTTCTCGCTGTCACGCCCGTACACTGCCGGACATTTACTGGCATGTGACATTCCTGAACCAGAAGGAAGCAGTGGAGCCCCGGCAGCGCTTTGAAGAGCTCTACACGGGGCACTACGCGGCTGTCTCCGGTTATGTCCGGCGTCGCACCGACCATCCGGACGACTGCGCCGATGTGATCGCCGAGACGTTCACCACGGCGTGGCGGCGGCTGGCGGACGTGCCGGCCGGTGACGAAGCCAGGTTGTGGTTATACGGAACGGCCCGGCGGGTCCTGGCCAACCATCGCCGTGGCGCCCTCCGCCGTACGGCCCTGACGCTGCGCCTTCGTGAAGAACTTTCCACGTACGACAGTACGGCGCCGGACCGGGCGCCGGAGGGGGCCAGGGAGGCGTTCGCGCGCCTGTCGGACGACGACAGGGAGCTGTTGTCGCTGATGGGCTGGGAAGGGCTCGGCACCGACGAGATCGCCAAGGTTCTGGGCTGCTCGCGCGTGGCGGTCCGCCAGCGCCTGCATCGTGCGCGTAAGCGCCTGGCCATCGAGCTGGCCGCCATCGACATCGACCTGAGCACGTACGGCCCGCGTGCCGTGAGCCTCGCCAAGGAGAGCGCATGACCCCCGACGACGTCGTCAAGACCCTGGCTCCCGACCCCGGCCCCGGGCTCACCCCGGCCGCGCGGGAGATGCTGGCCCAGATCATGGACACGGCCGAGCCCGAGCTCAGTGCCCGGCGCCCGCGGTGGCGGCCGCTGCTGGCGCTGCCGATCGCGGCGGCGGTCGCCGCGGCGGGCTGGTCGGCCATAGTCGTCTTCGGCGCCGTACCCGCCTCCGCGTTGGACATCAAGGAGGAGGGCGACCACTATCTGATCGAGGTCAAGGACCTGTACGCCAGCCCCGAGGTGTACGAGACCCAGCTCAAGGACGCGGGCGTGGACATCTCGCTCAGGGTCGCGCCGGTCACGCCTTCCTTCGTGGGCGAGATCTCCACCCACACGCCCGACTGGAACACGGGCCCGTTCCCCTATGCGGACAAGATCAAGACGATCGACCGCCCCAAGAACTGCGACTTCGTCGACTTCGGCCGAAGCTGCCCGATCGGGCTCACCATCGCCAAGGACTTCACCGGCAAGGCCGACATCCTGCTCGGCCGCGAGGCCCGTCCCGGGGAGGAGTACGAGGTCGTCGGCATGCTGAATGCCCCGGGCGAGCCCATGCACTGCAAGCCGTTCCTCAACCACCGGGTGAGCGAGGTCCGGCAGACCCTGGCCGGGCTCGGGCTGTCCATCGGCGAGTTCTCGGTCAAGGAGCCCGGCGAGCGGGGTGCCGATGCGGAGCTCAAGACGTCGGTGCCCGACTCCATGTACGTGACCGGCGGCGCGCTGTACGAGTACGGCAAGGCCAGCCTTATCGTCAGCGAGCAGCCGATGGCCGAGGAGCTCAGGCGGACCATCCTGGGCAAGTACGGCTGCCCCGTGAACGACGGGAGCACGTCGTGAAGGTGCTGATCGGCACGCTGCTGCTGGCGGCGACGACCGCGACGACCGCGACGCCGTTATCGGCCGCCCAGGCGGGCGCCGGACCCGCCGGGAACGTGGTCACCCTCATCACCGGTGACCGCGTCATGGTGGCCGGCAAGGGATACCACGTGACGCCCGGCGACAGCCGCGAAGTGACGTTCACAGGGCAGGTGCGTGGGGGCCACCTGTACGTGATCCCGTCCGACGCCCAACCCCTGATCGCCAAGGGCCTGCTCGACAGGCGCTTGTTCGACGTCACCCTGCTGTTGCAGTGGGGCTACGGCGACGCCACCGGGAAGGACATTCCGCTCATTGTCCAATCGGCCGACGAGCCCGCCGGCCGGCTGCGGGGCGCCGGGCAGACCCGGCGACTCGCCGGCGTGGGCATGACCACGCTGCGCCTGCCCAAGGCGAGCACCACTCAGACATGGCGAGAGCTCACGGGCCCCGGCGCCCGCACGCTGGCCGCGGGGGCGGCCACGCTGTGGCTGGACGGCCGTCGTTCTTTCAGCCTCGACCGGAGCGTCGAGCAGATCGGCGCCCCCGAGGCTTGGAAACAAGGTTTCACCGGCAAGGGCGTCAAGGTCGCCGTGCTCGACTCCGGGTACGACCCCGACCATCCCGACCTGAAGAGCGCGGTCAAGCAGTCGCGCAACTTCAGCGAAGAACCCGACATCCGCGACAACCTCGGCCACGGCACCCATGTGACGTCGATCGTCGCGGGGGCGGGAGAGAAGCACAAGGGCGTGGCGCCGGACGCGGAGATCGCCGTCGGCAAGCTGGGCAGCAGGGAATTCACCGAATCGGCGCTGCTGGCCGCCATGGAGTGGGCCGCCGTCGAGGTCAAGGCCAAGGTGGTCAACATGAGCCTCGGCGGGCCCGACACCCCCGGGCTGGACCCGGTGGAGCAGGCGGTGAATGTGCTGTCGGAACGGACCGGCGCGCTGTTCGTGGTGGCCGCCGGCAACGACCCCGTCAACCCGGTGAAGAGCCCCGGCACCGCCGATGCGGCCCTGACGGTCGGCGCCGTGGACCGGCAGGGCCGGATGGCCCCCTTCTCCAGCAAGGGGCCACGCGACGGCGACCACGCGATCAAGCCGGATGTCACGGCGCCAGGCGTCGGCATCGTGGCGGCACGGGCCGGGGGCACCCATGTCGCGATGAGCGGCACCTCGATGGCCACACCGCACGTGACCGGGGCCGCCGCCATTCTCGCGCAGCGCCACCCTGACTGGACCGGCCCTCAGTTGAAGGCGGCTCTCATCGGCAGCGCTGCGCCCGCGACGGACGCGACTCCGTACCAGCAGGGCGCCGGACGGGTGGACCTGGTGCGTGCGCTGGCCCAGCCTGTGACGGCCGAACCTGCCAACCTGCATGCCCTCTTCCCCTTCGGCGCGGCCGAGCAGGTGGCGACCAGGACTATCACCTACAGCAACTCTGGCGACACCCCGGTCACGCTCGACCTGACCGCCGAGGGCGACCTGCTCGACCTGTCCGCCGACCGCGTCGAAGTGCCCGCGCACGGACAAGCGCCGGTCACGCTGACGATCGACGCGCGCGGCAAGGCGACAGGCGACTACCCGGGAATCGTCACCGCCAGATCCGGAGAGCGGGTGATCCGGACACTGGCCGGCGCGTACGTCGAGCCGGAGACCCACAACGTGACCATCACCGCCGTCGGCAAATCCGGCACACCGATTGACCCGAGAGCCATCATCTACAACCCGGACACCGGCGCCGAACGCGACCTGTTCTTCGAGCAGGGCCGCGCCGACATCAGACTGCCCAAAGGCCGGTGGAACCTGCTGACCGACACCTCCGAACTGGAAGGCGCCACGATCGCCCACACCATCATCACCGTGGGCGAGACCGACCAGCAGGTGACGCTGGATGCACGCTTGGGGAAACAGGTCCGCTTCGCGATCGACGACCCGGAGGCGGTCCAGGACAACGGCTTCGACTTCCAGGTGGCCTTCGGGGAGTGGGCCACGTCCTGGATCTCGTTCAAGAAGTATCCCGACAGGCTGTTCGTCGTCCCGGCCCGCCAACCAGGACTGAAGTTCATGATCAGGAACATCTGGGTGAACAAGACCGCCTCGTACGTCTATGACCTCGCCCAGCGCCACATCGGTGAGCTCCCCGACGAACCCGTCTACGCGGCCGAGCAGCGGGAGTTGGCGAAGGTGACGGCGACATACCGGGCCTCCGGCGCGGCGGGCAAGGCCACCCCCATCACGGGGGCGCGCCTTGGCGACGCCGCTGGCGAGTTCCTGCAGGCACCGCTGAAGGAGATGGACCTGCCCGGCACGCTGACCCATTACCGGACATCCGGCCTTGTCTGGGACAGCGCGCTCCTGGCCGGGACCGCGACGATCGTGGACGAGGGAAGAACCGTACGGCGCGGATCCGCCCAGGAGCTGTGGAACGCCGCGGTGACGGGCCCTTCGCTCGCCGGGGTCGGCGCACGGCGTACCGGTGACAAGCTGGTGCTCAACGCCGGAGCCCTCTTCGCCGACGGTGTCGCTGGGCGGGCCGGGACGGACTCAGCCGCCACGGGTTCCGTCACCGTCACCAGGGACGGGCAGGTGCTCGCCAGGGCCGACCTCGCCGGTTGCGGAATCGACGATCCCGGTGCGTGCGAATTCCGCGCGAACCTGCCGGCCGAGGCCGCCACGTACACGCTCAGCGCGTCCCTGCGCCGGCCGTCGCCCTCGACGCTGTCCACCGCCGTGGACACTGTCTGGACGACGCGGTCCGCGCGCACAGAGGGAGAACGGCCGCTGCCCCTGATGGCGATGCGGTACGCCCCGGCGGGGCTTGACGAGTTCAACCGTGCCGCCGCCGGCTCGCTGACCCGGCTACCCATGTGGCTCGAGCGGAGTACCCCGGTCAAGAGCGTCCGGCTGGAGATGTCTGCTGACGACGGCGCGACCTGGCGCCCTGTTCCCACGGTCCGCGCGGGCTCGGAATGGACAGCCACCGTGCTCAATCCGCGCACGCCGGGACATGTATCGCTGCGCGTGCGGGTCGAGGGAACGTCCGGCGCCAGCCTCACCCAGACCGTCATCCGAGCCTACGCCGTGGGATCGGAATAACCGACCACGAGTCGCCACCGAGGCTACGCCACCGTCCTGGACGAACAACCTGACCTTGCCGGTCTCCAGATCCCCTTGCGCGAAGCCCCGGTGGCGGCCACCACCACCGATCACTTATCCCGCCGTCCACCACCGCAGCACCGAGCGCGGTGAACTCGTGTAGTCGTCCTCCTTCTCCGAGAACCACGGGTTGCCGAGCGCGTACTCCGTCCACAAGCCGCGGGGCGCGTCCGGCGCCTTCAGGTACTGACAGCGCTCTGCGTGCGACACACATCGGCGTGGAACCGGGAGGTCATGCATCACCATGGGGTTCAGTCTCCGTCGGTCCAGATGTACCAGGGGCCCTTGAAGTGTTCACACCCTCGCTCTTCTGGGTCCGGTCCCCGATCCGGGATGCAGGCGAAGCCGTAGCTCTTCCGATCCATCGTGAGCTCGGTGACCATGAACCTCGCTCCACCAGGGATCTTCTCCACATCGTCCACAAAATACAGGCCCCACCATCGATCGCTGTCATTGTCACTGCGCACCGACCGCGCGTAGCGCTCCAGGCTCGGCTCCGACAGGGCGAAGCGCGCGTGAAGGGGCGCGTCGGCCTTGACGAGCAGCACGGTGCCCAGCCAGTGCGAGCAGGACGAACATCCAGGGCGCCCACCCCCGCCGAGAGCTTGTCACTTCAAGTGTGTAAAGATCCTTTCCGGGTGATGGAGAACCCTCTTTATCTGATCCGTCCTGGGTAGGCGATATCGAGTTCGATG
>NZ_JBITMP010000098.1:0-15825 GCF_044466425.1 Nonomuraea sp. NPDC049400
CTCGATCTCTCCCCACGCCCGGTGACCTACATCGATCACCTTGGCACACGAGGAGAGACCGACACGAGATAGATCAAAAAACACCAGCTACCTAGCACGCCCAGGCCGGAGCCGTGCTCGGTGCCCTGGCGGGCGATGACCGGTTTGAGCCCGGTGGCCCAGACCATCCGCCGGTACTTGTCGTGGTCGTATCACCGGTCGGAGCCCGCGTCCGGTTGAACCGGCGGGTGTATGCCCTGGTCGAGCCTATCCATTTCCTCGGGTTCCGGAACTCAAGGGTCGTCGCTTCGATGGCTCGCTGTGAGTGCCGGTAGCCCTTCTCAACCCCGAAGGAGTTCTGTCATGTCTACCGGAGACACCACGATCACACTGGTGGGCAATCTCACCGACGATCCCTCGCTGAACTTCTCGCAGCAGGGTGTGGCGGTGGCGTCGTTCACCATCGCGTCGTCGCGGCGAGTTCGGGACCAGGCCACCGGCGAGTGGAGCGATGGCGACACGTTGTTCCTGCGCTGCTCGGCGTTCCGGAAGCTTGCCGAGAACTGCGCAGAGTCGCTGACCAGGGGCTGCCGGGCCGTGGTCACGGGGCGGCTGAAGCAGCGCAACTATGAAGATCGCGAGGGCCTCAAGCGGACGGTGTTCGAGGTCGAGGTCGAAGACGTCGGCCCGTCGCTGAAGTGGGCGTCCGCCAAGGTCGTCAAGACGCAGCGTGACCAGGAACCCAGCGCGAGAGCGACCTCCCCGTTGGATGGTCCTTGGGCGGTCAGCTCTGCTCCCACGGGCGCGGGCCCCGGCGCCTCAGCGACGCCTCCGTTCTGAACGTGTCCACCCCGGCGGGCGGCGAGCGGGTCGACGCCGTGGTGTCCTGCGCGCTTCAGCACGGGCTCCACCTGGTTGCCGCGCTCGACAACGCCCTCGACAGCGCGGCGGGCTGGCGGGTGGAGCTGCCCGGCGGGAGCGCGCTGCGGGTCGACGGCCCGGGCGGCACGTTGTTCGACGGCACGGTGAGGCTCGCCCCCGAGTGGAGGCGTGCCGTCACCGAGCGGGGCGCGTGCGGGGGTGCTGCTCGGCGTGGCCTGCGCCTGGGTGAGGCGCCGCAGGGCTGGGCCGACGCTCTCGACCGCATCGCCGCCGTGGGGCGGGCGGGTCGGCTCGCCGGCGGTATGGTGGCCGTCGAGCTGTCCTGACCAAGCCCCGACCCCCCGGTCTTTAACGAGTCAGTAGACCCACGCGAGCTCGCGGCCCTCGCACAGCTGCGCGCCGATCTTGGCTATGCACACCTTGTACCTCACGCCGTCCTTCGCCTCCAACGCCGTGGTGTAGCTGGTGCCGCTGATGTTCTTGTGAAGATACGTGCCCTGGGCGGCGACTGTGATTTCATACTTGTCGTTGGCCAACTTCGTCGGCTTCTCGATACGGGCCCAGATCCACGTCTTGTTCTTGTACTTGCCATAGCGCATCTGCAGCGTGCCCAGACCGCTCCTATAGCTGTACGCCTTGGTCGTGACGTTGCTGGCGTTAGTCGGCGCAGCCGAGGAGGTAGCCAGCGCTGCGGCTGCGGCTGCGGCCGGGGCCGCCCCGGTGGAGGCGACGATCGCCGCGGTGGCAACGATCCCGGCCAAGGTCCAGATCTTGCGCATTTCAGGTCCCCTCTATAGGTGTTGGACGGGGAGCAACGCTACGAGAACCCGGTATATCGGTGGTATGCCCCCCGTATGTGGGCCAGCGGGACAGTCGGCGCGTAGTGCGATCTCGAAGGGTGAGCGGGGCGGAAGACTCCGCGTCCTGACGCCCTCGCTCCGGCCGGAGCTCTCCAAGATCGGCCAACTCAGCCAGGCAGTGAGGAATTCGGTCGGTCGGCCCGGAATGACTTGCCATGCACGGGCTGACCGGGGACGACACCGGCTCAGGCCGGGGCGGGCAGCTGGATCGAGGCGAGTTTGGCCGGGTCGACCACGATGTGGATGCCAGTGATCCGGCCTTCGGCGATGGTGGAAGTGATGACCGACAGCGGCGTTCCGTCCGAGCGCCAGGACATGTGCCCCGGGATGCCGTTGACCAGCACGGGTCGTTGGCGGGCGACCTTACCGGAGAACATGCGGGCACCGGCGGCGACCTCGGTGGCGCCGAGGGTGACGACCATGCCGTCGGGGGTGTCAACGGTCAGCTTCACGTTCGGGTCGAGAACCCGCAGGAGCGCTTCGAAGTCGCCACGGCGGCAGCACGGAATGCCTGGACGACCTGCTGGTGCTCGCGGCCGGGGCCCGGCGGCCGGTCCGTGGCTTGGACCTTGCGGCTGGCGCGGCTGGCGATCATCTTGGTTGCATCGGCGGATTTGCCCAGGATGTGGCCGATCTCCTGGAACGGGGCCGCGAACATGTCGTGCAGGACGAACGCCAGCGCATGCGCACCTGCGAAACCAGCGACGGCGACAAGCGCACCGTCACCGAGATGACCGTAGACGAGATCGGCCCCAGCCTGCGCTTCGCCACCGCCAAACCCCAAAAGGCCACCCGCACCGGCGGAAACGGCCACAGCAGCGGCGCACCCGCCGACGACCCAGCACGGTCACTCGCGCTGCCGCGCCCGCCCCGCCCCCAGCCTTGAAGGACACCGGATAGGCCGCGACCCCGCGCGCGGCGGCTTCCCCTGCTCAAGACAAGCACCCTCACCCGCGAACCGACCCTTGTCGAGAAAATTCGACCGGAAAATGATCAGACCAAATCACCTCGTGGATTCAGGCTCAGTGCTGACATGCTGTTCCTCGCGCCATATTGCTGATCTTCGTGCTGGAGTGCTGGGCGGTGATGTCATAGCCGAGGAACCGCGCCCGCGGGCTGCGGGCGTGCGTGATGAGGGTCTGGTCCTGGTTGAGTTAAGTCCGAGGGTCTCCCGGAGGAACCGCGCCAGCTTCGCCTTGATCTCCTCGGCTACGCCGAGGTGTCGATGCTGAAGACGCTGGCCCTCAAGCACCCAGTCCACCATCTCCAAAATGGCCACCCGCCATAAGGCGAAGGTCGCCACCGGCGACGGCCCCAGGACCTCGCGAACCCGGTCGCGCACGCGGCATAAATCGCTGGAAAGCGGCCGTGGCCGGCCTGGTGGGCGCGCAGCTGTGCGCCAGGCCTGGGAATGGGCGGCTCCATTAAGGCGTAGCCGACAATTCCGATACCCAGGGTGGGGCAGGGAACTCGTCGTCAGGTGAAAGGCCCGTCACTATCTCTGCTCCGGAGTCAGGACGTGTCGGGTCCGGTCCCCGATCCAGGCCGCTTCGAGGATCGCGGTCAGGCTGGCGGTGTCGGTCGGGCCTGGATGGTTCTGGATCAAGCGGGTGACGCCACTGCCCATCTCCGCGAAGCGCGGGAGGTCGGCGCGTGCCACGCCGATGTCCGCCAAGGTGGCAGGGATGCCGATGTCGGCAAGGAGCCCGTCGAGCCATGTGAGGAACGCATCTGCGGCCTCGGCATCCGAGGCGTCGGTCACGTCGAGCCCGCACACCCCGGCGAGGATGGCCAACCGGTCGCCGATGGCATCCCTGGCCGCGTCCAGCGCGTAGGGCAGCAGCAGCCCGACGCCCAGGCCGTGCGGCGTGTGGGTGGCTGCGCCGATGGGGTACTGGAGGGCGTGCGGAGCCGCGTTGCCTGCGTGGGAAAATGCGAGCCCGGCCAGCATGGACCCATAGGACATGTCCGCGCGCGCGTCCTTGTCGCCTCCGTCCCTGACGACTTGTGGCAAGCTGCGGGCAATCCGCTCCGCGGCCAGGAGCGCGTAGTGATCGGTGATGGGGTTGCGGCCAAGGAAGACCTGCTTCACCAGGTCGCGCGGTCCGTGGGCCCGGGGTCGCGCGGTGTAGCTCTCCACCGCGTGACAAAACGCGTCGATGCCGGAGTGGGCAGTGACGGTCGCAGGGCAGGTGTAGGTGAGCTCGGGGTCGACGATGGCGAAGTCGGGCACGATGTGGACGCTGGAGACCCCCACCTTCAGCTCGCGGTCCGGGTCGGTCAACACCGAGACGGGCGTGAGCTCGGAGCCGGTGCCTGACGTCGTCGGGACGGCGACGAGAGGAATCGTCGGCCCCGGCACCTTCGACTCGCCGTAGAAGTCGCGCGGCGTCCCACCGTGGCGCCGGATGACGCCGACGATTTTGGCGAGGTCGATCACCGTGCCACCCCCGATGGCGAGGATCACGTCGGCGTCCACCTCTGCGGCGGCCGAGACGGCCAGGGCGACATCGTCGAGTGGCACGTCCGGAGTCGCGTCGGCAAACACCCCGACGACTTCGACCTTCTCCCGCACGGCGGCCACGATCTCAGCCACGCCCGGCTGCCCCAGAAGAACCCGGTCGGTCACGATGAGGACTCGCGAGCCACACTCGGCCACCACCCGTGGGATGTTCTGCGCGACCCCTTCGCCCACTATCAGCTGGCGTGGTCCGCGGACGGTCTCAAGCATGTCAGTGCCTCTCTGGAACGTCGGCGGTGATTTGCTGGGCGGACGTCCAGGTCACCTGCGAGACCGGGACGGCGTCGGCAAGGTTGGCTGCCGGGTGGCGCAGGCGCGCGCCGGGCTCCCAGACTCGGTCGTGCCCGGGCGCCCTCGGGTCCATCGCGATGAAGACGTCGCCCTTGGTGGGCGGGTCAGTCGGGTCGAGGGTCCGGCGGACGTCGTCGCCAAGGGCCGTACGAGTCAAGGTCGCGACCAGCACCTCGGTCATGAGCCCGAGGGCGTAGCCTTTGGGACCGTCGAAAGGGCTGATCGCGCCAGCCACCGACGCGGCCGCGTCTGTGGCGCGCACACCGGCGGAGTCGACGGCGTCCCCGGGTGCCGGCGGATTCGCGCCGACCATGGCCCGGGTCCCGCCCCACGGGTGGAGGCCGGTCAGGTCATGTGTGCGCAGGGCGCGGCGATCCCCGGCGGGCACCCGCAGCAGCAGGCCGGTCACGGTAGGTCGATCGCCGCGTAGGTGACGTCGAGGTACTCAAGGATGCCCTCGTGCGACCCCTCCTTGCCGATCCCGGACTGCTTCACGCCTCCGAATGGAGCTGACGGGTCCGAGATCAGACCACGGTTGATGCCGACCATCCCCGTCTCCAGCCCCTCGGTGAACCGGAGCGCCCGCTGGAGGTCACGGGTGAAGACGTATCCGACCAGGCCGTGCTCGGTGTCGTTGGCCTTCGCCATCACCTCGTCGTCGGACGTGAACGAGATGATCGGCGCCACCGGGCCGAAGATTTCCGCCTCCAGCATCCGCGCGTCCTCGGGCACGTCGACGAGGACCGTAGGCGGGTAGAAGTAACCCGGCCCATCCGGACGCTCGCCGCCCACCAGGACACGGGCGCCGCGATTGACCGCGTCGGCGACGAGCTCGCCGATCTTGGTGACCGAGGCCTCGTCGATCAACGCCCCGACGTCCACGCCGTCGTCGAGACCATGGCCCACCGAGAGCGCGCCCATCCGCTCGGCGAAGCGCGCCGTGAACTCCTCGCGCACCGGCTCCTCGACGTAGATTCGGTTGGCCGCGATGCAGGACTCCCCGATGTTGCGCATCTTGGCCACCATGGCACCGTCGAGCGCGACGTCCAGGTCCGCGTCGGCACACACGATCAAGGCCGCGTTGCCGCCCAGTTCCATGGAGGTGCGCAGCACGTTGTCCGCCGCCTGTCGTAGCAGCACGCGCCCGACCTCGGTCGACCCGGTGAACGAAAGCTTGCGGGTCCGACGGTCGGCCAGCAGTGCTGAGACCACCTCGCCGGCGCGCTTGGTTGTCACGACGTTGACGACGCCCGGGGGAACGCCGACCTCCTCCATGATGCGGGCCAGCAACAGCATGGTGAGTGGCGTCTGGGCCGCCGGCTTGGTGATCGTCGTGCAGCCCGCCGCCAGCGCAGGAGCGATCTTGCGGGCACCCATGGCCAACGGAAAGTTCCAGGGCGTCACGAAGACGCACGGTCCGACCGGCTTCGGCACGGTGAGGATGCGATAGCCACCAGCGGGAGCGGTGTTGTAGCGCCCCTCGACGCGCACCGCCTCCTCGGCGAACCAACGGAAGAACTCGGCGCCGTAGGCCACCTCTCCCCGAGCCTCGGCGAGCGGCTTGCCCATCTCGAGCGTTATCAGCCGGGCGACCTCCTCGGATCGCTCGGTCAGCGCCCGGTACGTCGCGGTCAACAACTCTGACCGTTTTCGCGGCGGGGTCGCCGCCCACTCCGCCATTGCCTTGCTCGCCACGTCCAGAGCGGCGAGCCCGTCAACGACGTCGGCGTCCGCCACCTCGGCGATGGTCTTGCCGGTGGCCGGGTCCTCGACGGCAAAGGTGGCTCCGCTGGCGGCGTCGCGCCAGGCGTCGCCAATCCGGAGCCGCCGGTGCTCGGGGGCCAGGACGTTCATCGGGTCACTCATTGCGTCGCCTCCTGTGATGTTCTTGGTGATGTCCAGCGTGACCTCAGCGATCGCGCCACGCGCGTTGACGAACGGGCCACACGACCTCGTCGGGGTCGAGGTTGCCGAGCGGGTCGAACGTGGCCTTGGCCCTGGCTGCGGGGCGACGCCCTCGCGCCACCGATCGCCTTCTCGAGCCATGGCTGCTTCAGCGTCGCGCCGAGGCTCGATTGCCACCTGTGGGCGCATGTTGACGTCGCCGCCCTGCGCGGTTACCTACCGGCCTCGGACAGCGCCAGCCCGGTGCCCGCATCGAACAGGTGCGCACGGTCCAGGTCGACCGTGACAAGCAGCCGCTCGCCCGGCGTGCCGGTGACGGTGGGTCGTGCCTTGACCTTGAGGATCTCCGTCCCCACTCGGACGTCGACCACCGTTCGGTCACCGAGCGGCTCAAGGCCGTAGAGCTCACCCGACAACGACGCGTCCCCACGCTGCTCGACGGACAGGTCCTCTGCGCGCAGGCCCAGCAGCAGCGGACGACCGTCCTCAGCCGTGGTCCAGCGGGGCCGCGGCAGCGTCCAGCCTTCCGCCCCGACCAGACGATCTCCCTCGGCGTGGCAGGCGAGCAGGCTGATCGGCGGGCTCCCGACGAAGCCTGCGACCCACTGGTTGGCTGGACGCTCGTACACCTCGGTCGGCGTTCCGACCTGTTGCACCTTCCCCTCCTTGAGGACCGCGACCTGGTCGGCCATGGACAGGGCCTCGACCTGGTCGTTGGTCACGTAGATGAAGGTTGCTCCGAGGCTCCGGTGGATGCGGGTGAGCTCGGTGCGCATCTCGACGCGGAGCTTGAGGTCGAGGTTCGTCAGCGGCTCGTCCATGAGAAACGCGCGCGGACGACGGACCAGCGCCCGGGCCAGGGCGACACGCTGCATCTCACCGCCCGACAACTGCGCGGGACGACGCTGCAGCAGACGTTCGATGTGCAGCAGGCTCGACATCTGCTCGACGGCGGCAGCGATCTCGCTCGAAGAACAGCGGCGTGCCCGCAGCGGCGAAGCGATGTTCTCGTACGCCGTGTGTCGCGGGTAGAGGGCGTAGTTCTGGAAGACCATGGCCAGGTCGCGTGCGGCCGGGGCGTCACCGGTCGCGTCCCTCCCGTCCAGATGCACCGACCCGGCGTCAAGCTTCTCAAGGCCGGCGATCGCTCGCAGGGTCGTCGTCTTGCCTGCCCCGGAGGGCCCGAGCACGACGAAGAACGAGCCGTCCGGCACGTCCAGCGTCACCCCGTCCAGGGCCTGGACTTTACCGAAGGACTTGCACAGCCCGTGCACTGCCACGGTTCCCATCAGGCCACCAGCTCTTCCGTGCTCACGTCGTAGACCGGCGGGGGGCCGCCGGTGTGCCGCAGCCCGACCGGTGCGTCAGCAGCGAAACGGACAGTCGGTGGCATCCGAACCCGTACGTCGCGCTGGCCGCCGTGGTCAACCACGTAGATGATTTCGTCGCCCAGCCACTCCGCCGAGACCACGCGGGCCGGGACCGAACGTTCCGCCCCTGGTTCTGTGACTTCCAGCGCCTCCGGCCGCACGCCTGCGACCAGGCGACGGTCGCGCGGCAGGTTTGGCGGTGGCGTGAGGACCAGTCCGCCCTGACTGCGCAGCTTCCCGTCGGCCACCTCCGCCTCAATCAGGTTCATCGGCGGGGAGCCGATGAATGCGGCGCAGAAAAGACTCGCCGGACGGTCGTAGACTTCCAGCGGCGTGCCGATCTGCTCGACGCGGCCCTTGTTGAGGATGGCGATTCTGTGACCGAGCGACATCGCCTCGACTTGGTCGTGGGTGACGTAGACCATCGTCGTCCCAAGCTCCCCCTGCAGGTGCTTGATCTCCGTGCGCATGTCCGCCCTCAGCTCCGCGTCCAGATTGGTGAGAGGTTCGTCCATGAGGAATGCGCGCGGCCGTCGCACCAGGGCGCGAGCAAGCGCGACGCGCTGCTGCTCCCCGCCGGACAGCCGGTGCGGTCGCCGGTCCAGGAGCGGACCGAGCCGCATCAGCCGGGCGGCCTCGTCGACCCGCTCGCGCACCTCCTGCTTGGGCAGTCCCTCGGCCCGCAGGGGGAACGCCAGGTTGTCGCGGGTTCTCAGATGCGGGTAGAGAGCGTAGAACTGGAACACCATGGCGATGTCGCGCTCGGCGGGCGGCAGGTCGTTGACCAGCGTGTCGCCGATGCGGATGTCGCCCGTCGTCTGTCTCTCCAGGCCGGCTATGGCCCGCAGCGTGGTCGTCTTGCCGCAACCCGAAGGGCCGAGCATCACGAACAGCTCGCCGTCGCCGATGGACAGGTCCACGTGATCAACTGCGACCGTCCCGTCCGGGTAGCGCTTGTGCAGGGCGGTCACCTCGATGCCCGCCATCAGCGTCGCACCGCCCCGAGCGTCACACCGGCGACGAGGTGCTTGCGCACCAGGTAGGCGAAGACGAGCACCGGTAGGGCGAACACCACGGAGGCGGCGGCCACGAGACCCCAGTCCACAGTGGTTCCACCGATGAGGCCGGCGATGGCGGGTGGGGCCGTCCGCACGGCGTCGCTGGAGGTAAGGAAGATGGCGAACACGAACTCGTTCCACGAGAAGATGAGTGCGAAGACCGCCGTCGCGGCGATGCCGGGCAGGAGCAGGGGAAGGGTAAATCGCCAGAACGCCTGCAAGCGGGTGTAGCCGTCGAGCATGGCGGCATCCTCGTACTCTGCGGGCACCTCGTCGACGAACCCCTTCATCATCCAGATCGTGAACGGGACGTTGAATGCGGCGTAGATGAGGATCAGGCCGAGCTTGGTGTCGATGAGTCCGACTTGGCGGTACATGAGGAAGATCGGGATCACGACCACCACGGGCGGCATGAAGCGGGTGGACAGGATGAAGAACAGTTGGTCCTTCTTGGCCTTCACAGCGAAGCGTGAGTAGGCCCAGGCCGCCGGGACCCCCAGCACGGTGGCCAGCGCCGTGGAGACCCCGGCGACCACGACGGAGTTGAGGAACGAGACGGACAAGGCCGAGCGACCGCCGCCGGAGGCGACGAACACGTCCTTGAAATGGTCCATAGTGACCTTGAAGTCGAAGAACTTGGCCGGGATGGCGTAGACGTCCCGGTTCTCCTTTATGGACGTCTCGATCATCCACAGCGCCGGAAAGAGCATCACGACGGCCAGCACGGTCAGCAGCGCGACCTCCAGCACGGAGCGGCCCCGGCCGCCGAAGCGACGCGCGGGGGGCGTGTGATCCCGGGCAGGACCTGTGGACACGGCCTCGTCGACGGAGACGGCCATCAGTCCTCCTTGAGCTTGTTCAAGTAGCGCAGGTAGAGCTGCGTGAGGACCATGACGACGAGGACCATGAGGATCCCGTACGCCGAGGCGGTTCCGGTGTTGAAGCCCAGGAACGCGACCTTGTAGACGTGGAACGACAACGTCTCGGTGGAGACCCCCGGACCTCCGCTAGTGAGGATGTAGACGAGGTCGAACAGTCGGAAGGCCTCGATGGCCCTGAACAACACGGCAATGAGGAGCAGCGGCCACACCAGCGGAAGAGTGATGGTGCGGAACCGGAACCACTCGGACGCCCGGTCGATCGAGGCGGCCTCGTACAAGTACTTGGGGACCGCGGTAAGGCCCGCAAGTGCGATGAGCATGATGAACGGCGTCCATTGCCAGGTGTCGACCACGATCAGGGAAATCAATGCCGTTCGCTGCCGGGTGAGCCACTCCACCTGCCCCAGGCCGAGCGAGCCGAGCATGCTGTTGATCACGCCGAATTGCGCGTCGAGCATGAATCGCCAGAACAGCCCGACCACGACGGGCGACAGCATCATCGGAACCAGGAACAGAGTGGTCAGCAGTCCTCGCCCGTGCGTACGCCGTGAGATCAGGTAGGCGATGGCGAAACCGAGCACGGTCTGCAGGGTGACCGCGCCGATCACGTAGATCAACGTCGTCCAGGCCCTCAGGTGGACCTGCGCCGAAGTCAGGATGGCGGTGAAGTTCTCGAACCAGATGAAATGGGCGGGCCCCCCGCGGGTGGCCGAGTAGTCGGTGAAAGACAGGTACAACGCCCACAGCAACGGGAACACCGACATTGCGAGCAACAGCAGCAATGCGGGGGAGATGAAGGCCACGGCGAGCCAGCGGTCGCTCAAGCGGCGGGACCGACCCGGTGCAGGCGGCGTCGCGGACGCCACCTGCCCGGGGTGGTCGGTCGTCAGAGGGACGGGGTCACTCACAGTCCGCCGCCGCCCTTGCGGCTGCTGGAGTCGAGCACGCCCTGCTGCTCCTTGGCGATGTCGTCGAGCGCATCCTTCGGCTTCTTCGCGCCGTTGAGAGCCGCGTTCACGTTGGTGTTCTCAATGTCGACGAGGCGCGCGTACTCGGGCACGTTCCACATGTCCCGCATCCGCGGAACCGAGTCGGTGTACACCTGGTTGAACGGCTGGGCATTGAGGAACTCGGGCGACTCCAGGGCGTCCGTACGCGATGGCACGCCACCAGCGGCGGCCCACTTCTTCTGGATATCAGCCCGCTCGAACCACTTCATGAAGTTCAGGGCCTCCGCCTGGTTCGTCTTGGAGGAGTAGGCCGACACGTGCATCCCCATGCCGCCGAGAGGCACCAGGTTCGTCTTCTGGCTCGGCAGAGGGGCGAAACCCAGCTTGTCGAGAATCTGCTCCCGCGTGGTGCCGAGCGTCGACTGCTTCGGGTCAAGCAGGCCGCCGCTCGCGGCGATCCAGTTGAACGCGATGCATGCCTTGCCCTGGGCGACCGCCGCGTTCACCTCGTCGATGAACCAGTTGCCGGAGCCCTTGGCGGTCAGCGGCTTCATCTTGTTGACCAGGACGTCCATCGCCTCCTGGCCTGCAGTGTCGTTGAGGACGCCCTGGATCTTGCGCTTCTTGGAGTCCCAGAGGTTGCCGCCGTAGACGCCGTTGACCGTGTTGTAGGTTACGGCCGCGGCGTCGGAGCCGTTGGCCTGGTGGAAAGCCAGCCCGCTGACGCCAGGGTGGTCCGCCTGGCACTTCTCGGCGACTGAGATCATCTCGTCCCAGGTCTGCGGTGGCTTGTCGCCGATCAGGTCCTTGCGGTAGATCATCGTCCAGGTGTCGCCGAGCAGCGGTAGTCCGTACAGGGGGGCGTTTTCGTCGCGCTTCCCGGTCTCCGCCTGGGGGAACTGGCCGTAGGCCGCCAGGAGGTACGGGTTGTAGGCCTTGACGTCGATGTTCTTCTTGACGAAGTCGGTGATGTCGAGGATGTTGCCGTTCGTCACGGCCTCGCCGATGTGTTGCGAGTCCAGGATCGGGATGTCGAAGTCGGTCTTGTGCGCTGCGAACTGGGTGAACATCGCGTCGTGCCAGTTCGCGTTCGGCACGGTGTTGACCTTGATGGTCACGTTCGACCGCTCCTTGGTGTACTCCGCGTTCGCGAAGTCTTCCAGCGCGTGGGCGGGGGGCCAGTCGAACCAGATGAAGCTGAGGGTCAGCGGGTCCTTGGTGAGCTCCGGGATGGTCGCCGGTGCCTTGGGGGCGCTCGCCTGCGTGTCGCCGCCGCAAGCCGCCACGGTCGTGGCCGCTAACATGGCCGCCGTCGCCAGCTGCACCTTTCGACCGGGAACGGACAGTCGTCCTATTCGCTTTGGATACCGCATCTTCTTGCCTGCTTTCTGGGTGGGGACTTCTGGAGCCCTGCTGCGTGCTTCGCCGAGCAGTTGCTGGGGTGTTCAGGCGTGTTGCCGGCTGTCGCAGGGGCTGACCCGCAGACCGGCGTCACGAGTACGCCACGACGTCATGGGGCTTCAGGCAGTCGAGCAGTCCTTCGGCCCTGTGCGGCCCGGTGGCGAACCGAGAAGGACGTCGAGCATGCTCATGGGAGCTCCAACTGATCGAAGCGGAGCGATGGCGGGCGGTTCCCCGATGGGTGAAGGATGGCTGGCATCCGTCACCTTTCCTATACGATCCGAGTGGGGGCGTCAACATCCCGCAGCGTTGCGACCGATGTCAACAGGTTCCCGAAAACGCAAGAAAGGACCTCATGTCACGATGGACGACGAGGCGATGATCGCGCGGCGCCGTGGGGCCATGGCGGCCGGAATGCCACCGGGAAGATCTCGCGGCCGGCTTGCCGACGAGGTGTACGACACGCTGCTCGGACAGCTGATGTCGCTACGGATCGAGCCTGGCTCCCGCGTCACGATCGACGCCCTGGCGCGAGAGCTGGGGGTCTCGCAGACGCCGATCCGAGACGCTCTGAACCGCATGGAGGCCGAGGGCCTGGTCGTGCGTGTGCCCCATGCCGGCTATCGCATTCCCCCCCAAATCACCCGTCACCGATTCGAGGACATGCTTGAGGTCCGCCTGCTCCTCGAGCCGGCAGTGGCGCGCAGATCCGCCGAACGCGCATCCCCGAAGCAGGTGGCCGGTCTGCGACGACTGCTGGAGGAGATGGCGGAGCTGGAGGGGGGCGACGGGCTCATGGCCTATGGCGCCTTCGGGCTACGCGACGCCGCTTTTCACGATCTCGTCGCCCTGAGCGCGGAGAACGAGGTCATCCGGGAAGCGCTCGCTCGCCTGCACACGCACGTGCACCTGTTCCGGCTTCTCCACGACACCCAGGTCACTCACTTGGCCATGGCCGAGCACGAAGAAGTTCTGGCCGCGATCGCCGCGCGTGACCCCGACGCCGCCGCCTACGCCATGCGTCGGCACATTCTGCTGTCCGGCGAGCGGTTCCGACGATTGTTCGATGACGTCAAGGATGCGGACGGAATGGCGGTAGAGGCTTGACGGGCGGGCTGGGCCGAGGAATGCTGACGCAATCGGATCGGATCGGATCGGATCCACCTCACCCGCCTCAGATGCGAGGAGAAGCAGGTGCCCAGAGCGCTGCTCCTGACCGGCGACGCCGCCGAGGAGCTCGACACCATGTATCCCTACTATCGCGTGCAGGAGGGCGGCTGGGACGTTGACGTCTCGTCACGGACGATGCGTGACGTTCAGCTGGTCATCCACGAGTTCGACCCCAACTCCGACGCCTACGTGGAGAAGAACGGCCGAAAGTTGCCGGTCGACGTGCCCTGGGCCGAGGTCGACGTCGAGCGCTATGACGCCCTCATCATCCCTGGGGGACGCGCCCCCGAGTGGATCCGGGTCGACGCCGACGTCAGGCGCATCACCGAGCACTTCTTCGCGCGCAACCTCCCGATCGCGCTGGTGTGCCACGGCGCGCAGGTGCCAGCTGTGTACGGGCTGCTGAAGGGTCGAAAGACGGCGTGCTTCCCCCCCATCACCGGTGACATGGAGAACGCGGGCGCGACGGTCATCGACGCTCCCGACGTCGTGGACGGCAACCTCGTCTCCTGCCGGGGGTGGCCCGACATGCCGCAATTCGGCAGGGCGATGATGGAGGTCTTTTCGAAGTCCATCAACTCCGCATCGGCATGAGCACACCTGACCTGTCCCGGTGATGGCACTTCGGACCGTCATAGTCGACGGCTCTCCCGTCCACGTCCTGGAGAGCGGCACTGGGCCCGCGGTGCTGATGCTGCACGGCTCCGGACCCGGTACGACCGGATCCGGCGCCTGGGCGACGACGGCCCAGGCGCTGGGCACGTCCTGGCACCTGGTGGCTCCTGACCAGGCGGGGTTCGGCCGTACACCAATCCCGGCGGGCTCCAGGGGTGGGCTCCGGCTGTGGACGGAGCAGGCCGCGGGCCTGATGGATGCTCTCGGTGTCGAGCACTACGCCGTGGTGGGCCACTCCATGGGCGGTGCCGTGGCCCTGGCGTTGGCGGCCGCGCGTCCCCAGCAGGTCACCCGTGTCGTGGCGGTCTCGACGATGGGCGCCCCCGGGGCGCCGCTGTCCGCCGAGCTCGACGCGATCTGGGCCGCCCCCGCCGGCCCGCTCGGGGCACGAGACATGTTGAGTCGCCTCGTCCTCGACCAAGCGCTCGTGACCGAGTCGGCCGTCGCTGCCCGTGCAGCTGCGATGCGAGCGGGGGCGGCCGCATTCGCGTCGTTGTTCCCTCCACCCAGGGCACGTTGGGCCGACGAGCTCACCCTCTCGGCGCAAACGCTGGCAGGGGTCCGCGCGCCCGTGCTGCTCGTCCACGGCGCCGAGGACCGAGTCACCCCGCTCGGGACGGCAGCCCTGCCGCTGCTCGAACACCTGGCCGATGTCCGTCTGCACGTGCTCGGCCGATGCGGGCACGTGCCGGCGCTCGAGCACCCGCACGACTTCAGGCGACTCCTGTCGTGCTTCCTCGGCCGGGAACGAGGTCACTGATTGCTGCGGCAGGTCCGCAGCCCGTGCTCAAGCAGATCAGCATGAAGCAGGCGTGCTCCGCGCAGAAGCCAGCGCCCTCCCCGAGACCCGAGCCATGACGAGGCAGTGGCCGAGGTCATCGCTCGACATGGTCGCATCGTGTACCGCTTCATAACTCATCGCGTGGTGCTTGATCTGGGGCTTTGACCCCCAGACGCCTCGCGGGCAAGATCGCGGTCTGTGTCGGTTCGTCTGCTGTATCTGACTCTGATTCGGGTGTTCGGCTGGCTGGTGTTGCTGGGACGTGGCCAGGCATCCAAGGATGTCGAGATCATGGTGCTCCGCCATGAGGTGGCGGTGTTGCAGCGTCAGGTCGTCCGGCCGAAGCCGGACTGGGCCGATCGGGCGCTCCTGGCGGCCTTGGCCCGCTTCCTGCCGACGGTGTTGCGGGCGCATCGGCTGGTCACCCCGGGCACCTTGTTGGCATGGCATCGCCGGCTGATCAAACGCTCCTGGACTTTCCCCCACCGCCCTGGCCGTCCCGGAACAACCAAGGAGGTCCAGGAACTGGTCCTCCGGCTGGCACGGGAGAACCCGGGGTGGGGGTATCGGCGGGTACACGGCGAGCTGGTCGGCCTCGGCTTGCAGGTCAGTGAGGCGACCGTGCGACGGATCCTGCGTTCGCGCCGACACGGTCCGGCTCCTCGCAGCTTCGACACCTCTTGGCGGACGTTTCTACGGCTGCAAGCGAAGGGGCTGCTGGCCTGCGATTTCTTCCACGTCGACACGGTCTTCTTGAAACGCCTGTACGTGTTGTTCGTGTTGGAGGTGGAAACACGCCGCGTGCACGTCCTGGGTGTGACCGCCCATCCCACCGGCGCCTGGACCGCCCAGCAGGCCCGTAACCTGCTCATGGACCTCGGGCACAGGGCCGCCTCGTTCCGGTTCCTTATCCGTGATCGGGATACCAAGTTCACCGCCGCCTTCGACGAGGTCTTCACCAGCCTGGGCGTCACGGTGATGAAGACGCCGCCGCGGACACCTCGAGCCAAAACGTTGGCTTCACACTGCACCCCTTCGGTTCGATTCGCTTGTTCCTGGTGTTTGTGCAGGTCGCCGGTCGGCGAGCTTGGGGAGTCCGTG
>NZ_JBITMP010000099.1:0-15822 GCF_044466425.1 Nonomuraea sp. NPDC049400
CTGCGTCAGATCGTTCTCCCCGTCCTCGTTCCATTCGGCGGCGGTGACACCGTGGCGCTGGCCGGCCGCAAGCAGGTCCGCCAGCGGCGCGGTGGTGTCGTTGAGCGCGGACGGGGTCGCGTCGGGTATGCGGACCGTCATGTAGGGATGCGGCTGCTCCAGCCACTCGCCGGTCAGCCGCGCCCCGGTGGTGCGGTCGATGACTGCGAGGCAGGCGGCCCGCCAGTCGTAGTCGGCGCGGTCATCGAGGTCGTCCTCGTCCTCGTCGAGGTCCTCAGGCTCGGGAGCGGCGAAGAAGTCCGTCATGGCCTGCAGCTCGGGCCATCGGGCCAAGCCGGCATGGTGGTCCTGGCGCCCGGGGAAGAGCGCGTCGATCGCCAGGACGTGCTCGCCTCCGGCCGCGAAACTCAGCAGATTGTTGGCGTTGACGTTCCACCAGGCGCTGTAGACACGCGCCCCCTCACTGAGCCGCCGGAGCCCAGCGGGGCTTGCCCCGAGATGGTCCCACTCGAAGAGAACAGTGGTCGAGCCGCACCGGTCGACAAGCACGGGGTAAGCGTCGCGTTCGGCGGTCCGATGGCGTCAAGCGGCGCCGGCTCCTGCAGCCGGTAGGGCGTGTCCCCGGCGAGCCGGGCGGCGATCTGGTCCAGGGTGAGCGCTCGCCCGTCGTCGGGGACCACTGCCGTCCAGCACATGCCCACACCTAGCCACTGCGTGCTGCTCAGCAGTCGCCGGTAGTGCTCACGCAGGCAGGCTATGGCGCCCTGGGCCGGACGGCCGCCTCGGTGGCCACGGAGGCCGAGAGGTCGGTGCCCGATGTGGCGCGGCCGCGGCAACCCCACCGTCGCCGTACTCGACCCGCTCGGCTTCCCGCAGGTCTCTTGGGCCATCCGTCAGAGTGAGGACCGACGACGGTGCGCCTGCTCCAGACCACGGTGGCCACGCTCTTGTAACCGTTTAAACGGGAGGACCCAGACCCTCCGGCGGGTCAAGACGGCGCCCTCGTACGGCGAGAAAGTTTCATCCGGCGAGTTCACAGCTTGACGAGGGAGAACGCATTCCCGACGGTCGCTCGACCAAGCCCAGATGTTGACGTAGTCCCCATGCCATGGTGCCATCCCCTCTTGTAAACGGTTCAACCACAAGGGCTTCTCCCGTGCCACAGGGTCCCACCTCGAGGAACCGTCCATGCCGACGTATCACGATCAACGGCGCGCCGCAGGCAGAGCGGATGCAGCGCCAGCGCGGCGCACGCGGACGACGGTGTCCGGTTGCCTGGCGGGAAGGCCTCTCCACCGGCTCGATGCCGGGACGACAAGCGACCCCGACATCAAGGTCTGCGGGCCGGACCGCAGCTCCACACCGCACCGGAAGGGTCTCACCATGGCGGACAATGAAACCACCGCACCTGCCCCCATCTCGCGGCGTAGCGTGCTTCTCGGCGCGGCCGCCGGAGCCGGCGCCCTCGCGTTGGGCGCCGCTCCCCAAGCGCCGCAGGCAGAGGCCGCGACCTTCGTCAAGGGTGCGGACATCAGCTGGATGCCGCAGATGGAGGCCAACGGCTACTACTGGAACAACAGCGCCGGGCAACGGCAGGACCTGTTCACCATCCTCAAGGGATACGGGATCACCGCGATCAGCCTGCGCACCTGGGTCAACCCGTCCAGCGATCCGGGCAACGGGCACTGCAGCATCGAGGAGACCGCGCAACTGGCGGTGCGGTGCAAGAACGCCGGCCTGCAGGTCCTCCTCGGCTTCCACTTCGGAGACACCTGGAACTCGGTCGGCGTGCAGAACCCACCGGCGGCCTGGGCCACCATGACCTACAGCCAGATGCTCGACGCCATGTACGACTACGTCTACCACTCCTGCAACGTCATCAAGTACTACGGCGTTACCCCGGCATGGGTGAAGATCGGCAACGAGACCAACTCCGGCATCTGCAAACCGACCGGCAGCATCAGCAGACCGGCCCAGATGACCGGCCTGCTGAACGCCGCGTACGACATGTCCAAGCGCGTCTTCCCGAGCACCCCGGTGATGGTGCACCTGGCCCAGCCGCAGAACCTCAGCAGCATCCAGAACTTCCTCAACGCCTACCGGGACAACGGTGGGCGGTGGGACATCACGGGGCTCTCCTCGTACGCGCAGGGCGGCAACGTGCCGACGGTCCTCACCAACATGCGGACCATCCAGTCCGGCTACGGCAAGCCGGTCATGCAGGTCGAGTACGGCGGGCCGGTGGACAAGCCCACCCAGGTGCGCGACTCGCTGCGGGCGTTCATCACCGGGCTGAAGGGCTTCGGCGGCCTCGGCACCTTCTTCTGGGAGCCCGAGGGCTACCCGTCGTTCAACAACTACAACAGCTCAGCCTGGGACCCCAGCACCCGGCGTCCCACCGCCGCCATGGACGGATTCCTCAACGTGTGACCGTGCCGCCTCGGCAGGCCACCGCGCCCCTGCCGCTCGTGCTGCTGCGCGCGGACCGCGACACCGGTTGCTGAGTCATGTGGAGTGAGTGATGAGACCTGCCCTGATCGTTACGCGCGCCCTTCTGATTTCGCTGGTCACGGCGAGCCCCGTCGCGATCGCCGCCGGTTCGGCGGTCGCGAGCAATGCGGCGGCCGGAAACGTCTATTTCGTCGCCCCCAACGGCAGTGACAGCGCGGCGGGGACGCAGGCCGCTCCCTGGGCGTCGATCGCCCATGCGCAGGCCGTCGCCCAGGCGGGTGACACGGTCTATTTCCGGGGCGGCACCTATGCCTATACCCGCGCGAACAGCAGCTGCGCGAGTCAGACGGCCAGGGTCGACGCGATCACCCTGAACAAGAGCGGCAGCTCAGGCAACCCGATCCGCTACTGGGCCTACCCCGGGGAAAAGCCGATCTTCGACTTCTCCCGCATGACGGACAACTGCCGGATCAAAGGATTCGATGTCACCGGCAGCTACCTCCACCTCAAGGGGCTGGAGGTCACCGGCGTGCGGCAGAACAACAACCTGAACGCCGAGTCCTGGGGGATCTGGATTTCCGGCAGCAACAACATCTTCGAGCTGATCAACACGCATCACCACATGGGACCCGGCCTGTTCATCCAGAACGGGGGCGGCAACCTCGTTCTCAACTCTGATTCGCATGACAACTACGACCTGAACAGCTCGGACGGGCCCGGCGAGAACGCCGACGGTTTCGGCGCGCACATCCCGGCCGGCAATCCCGGGAACGTGTTCAGGGGCTGCCGCGCGTGGTGGAACGCCGATGACGGTTTCGACCTGATCAGCGCCTACTCATCCGTCATCATCGAGAACTCCTGGTCATGGCGGAACGGGTACGTGCCGGGGACGACCACGTCGGCCGGCAACGGAGCCGGATTCAAGGCCGGTGGCTACGGCGGCGACTACGACCCCGGCGCCGTCAAGCACATCGTCCGCACCTCGGTGGCATTCGCCAACAAGGCCGCGGGCTTCTACGCCAACCACCACCCGCTGGCCAACGACTTCTTCAACAACACCAGCTATGGAAACCGCCCCGACTTCGACATGCGGGGAGTCGACTCGAGCGGCGCCGCCGTCGGCCGGGGCAATCTGCGCAACAACCTCGCCTACACCGGCACGCTGACGTCGAACATGACCGGCACGAACGCCGCGTACAACTCCTGGAACCTCGGCGTCACGCTGTCGGACGCCCAGTTCCAGAGCGTGTCGACGTCCGGCTGGGACGCGCCCCGCCAGGCCGACGGCAGCCTGCCCGTGCTGCCCCATCTCCGCCTCGCGCCGAACAGCACCCTGATCGACAAAGGCACCAGTGTCGGTCTGCCGTACAACGGGGCAGCACCGGATCTCGGCGCCTTCGAGGCGCCTGGTGGTCAGCGGTACGAGGCGGAGGCCGCGCCGGCGGTGTGTCAGGGCACGATCGACTCCAATCAGGCCGGCTTCTCCGGCACCGGATTCTGCAACGGCAATGCCGCTGTGGGCGCCTACGCCCAGTTCACGGTGAACGCGTCAGCGGCCGGCACCGCGACGCTGGGAATCCGGTTCGCCAACGGCCACACCAGCGGCACCGCACGCCCGGCGAACCTGATCGTCAACGGATCCACGGTGGCGACGGTCTCCTTCGAATCCACCGGCACATGGACGACATGGACCACCAAGGCCCTGACCGCCTCGCTCAACGCCGGCAGCAACACCATCCGGCTGGCTCCGACCACCGCTGCCGGACTCCCCAACGTCGACTACCTCGACATCGGCGCCGCGCCTGCCTGACCTCCAGTTTCCAGATGACTGTCACTCCCGTCCTCCGCAGGACTCACCGAAGCGTGTGCATCCGTGGGGGACGGGAGAGAAGCTCAGACGCGATCGGCATGGGGGTCCATCATCGCGACTTTTGAACATGTTCAGCCAGTCGCGCTAGGCTTGCCCCACTCACCTTTGGGGAGAGCCAGATGAAGATCGTGATACCCGGGGGAACCGGGCAGGTAGGCACCATCCTCAGTCGCGCGCTGACCGCCGCAGGCCATGACGTTGTGATCCTGACCAGGCGGCCGGTGCGCGAGCGCGACGTCCGCTGGGATGCCGAGACACTTGGCCCATGGGCGAAGGAGATCGACGGCAGCGACGTCGTGATCAACCTGGCCGGACGCAGTGTCAACTGTCGCTACACGCCGGACAATCTGCGGGCCATGATGGATTCGCGGGTGCGTTCCGCCCGGGTGGTGGGTGAGGCGGTCGCGGCCGCCGTTCGGCCTCCCCGGGTCTGGTTGCAGATGAGCACCGCCACCGTCTACGCCCACCGCTTCGACGCCCCCAACGACGAGGCGACCGGCGTGCTCGGCGGCACCGAACCGGGCGTGCCAGGCTACTGGGCCTACAGCGTTGAGATCGCGAAAGCGTGGGAGCGGGCGCAGGAGCAAGCCGAGACCCCGCACACGCGCAAGGTCAGCATGCGCGCTGCCATGGTGATGAGCCCCGACCGTGGCGGCGTCTTCGACGCCTTGCTGCGGCTCGCGCGCCTCGGACTTGGCGGCCCGGTCGCCGGCGGCGCGCAGTACGTGTCCTGGATCCATGACCGCGACTTCGTCCGTGCCGTCGAGTTCCTGGTCGACCGGGACGGCCTCGCCGGGCCGGTGAACCTCGCCGCTCCCACTCCGTTACCGCAACGCACGTTCATGCGCGTGCTGCGCGCCGCGTGGGGCGCTCCGGTGGGCCTGCCCGCGACAAAGTGGATGGCCGAGCTCGGCGCGTTCGTGCTGCGCACGGACACCGAACTGCTGTTGAAAAGCCGTCGCGTCGTCCCTGGCCGCCTGCTCGAAGCAGGCTTCGCCTTCGACTATCCACAGTGGCCGGAGGCCGCCGACGACCTCGTGCGACGCCTGCGCGGCGGGCCTGGATCCACCATGTGAGCCTTCCGAGATGCGACGAGCTTGCCCAGCCGGGCAGCCGCATTCCACTCCCGCACCGCCGGACCCGGGATCGCGCCCCATCTGTCGCGTATTGAGCGTTACGACCCTCCCGCGCCGGTCACGGGCGGCCGCACGAGGAGCGGCGCCGCAGCAGCAGTCGGCTGAGCCGGCCTTCGCGGACCCGGCGGGCCATGGCGTCTCCTGCCGGGCAACACGCAGCACCAGGGCTCCCCCCTGCCGGCACGAACGTCCACGAGGCAGTCGATTGATCACCGCCTGTTCGTTTTGCTCGCCCAATGAGCAGGACCAAGTCCCGTCTGACCGAGTTGCCCTCGTGGTTGCTTGGCGGTGCTCAAGACCTCTCTTGCAGGTATCGCTTCCAGGTGATCGTGCCCGTGGGGGTGGAACGGGTGGCGAGGTGGCCACCGTGGAAGGCGGCGCCGAGCTTGCCGGGAAGTTTCACGCGCACGATGGGCCGCCTCTTGCGCCTCGCGTCCAGCCATTGCCGGACGGCCTCATCGAGGGCCAGCACCTCCGGCCCGCCGAAATCCTCCGTCCGGCTCGTGGGGCCCTCCTGGATACGCCGCACGAGCAGGTCCGCCACATCACGCACATCGACCGGCTGCGCCTTGATGCCGGGGTCGGCGATCATCAGCCCGGTACGCGCCGCCAGTCCGAACGCCTGGTCCAGGAATTCGTGGAACTGCGCGGCCCGCACGATCGACCACGGCACCTGGGCCGACTTGACGATCTCCTCTGTGCGCACCTTCGTACCGAAATAGCCCCATGGGATCTGGTCCGCACCGATGATCGAGGTGTAGAGCAGATGCCCGACGTCCGCCGCACGGGCCGCTTCGCAGAGCCGCCGGGTGCCATCCACCTCGACCCGCTCGGTGTACTTGCCCTTGTACGGCGCCGAGGCCAGATGCACCACCACGTCGACCCCGCGCAGCGCCTCGGCCAGGCCCTGACCGGTCGTCAGGTCCGCCACCGTCCAGCGGACCTCGTCCCCGGAGCGAGGGCTGCGGCTCATCCCGCGCACGTCGAACCCGGCCTCGGCCAGCCGCGGCAGCAACGCCTTGCCCAGCCTGCCGGTCGCCCCGGTCACCAGGACCAATCCGCTCACAACAACGCCCCCCAGTCCCTCGTGGACCCGCGTCCAGCGCCATGCCTGACGAAAGCATGACATTCAGACCAGATCGCAAGTCATAGATAGTAGACCCGGGGCCGAATGGACGAATCCGTCAACTGACTGGGTTCCAGACGCGATGTCGGGTGTCCGCGTTCCTCACCGAGGACACCCGAAGCTGCTCGGGCGGATCCGCCCAGGCGGTCGTCGCGGCCGCCCGCTCGTCAACGCCGGTCGCCAGCGGAGTCAGTCGCGGTGCCGGCGGCCAAGTGCGCCATGTCGCCGCTTCCCAGCGCGACCGCGGTGGCCCACAGAGGGAAGTGCGTGGTGTTGCGCAGGCCCCGCGTGGCGCGGGTCGTCGTCATGGGCGGGCCGGGCTGTGTCGGGACCGGTCCCACCGCGGAGCGCGCACAGTGTCACGTGCGGTCGCGTTCGGAGGTGTTCGGGGTGTCGAAACGCGCGGTCATGCTCGCCGTGGTCGGACTCGTGGTGGCAGCTGTGACCGCCATCGCGATCGTGCTGAACCAATCGGCCCCATCAGGGTCGCGCTGCGAGGCAGTGAACGTCAAGGGCGTCAGGGCTTGAGGACGCGGTAGCGCAGGTGGGTCACCGACACGGTTCCTGCGACGGGTTTCCCCTCCTGGATCAGTTCGCCCCGCTCCCCGGCGAACAGCGGCGTGCCCGCCCCCAACAGCACGGGGACGAGGTGGAGCCATACCTCGTCGAGCAGGCCCGCCCTGAGCAACTGCCGGGCGACGTCCGCACCCAGCACCAGGACGTCCTTGTCCCCCGCGGCGTCCTTGGCACGTCGGACTGCGGCCTGCAGCCCGTCGAAGGCGAACGTCCCGCCGTTGTCGCCGAGGAGGTCCTCCCTGGTCCGGTGGGTGACCACGAAGCTCGGGACGCCGGGCCATGGTGTGCCGCCCCACGGGCCCACGCCGAGGTCGAACGTACGCCGTCCGATGACGGCGGCCCCTACCGCCGCGTCCACCTGCCGGCGGATGGCGATGTCGACCCCGCCGTCCGGCCCGCTCCCGGCCATCCACTCGTGCAGCCGTTCGCCGCCGTCCCCCATAGGCTCCTCGTTCCGGACGTTCGGTCCCGCCGTGAACCCGTCCAGGGACACCGACACATCCAGCACTACCTTGCTCATCGCGAGCCGTCCCTTCGCTCCGCCGTCGCCGCCCTCCGGCGCCGTCATGAGAAGGTCGGAGCCGATCCGGCCGTCTCGACACCACGATGGAAAATCAGTGGGAATGACGTGAACGTGGACGCCGGCTTCTCCGATGAGGATGCCGCTGAGGGCGCGTAGCACCGCCGCCCATCCGCGGACGCGGCGCAGGGTCGCGGCGTACGCCTCCGCGGCGCGTGTGACGAGGGCGTGGTCGTGCAGGGTCTCGCCTCGCTTGACCTGTCGAGCCGATACCCGCCAGTCAACGCTGGGCGCGTCGGTCCGCGTCCGGGATCAACCCGGGTTCGGCAAGCGGGTCAAGTGAGGTCATCGCGTGCCTGCTTTCTCGGATCGGAGGTTCGCGCGGTCGAGGGGTGGTCGCCTGTCGGTCGCCCAGACGGCCAGCGCGCAGGCCGCGAACCCGGCCCCGAGGAGACTGGAGCCCGCCCAGCCGTGGGTGGTGAAGACGGCGGTGGTTGCGGCTGCGCCGAGGGCGGAGCCGAGCGAGTAGAAGACCATGTAACTGCCGATGACGCTGCTGGTGCGATCCGGATGCGCGGCGGTGAGCAGGTGCTGGTTGCTCACATGCACGGCCTGGACCGCGAAGTCGAGAACCACGATTCCGACGATGAGGAGCCACAGCGACCACGGCAGTTGCGCGATCGCTGCCCACGAGAGGATGAGCAGGGTGAGCGCGAGACCGGTGACCGGGGCCGCCCGTCCTGCATCCGCCCACCGTCCCGCGCGTGCCGCGCCGAGCGCGCCGGCGAGTCCGGCGACGCCGAACAGCCCGATCTGGCTCTCGCTCAGCTGCCACGGCGTGTCCGCCAGCGGCAGGGACAGTCCGCTCCACAGGGTGCCGAACGATGCGAACAAGAAGAACGCGATGAGCCCGCGCGTCAGGAAGATGCGCTGCCGGAACAGTCCGCCGAGCGAGACGACGGCCCGCCCGTACCCCGCAGGCCGGTTGGGGCGCTCCTCTGACGGCAGTACGACGAGGACGAGGGCCGCGAGCCCGAGTGACAGCACCGCGAGCACGGCATAGACGCTCCGCCAGCCCCACACCTCGGCGAGCGTGCCGGTGACGACCCGCGCGCCCAGGATGCCGACCACAACGCCCGAGGTCACGACACCGATGTTCCGTCCGCGTTCGGCAGGCAACGAGACCGACGCGGCGTAGGCCACCGTGGTCTGCACCACGACCGCGAACACCCCAGCCGCCGCGAGCCCCACGAACGCCACCCATGCGGCTGACGCCGAGGCCGTCAGGATCATGCCCACTGCGGTGAGCGCCAGGTGCACGGCGATGAGCCGGCGCCTGTCGACCACATCGCCAAGCGGCACCAGCAGCACCAGCCCTGCCAGATAGCCGATCTGGCCGGTCGCGACGATCCACCCAGTGAGCTCTGCCGGCACACCGAGATCGCGCCCCATCGGCTCCAGAACCGGTTGCGCGGCATAGATGCTCGCCACCGCGACACCACACACCACCGCGAGCAGCAACCGCCGCCACACGTCCATTACAACTCCAATCAGTAGCAGATTGCAACCAATTTGACCGTAGGGCATGATGGTTTCAATCTGCAACTCATCGGGAGGTGTCATGTCGCGCACCGTCACGCAGGCTCCGGACTCCGGCTGGACCGACCCCGAGTGCCCCGTCGCCCGCACGCTCGACCTCGTCGGCGACAGGTGGAGCCTTCTCGTCATCCGCGACGCGATGGACGGGGCACGATCGTTCACCGAGTTCCAGCGACGGACGGGCATCGCACGCAACATCCTCACCGATCGCCTCCGCAAGCTCATCACTCACGGACTCCTCGCCCAGCGCACCGCACCATCGGGCCGCCGCCAGGAATACGTGCTCACCGACGCCGGCCGTGACCTCTTCCCAGTCATCCTCACCCTGCGACAGTGGGGAGAACGCCACGCCTTCGCCCCCGGCGAGACCCACTCCACCCTTGTCGACCAGCACGGCACCCCTGTGCCGGAAATCGCGCCGACCAGCGCCGACGGCACCCTCCTCGACACCGACACCACCCACGTGCGGAAGACCCGATAGAAGCAGACCCTCGGCGCGCCTTCAGACCTGGCAGACACCCCGCCACCCACGCGCCCGTCAGAGGAGTCGGCCAGCGGAACTCGAGGTCGGCGTCACCGACGTCGAGCGAGAGCATTTCCTCGGCTCTGACTGCCGTCTCATAGAGGAGCCGCCATAGGACCCGTTCCCGCAGCGAGTGTCGGTCGGCGGCGAACAACTTCTCCAGCCGGGCCTGCGGGATGACGCGGTCGCCGCGGCGGGCGGTCTTGCGCCGGGTCAGGCGGCGTGCCGGATCGGTGGCCGGCAGATCCTGCCGCTGGACCCCATGTAGTAACAGCGCGGCCAGGTGCCGGTTCCACGTGGCGGCCACCGCGTCGGCCCACCGGTCCATCACCTCGGCGTAGTCCTCAGGGGTGAGGGAGGCGGTGGCGCGGGTGCCGGCGTGGACGGTCAGATGGGCGAGGATCTCGCCGTACCCGGCCTCTAGGAAAGCTCGGCCGGCAGGTCATGCGGATCGACCCTCGCGACGATCAGGGCCGGGGCGTTGGACGCCTTCGCCGTACCGAGCGCCGTGTCGAAAGCTGCCGCGGTGCTGACCGCCTGAGCGGACTGCAGGCCGAGTCCGTTCGCGAACTTGACGAAGTCCCACCGATTGAGCACCACGTACGGTTTCGGCTGCGCGTTGGGATTGCTGAAATACGTGTCGTCGATGAGGAACTGCTCGAAGGCGTAGATGCCGTTGTCGATGACGACGAAGACCGGGTTGCGCCCGTATCGCACGATCGTGGACAGCGCCTGCGCGGTCATGTGGAAGCCGCCGTCGCCGCAGATGACCAGCGGTCGCCTGCTCGACCCGAACGACGCCCCCACCGCGGCGGCCACCGAATGCCCGATGGAGGCCCACACGGCGCCGCACATGAACGAGTCGCGCCCCTTCACCGGCAGGTTCGCGGCCGAGGAGATGCCGATGAACGTGTCGGGGACCACGAGCCAGGAACTGTCCAGCGCGGCGCCGACGCGCTCGAACACCTGGCGATAGGTCAACGGGCCCGCCGCCGGCGCGGGCGGGGGCGGGTCCACCGCGGCGGGTACGAGCGCCGGCGGCGCCTTTGCGGCTTCGGTGACGAGTGCCGTGACAAGGGCACCGATTTCCGCGTTCTGTTTGGGGCCGCCCTTGATTCTCACCTTGCCGTCATAGGCTGAGACGATGCGGTTGCCGGCGCTCGTCACCAGTCGCGCGAAGCCGCTCGGGAAGACGCAGCCGAGCATCACGAGCAGGTCGGCCTGTTCGACGGCGTTCGCGGCGGCGGGGGTCGAGTTGGGCGGGGCGTACACCCCGACCCAGCCGTTGCCCTGCTCGGCCAGCGCCGACTTCGCGAGCAGCTGGCTCGACCAGCGTATCCCGAGCTTCGCGATCAGCTCGGCGACCTTGTCCGCGAGTCCGTAACGCTGGATCTCGGTGCCGACGAGAATGAGCGGCGACGTCGCGTTGCGGATGAGCCCGACGATCGTCGTCGCGAGTTGCGTCTCGGTGCCTGCCGCGGGATTGCTCACTGACAGCGGCCCGCTCGGCATGGGACAGGCCAGGTTCCAGATATCCCGGTTGATCTCGATGTAGACCGGCCGTTTCTTCTTGACCGCGGTCGCGATCGCGTTGTCCACCAGAGTGGGCACTTCTGAAGCCTGGCCGGCGCGCGCCGCGGTCGCGGTGACGAGCTTGTACGCGGCCAGGTCGGCGTCGGGCTGGCCGGTGGAGTGCGAGAACAGGACGTCGAAGTCCTTCAGGTTGTTGAGGTTGCGGGTGTTCGGACCGCCGTTGATGACGACGACCGGGCTGCGTTCGACGAAGGCTCCGGCGATGGCGTTCAGCATGCTCAGCGTGCCTACGCCGTTGGCCACCGCGACCGCGCCCAGACCCTTCGTCCGCGCGTAGCCGTCCGCCGCGTAACCGGCTTCGAGGTCGCTTGCGGTGACGACCGGCTTGATGTTGTGCGCGCCCACCGCGTCGAACAGCGGCGCGCAGAAGGCCGCCGGCACGCCGAACAGCGTGTCGACCCGCTGCTGGCTCAGCCGTTTCAGAATGTAGTCGGCGACGGTGAAGACCATGGTCATCCCTGCGGTGCGGCTCAGACGGCTCAGACGGTGACGGGCAGCGGCGGGTTGACCAGCCGCGCGTTGCTCGGGTGGTGAATGTGGAAGTCGGGCATCGCCACGGGCACCGCCTGGCCGAACAGCGAGGCCATGTGCCGGACCAGGGTCTTGCACAGGTCCGGCTCGGCCACCTCGCTGTCCGAGCACTCCTCGAACGTGGCGCCGATGACGACGTGATCGGAGCGCGGGAACATGTAGCCGTCCTGGCCGTAGAGATATTTCAGCTCGGGCTGCGCCGGCAACATCGCGAGCTGCCCTTGGATCGGGACCACTTTCTCGTCTTTCCACAGCCTTTTCGCACCCAGCCCGGTGCAATTGACGATGAGCTTTTCCGGCAACGACGTGAGCACCTCTTCCTTGGCCAGGAATTTACGGTGCACGAATGTGACGGCGGCGGCCTTCAGGTCGCGTTCCAGCCGAGGCAGGAAAATGGGTGTCTCGACCAGCAGCGTCGTATATTTGAAGCCCGGCTGGGTGTGCCCTTCGAACGGCAGCCGGTCCAGCGAGACGCGGGCCGGCAGCAGCCCGGGCACGAGTTGCTCCACGAGTTCGAGGCCCGGCGTCCTTCTCCTGCTGAAGTTGGGCACCTCGGAGACGCCGAAGCCCTTGCCGATGCTGTTCTTGAAGGTCGTGTAGGAGGTCTTGATGATGTCCTTGAGCTCGTTGTCCTTGCCTTCGTGCGCGACGACGGACACGGCCCACTGACCACCGGCCTTGAACGACGTGGTCTGCACCGGCCTGCGGTGCGCATAGATCGTGACCTTGAGGCCGAGCTCGCGCAGCCGGGTGGCGGCGGTCAGCCCCATGACGCCGGCCCCGAGCACCGCGACCTCCGTGTCATGCGACGTCGTGATGCGGTGCTGGACGATCTCCTTCACCTTGGCGGCGCAGCCCCAGCTCAGCGTGATGCCGGCGCCACCGTGACCGTAATTGTGCACGATGAACTTGCCGGACGACAGCTCGGTGTCGAGCCGATAGGAACCTTCGCGGTAAGGCCTGACTCCCGCGATGCACGCACACGGCACATCTGGATCAAAAGCAAAATTTGGGGTGGGTAGATTTGGTACGGCATTCGCGCGCTCGGATGGCATCCTGTCAACGCTCCAATTACCTTCTGGAAGGCTGTCCATCCGAGTGTCTACCCCTGATGGTGATGGCGGACTCACCGGAAACCAGGCTTTGACCTGCCGCATGCTGTTTTCGCGAGATCGCTTTGAGCGATATGCCACATACATCACCTGAGGCGTGTCGAAATAAGCGGATAAAAAGGATATCCGCCGCAGATGCTCCTGCCGCGGTCCTGGCGGGACGTCAGCATCAGCTCGAGCGGCTCACCCGGCTCCAGCACCATCACCGTCCGGGTCCGGACGTTCCGAGCGCGCCGTGTCCGCATCCGGACAACAGACAGCGGCAACTTTGCGTGATTGACAGGCGTCCAACTGTCACGACGCTCGCGAAGAACCTGAGGGGGAATCCGAATGGCGAACATCGGACGTCGCGCAGCATTGCGGCTGGCCGCAGGGGCATCGCTTGCCACGCTCGGCGGGTTTGCCGTCACCGCGCAACCCGCCCACGCCGCTCAACACCTGTGGGGCACCTGCACCCGGTGCCGCATCCTCTGGTTCACCGGGAACGGCACCCGGGGCAGCTGCCCGGCGGGCGACGTACACCACTTCCTCGGTATCGACTGGATGGTGAAGACCATCGAAGACGGCGGAGCCGGGCAACCCGGCTGGCGGTGGTGCGGGCGGTGCCAGGCGCTCTGGTTCTTCGGCAACAGCACCTTCGGCGCATGCCCCGCCCCTCGGGATGGGCAGCCAGGCACAGGCCATTGGACGATCGGCGCGAACGCCACCTCGGCGAACTACGTCCTGGAGGACATCACCAACAGAGACCGGCCCGGCGGCTTCTCCGGCTGGCGCTTTTGTGTCAAGTGCAACGGACTCTGGGACGCCGTCAGCAACAGCTTGTACACCGGCAACGTCTGCCCGAGCGACCGCCAGCCGCACAGCCTCTGGGGGAGCGGCAACTACGTCCTGCGCCGCTTCGGCAGCACACGATGATCCCCGCTCGTCAAGCCCACGTCTTCGGCACGATGCCGAGCACGCCGAACGCCGGCGACACGACGATCGGCACGTACGTGGAGAACCGCTTGGCGTCGTCGGCCATCGTCTCCCCTGCGACTGCTGACGACACACCGGGTGCAGCGGGCGGGGCCGGGGAAGCCCCCAAGTGGACGATCAGGGCAGGACGCCCCGGTCCGGCACCCGTCTTGAGATCTTCTTCGGATGGGTAAGTAGCGATTCCAGAATCCACGTTGACGGGAGAACCAGGTTGACGCCTGACGACGCGTTACGCGCATTGGCTGACGGCTTCGACGGCGAGGTGATCCGGCCCGGGGACGCCGGTTACGACTCCTCCCGCCGCGTTTGGAACCAACGGATCGACCGCAGACCCGCTGCCATCGCACGCTGCCGGACCAGGAACGATGCCGTCTCGGCACTGGCGGTCGCCCGTGACACCGGCCTCGAGCTCGCCGTGCGCGGCGGCGGGCACAGCTTCCCCGGCTTCTCGACGACGGAGGGCGGCTTGGTCCTGGACCTGGGCCCGATGAAGCAGATCGTCGTCGACGCAGAGCGGCGGACGGCCGACGTCGGCCCCGGTGTGCGGTGGGGTGAGCTCACCGCGGCTGCCGCGCGGCACGGCCTCGCGCCGGTCGGCGGGCACGTCGCCGACGTGGGCGTCGCCGGGCTGACGCTCGGAGGGGGCAACGGGTGGTTCGCGCGGGTCTTCGGGCTCGCCTGCGACAACCTCGTCGCGGCCGACGTACTGACCGCTTCGGGGAAGGTCGTCCGCGCGAGCGCCGACGAGAATCAAGACCTCTACTGGGGCCTGCGGGGCGGCGGCGGCAATCTCGGGATCGTCCTCGAGTTCACCCTGCGCCTGCACCCGGTCGACCGGCTGCTCGGCGGGATGGTCCTGCACCGGTTGGAGGACGCCGCCGAGGTGCTGCGCTTCCTCGCCGCGTACGGCCAGAGCGCCCCCGACGAGGTCAATGTGGCATCGGCGATCCTCGCCGGTCCGCCGGCGCCGTTCGTTCCTCAGGAACTGCACGGGAAGCCGGTGCTCGCGCTGGCGATGTGTTACGCCGGGCCCCTCGCCGATGGGGAGCGCGAGCTCGCGCCGGTGCGCGGGTTCGGCAGGCCGTTCGCCGACCTGGTCGAACCGACGACGTTCGAGACACTGCAGCACATCTTCGACGCGCAGGGCCGGCCCACGCCCTATCACATGCGCTCTCACCTGGGCGGTGCGATAACCGAGGAGCTCATCGCGGCAATGATCGAGCACGGCGGCAGGCTGAGCTCGCCGGACAACGGTGTACTTCTGCTGCCGATGGGTGGCGCGGTGGCGCGAGTCGCGGCCGACGCCACCGCCTTCCGGCACCGGGAGGCGTCCTACTGCCTGGAGATCGGGGCGGCCTGGGCAGCGGACGACGAGAACCCGCACAGGCACATCGAGTGGGCTGACCGCTTGTGGGCGGAGACACGGTCATGGGCCATCGGGGTGGAGGTCAACCACCTCGCCGACGAGGGTTCTGAGGGGGTCCGCCGGGCCTACGGCGAGAACTACCATCGGCTCGCCCAACTCAAGCGAAGCTGGGATCCCGACAACCTTTTCCGGCTCAACCAGAACGTTCCGCCCGCCACTGCCGACGATCCTGGCCCGCGATAAACGTCCGGTGTATCGGCGGCCGCCTGACGTACGGTCTCGGGGGGCCGCCGAAGCGTTCGCCGCGATGCTGACGCGTCCTGTCCCAGGCGCTCACGGCCGGGACACGCCGTGGTAGTGCGGCAGATCGAGCGGCGGCACCGGGAAGCCGCCGGCCGTCGGCTCTTCGGACAGTTCCTCGAACTCGGCCTCGACCTGAGCCTT
>NZ_JBITMP010000100.1:0-14573 GCF_044466425.1 Nonomuraea sp. NPDC049400
CCGAGTAGTCCTTCAACGCCATCGGCGGTCTTCTCGCTTCCTCCGGATCAAGCAAGATCCAGTATCAGCGTGTCCACCAACCAGGGGGAAGTGCCAAGAGCCAGGAGCGGAGTCTGGAGCATCCAACGCTCCAACTGCGCCTCCTTTCCGGGGTGATGGCGCTGCGTTCAGACGGTGCGTGTGGTGGATGCCGCTCAGGCGGATGTGGTGGTGCGCTGCTCGGCCGCCCAGCAGTGCTCCGACATTTCGTGGCTGAGCGTGGTCAGCTCGCCCAGGGTGCCGAAGATGACGAACTCCTCTTCGTTGCCGACGTCGGCGATCACGAGGGCCTGCTCGTTGGGTGGCTGTTCGTCGTCTTCGAGGAGGTAATCCAGCTGGTCGGCGGGCACGACTTCGAAGGCGACCTGGTCGGCGGTGGTGATGTGGGAGCGGACGCCCAGGGCGAACTCCTTGGGTGAGGGGGTGGGTGGGAGAGCGCGGAACCGCGGTCTGCGTGGCTGCGACGAGGCGCCATCACCCCGGAAAGGAGGCGGGGCCTGCCAGCGGGCTACCTGCCGACCTGGCGGCACGTGGCCGACGAGGCTGGCGCGGGGAGGCCGAGGGTTCTGACCGGGCCGGCTACGTGGTCGTGGCCGCTCACCCTGTGCTGCGCCACGGCGCACTGCGTCGTGGACAGGTTGCGCTCGGCCGGCCTTCATCACCGCGGCGCACGGCTAGTACGTCGAAACGTGCCGGGCGATGAAGCGCTCCTCTCGTGACGGGCACCATGTCGAATAGGCGTTGTAGTCGAGGGGAAGGCCTGGCCGGAGGGGCTGCCAGTCCTGGATCAGGTCAGCTGGGGATCCCTTGTCACGCGGCCAGAGCCAGAGCGCGACGTGCAGCGGCCATGGTGCGGATCGTCTCGGCGGCGGCTTTCGCGGCGATGCGCGCGGGCGACCACATGGGGACGGGCTTGTCCTTGGTGAGGCTCTTTTCGTGGCGGCGCCGCTGGATGGTCTCGATGCGCGTGTAGGCGAGCTGGTAGACCCTCTGGCGGGCCTGCTCGGCGTCGCCGGGGGCGGCGGCCTCCAGGTCGGCGGCGTCGAGCGCGGCGCGCATCTCAGCGAGGGACAGGTCTTGCTTGAAGGAGTGGCCCATCTCCTGCTCGGCCTGCATCAGTTCGGCGTGCAGTCCGGGGCGGCGGGTGGTGGCGATGAGCAGGTCCTCGGTGGAGGCGAGCACGCAGAACGAGCAGGACAGGCGGGTCATCCCCCAGTCGTAGGCGGCGTGGGGGCGCAGCCCTGCCTCCTTGATCTGGTCCCACACCTGCTTGATCGTCCAGTCCCTCAGGGGGTGCCAGCGGTGGATGGTGCGGTTGCCGCTGGAGTGCGAGGTGTCCACGGCCAGGATGTCCATGCCTGCGCGCCGGCTGGACTCCTCTCCCCTGATGCCGAGCGCGTACAGGACCTGAATCGGGCGATCGGCGATGCCCACCTGCTCGCGCAGCTCGGTGACCAGTTCGGTGACGAGCTTCATCCCTTGCGACGTTTTCTGATCAGAAGTGCACCAGCGCGCCGAACTGGACGGCCAATTGCGGCGTTCGTAGACGAGTTGGTGCCACAGCCCTCCCAGTTCACGAGTGCGGACGTGGAAGGCGAACCCGTACTTGTCGGCGTGCTCGCGGGCAAGCTCTGCCACGCCTGGCCACTCGATCGGCTCCCCGGAGGGGGTGGTGCCGAGGTCGTTGTGGAGGACGACGACACGGCCGGTGTAGCCCTGCTCCTTGATGAGCTTGGCAACGTATGCGAGCAGCGCCGCCGAATCCTTGCCCGCGCTGCTATTGATGATGATCAGGTCGTAGTCGAACAAGTTGACGAAGGAGGGCGGCGCCGGAGCAAACTCCGGTGCGTCGAGCGTGAGCTGCATCAGCGCCGGTCACACGCCCTTGGAGCACGAGACGGCAAGGCCTTCGAGGACGGGGCGCGGTGAGGAGCAGGATCTCGGCGAGGGGCCAAGCGCTACGAGGATGCCGGGTGGGCAATTCCCCTGACCGCCGGTGGGCGCGCTGAATCGGATGGCGACCGCGGCCCAGGCAGCGAGCGCAGCCGCTGCGGTCGTTCCTTGCCGGGCTGCACCAATCTTGATCAATGGGCGGCTGCCGGCGCGGGGGTTCGGCACAGACCGGGGCCTTGGCAGCAGGCAGCCGCGCGAGGGTTGTCCCACCGGCAGGCCGGGCAGCGCCACAGGATGCCCGCGGCAAGCGCCGCCTCCTCGATGGCCAGGGACTGCCGGTGGTCGGCGGCTTGGAGCAGCTCGTCCAGCAGGTTCCAGGTGGGGCCAGCGTGCCCGCTGCCGTCGAAGATGACAGCGTCGCCCACCATGACGCGCAGCGGTACGGTTGCGTCGGCCCGGATGAGCCGCTCGTCGGTGGTGTCAAGGTGAACGGAGACGCGGACCGCCTTCTCGGCGGCATCGAGGTAGGCGAACACCAGGACGCCGGCCGTTTCGAGAGCCGGAAGAGTGCCGTCTTCCGTCATGGGGTGAAAGATCGCCTCGCGGTTGGCCTGTGCGCAGCCTGCCGGGTCAGGGAAACGAAGACCCAGCGGCAGCAGACGCGTCGGCCGGCGGGGACCGATCGCTACCTCGCGCAGGAGATAGGTGTCGCCGTCACGCTCTCCTTCCGGGCCGAAGTAGAGGTCGACGGCCTGGCGATCGTCTGCGGGCGGTTGTTCCGGCACACCGTCATCGCCGCCTGGCCAGGAGGTTCGCGCGTGCTGCGCGAGCTGAGCCACGGCCGCGTCCTCGCTGCGATGCGCGCTGAGGCCCGCGTCGGTGACCACGCCGGTGCTGTGCCACAGAATCCACACACGGTCGGCGGGCTGCGACTCGAGCACAGCGCTCGCTGCCGGGGACGTCGGCCTCTGCCCGGCGTGGTCTGCTTCCATGGCGGCGTCGGCTCGGGCGAGCACGTCCCGCTGGCGGGTGGACAGCTCGGCACCGTGCCACAGATCAACAGCCGTCTTGATCAGGCATTCGATGTCAATCGGCGGAAACTGTTCAGCGATCAAGAAGGCAGTCTCCAGCAGAAGAAGGGATAGTCGGTTGTGCTGATTGCAGGCTTCGCCCTCACCCGGTGGGAGGGATCGTGGCCGGATGCGCCGCCGTCGGCGGCCGGTTGAGGGTGTGCACCAGGTCGAGGCAGGCGGCCAGTTCCGCAGGGCTGAGCTGAAGGCCGACGAGGTGGATGTTGTAGGTGAGCTCGCCCTCGGACCCGAAGACGCTGATGCCGCCGTACCCGCGTTCGGAGTCCCAACGGGCGCAGCTGGAGGCGCTGAGGTAGGTGTCGGGGAAGTGCTTTCCTCGGGGCAGCTGGGCGGCGAGGCGGGCTGCTTCGGTTTCGCGGGCGGTGTGTCGTTGCACGTGGCGATCCCATTGGGCACGGTCGGCGACGGCGCGGAGCCGGTAGTGGGGCAGCAGCCTGCTGGTGATCTGGCCAGCGATGGAGCCGGGCGGCCGGTCCATGCTTGCCGACACCTCCGGGCCATTGAGGCACATGGCCCGGTCGAGGTCGGGGCCGGGGGAGAGCCCCTTGAAACGCAGGCGCCGCTTGGCGAGGTCGCCGTTGGTTTTGTGATGCAGTGCGATGCGCAGGTCACCGCTGATCAGCACCAGGTGCGGGCCGAGATAGGGGCCGCGGTCCCATTTTTCAGCGTGGAAGCCGTCGCCCAGTTCGACGGCCACCGCTCGTGCCAGGGCTTCGACCTGGGTCAGGTTCTCGTAGGCGGGCGTGGTCGTGTCCCTTTCGTAGGGTGTGGCGGTCGTTCACGCGGCCGCCGGAGGACGTGTCCTGCCTGCGCGGTGGCGGTGCGGCAGGACACGTCCGGGGCGGCCTTCCGCGTGGAGGGAGGTAGCCCGCCCGCGGCTGCGCCGGCAACGACCCGGCGCTGGTCGTCGGAGGCGGCGCAGGTCGCGCGGAGGCCGGGATCAGGGGCGAGCCCGGCTGAGCGCGGTGACCGCTGCCTGTCCGATGACGTGAGCTGCACCGGCCGCGTCGTCTGCGATCACTTCGACCGCGCCGGGCAGCAGACGGGTTTTGCCGTCCAGGCACAGCTGCAGGGTGGGACATCCCCGCTCGGCCAGGCGCCTGATCAGTCCGGCGGCGGTGGCGGTCTGGGCGGTGGAGTCCAACCGGCCGTCGGAGGCGATCACCAGCAGGCGAGCGTGGTCGCTCTGGGCAAGCCCCAAAATGCCGTCCAGCGCGCGGATCGCCTCCGGCAGCACGGCGGTACCTTCCCTGGTGTCCAGTTTCGGCACCTGGGTCGGGGCGCGGCCGGGCCGGGTCAGCGGCGTGAGCTGGGTGCCCCAGGCCAGCGCGGCCGAACGGCCCTGGACGTGCTGGACCGCTTGCCCGATGACGTAGATGGCGCTGGCCAGGGCGGCCGCGGTGGCCTCCATGGATCCGGACACGTCAACCGCCAGGCCGACGCGCAGGCTGGGCGCTTCGACGGTGGCGCGGCGGCGGTGGCGGAACGGCTGGGCGGTGACGGGCAGGTTCTGCGCTTCCTGCGCCGCCCTTTGCAGCGCGGCCCGGGTCTTGAGCCGGCCGGGCGGGAAGGCGCGCGGCACGACGGTGACGTCAGCTCCGCGGTGACGTGCTCGGCGCAGGTGCGTGGCCAGGGTTTGCGCGGCCACGCGTTCCTGGCTGGTGGGCGACCGGTACCCGGTGATGGGGCCGTTGCGTCGTCGCGGCGAGGGGCCGAACACAGCCGCGGCGTTTTGTGCCGCAGCGCGTTCTTTAGCTTCGCTGGTCTTGGCCGCCAGCACCTTGGGGTCGGGCAGCGCGGCGGCGCGGGCGGTGGCGAGTTCGCGGCTGGCCTGTGTGCCGGCATCATCGGCGACCTGGTCGGCCATCGCGGTGATGGCGGCCGCCAGCGGATCGGCCGGCGGCTGGCTGGGGTCGGCGGTGCTGGCGCCGGGGGAGGTGTCGTGGCTGCTGCCGCCCTGGCCGCCGCTGTGGCAGGCCAGGACCGGCAGCGCCGCCTGGGCGTCCTCGGGATCATCCGGGTCGATGCCCAGGCGGGACAGAAGGCGCTGTGCGATGTCGATCAAGGCCTCGGTGTCGCCTTCGGTGAGCGTGAGCGTCTCCGTCAGCAGGGCGCGCACGTCGGCCAGGGCCTCGTCGCCGAGGATATCCCGGGTCATGGACTCGACCTCGGCGGTGTCCTCGGCGGTGAGCACGCCCACCTCGACACGTCCGAGCACCAGGATGGCGGCGGCCGCCGCGCGCAGCTGTTCCTGTTGCGGTGAGAGGTTCTCCACCGGTGGGAAGGTCAGCAGATGCCGCATGGCGGCCCGCAGCCACTGTTCGTCGGCTGGCCGATCCTCCAGCTGCGTGGCGTCCACCCAGGACTCCAGCAGCATCTCGCAGACCCGGGCGATGAGGTGCGAGGAGGCGCCTTGGTGGATGGCGCGCTGATCCCAGCCGGGACTGCGGGAGTGTCCGCCCTCGTGGCAGTACACGCCGACCAGGACGGGCTGCTCCAGCCGCCCTTCACGGGTGGTGGGATCGACGCTGTCGGGATGGGTGCCCGCGGCCAGCACCGACGCGTTGACCGTGATCAGCGCCTTCGACGGCTCGAACCAGCCCGGCGGGGTGCCCTCGGGCTGGTCCCACACCATAGTGGTGAGGATGTCGCTGCGGCCGGTGATGGTTTCGACGATGGCGTTGAGCCGCACGTTGAGGTCGTCGCGTGCTTCACGTAGCCGCTTGCTGACCCGCTTGCCGGTGCTGCTGCGCCGCGCCTCCTCGGCGCGGCGGCCCTGACTGGTGCTCACGCGCCGAACCGTCCGCCGGATGCGGCCGGCTTGGCCTTCGGCCACAGGGTCCGAGCCAGTTCCTGCACCATGTCGCGGTGCTCCGGCGGCACCTTGGCCAGCAGGTTGTTCACCGCGAAGGCGTCGCCGTAGTCCTTGGCGATGTCACGGGCGTCCAGCAGCGTGCGCAGCTCGATCTGCCAGGTGACCTCACCGTGCTGGCGTCGCTCGTCCAGGTTCTGGGCGAGCTTGACGAACTGGGAGGGCACCCCGAGGTCGCGGGCCATGTTCCAGTCCGTCGTGACCTCGATATGCAGGGAGAACCGGTCGCGCAGGGCGTCCGACATTTGAGCGCCCGGCACGTCCGGGTTGTAGGTGGCCACGACGAACCAGCCCGGAGCGATGGGCAGGGGAGCCCAATCCGGGCGGGAGGGCACGCGAAAGACGCCGCGGCCGTCCATCGGCTCGTACAAGACCGCCAGCACCTCCGGCGGGATCAGCGCGATCTCGTCGATGAGCAGCGGCTTTCCATCGATGATCGACTTGGTCAGCGGCCCCGGGCGCCAGCTGTAACCGCTGGGTGCGGACGGGTCTGGCTGCCAGCCGCCGACGAGGTCTTCCACTTCGGTGTTGCCGTTACCTGCGATCATGTACAGGCCCGGACCGTCGTGGGAGGCGAACGCCGCCTGAGGCCAGGCGGTCTTGCCGCTGCCGGGCGGCCCGCCGATCAGTACGTGCCTGCCGCGGATCCACGCGTCGCGCAGCAGCGCGAGGTCCTCCAGGTGGCCGATCTGGCGCGGGTGGTAGTCCTCGCCGTTGGGCCGGGTGCGCTTGCCGATGGGCTTGGGCCCCGTTGCGGGCGGCTGCGCGCTGTTGGGCAACCGTCCGCTGTCGAATCCGTCGTCGTCGTTGAGCGTCTCCATGGCTCGGCGTGCGGCTTCCTGCGCAGGAGTGCTGGTGGAGATGTGGTCCTCCAGAGAGGTGGGGTTGCGAGGGAGGATTCAGTGCGGCCAGGGCAAGGTCGGGGCCGCGTCGGTGAAGGCCCGCACGATCCGAGTCTTGGCCTGCTGTGATTGAGAAGCGCTGCCGTGCAGGCAGTTGTGCAGGTCGTCCTCGTCGACCTCGAACACGGCCGGCTCCCGGAAGGGCAGGTAGGCCTCGCGCTGCCGTTCTTTCTCGCCGGTCACGCGCAACGCGGTCTCGCGCGCGGCCTGCACGCTGCCACACTTGTCGATCTTGAAACGGCCGGCGGAGCCCATCCGCCCGTAGTTGACGATGAGCACGTCGCCGACCACCAGCAGGCGGTAGAACTTGTCGCTGTTGTGGCCGGTGCTGACGCTGGTGTGGCGCACTTCCCAGCCGAGTGCACGGGGCATCGAGGCGTCCCCTTCAGTGGATGGAGCAAGGTGTGAGCAGAAAGGGCGGCCCCGCCGGGCCTGCGGCCTCCTTAGAAGGCAGCGCGAGCCCGGCGGGTTTGCCGCGCGATGGGGGGAGCGGTCAGCTGGCGGCGGGCCCGTAGCCGAGCGCGGCCAGCTGCTCCGGGTTGAGCATGGCCAGGTGGGGCGGAGCGGGCGGCAGAGCGCCTGCGGCCGGGGCGGCCGCCCCCTCGTTCGGGACCGCCACCGGTGCGGTCGGCGCGGTCGGCGCGGGCTGGATGGCGGGGGCCGGGTACGGCGAGCCGGGCATGCCGGGGGCCGGGTACCCGGCGGCCGGGTATGGCGAGCCCGGCGCCGGGTAGCCGGGCGCGCCCTGCCCGAGGGAGGGGATGGCCGGGTTGTAGGCCGCCGGGTAGTCGGCCGGAGCCGCGGCAGGCGGATAAAGTACCGGCGGCTGACCGGCCGGGGCGGCGGTCAGCGGCACGGCCTGCAGCGACGGGTCAGGCTCGTTCAGCAGGCTCACGTTGGCTGCGGTCGCCTCGGGCAGCACGTACTCGGCGGTGTAGATCTTGGCGCCGATCCCTCCCGGCCGGGCGGGCTGCTCGTCCCCCACGTAGATGAGCGTCAGATGACCGCCGACGCCGACGCCGGTCCCTCCGGCACGGCGGACCGCGTCGCGGACCGCGCGCTTCTTGTTGCGGCTGTCCAGGTACAGCGCCCGCATGCCGAGGTCGTTGGGAATGTCGTCACGACGCTCGGAGGTGGCGAGCACGATCAGGAACATCGTGATCGGGTCGCCGTTGTCGAAATGCATCTCCTTTCGGGTGTCGTACTCGCGCTGCGCCATCTCCTCCATGTCGCGAAGGACGTAGCCGGACACCTTGGTGCCGACCGTCAGGAAGGAAGCAGTGGGCAGGCCGCCGCGCATGAGGCGGTCGTTGGGGGTGGTCAAGTGGGCGTCTCCTCAGAGGCCGTGGGTGGTGCTGGATGGGGTGAGTGGGGTGATACGAGGAAGGTCGAGTTCGCCGGGGCAGCCTTGGGTCACGTCCCGGCTGGCAGGGTCGAACCAGGGGCACCACAGGCACTGGGCATCAGCGGTGCACAGGTGAGGCAGGGCTTGGGGGCCCGCCACTTTGATCGCCGCGTCGATGGCGTTGCCTCGGGCCAGCGCCTGGTCGGCGATCTGCTCGTTGAAGGGCTGGTGCCAGAAGTGGCGGCGCCCGTAGCGTTCGCTGCGGGGCATGAAGGCGATCGTGATCCCGTCGACGGGATAGCCCTTCAGACGCCAGCCCTTGCCGTAGATCTGTCCTTGGACGCTGTAGCCGGGTCCGGCTCCGTGCCTGCGGTAGTGGGCCAGGGAGCGCTTGCCGACCAGCTTCCAGTCGATGACCCTGTTGGTGGCCTGGTCGTAGGCGTCGCTGGTGCCGAAGATGTCCTGGCCGCCGAGCTGTCCGACGTAGAGGCGCTGTTCGACCAGGAACCGCGGGACGACGACGCCGGGCCTGGGCTGCCAGGGAATGGTGGCGAGGTCACGGGCCATCTGCGCGTGGAAGGCGGTGCCGAGGTAGGCCTCCCACTTGGACGGCTGCTGGCGAGGGGGAACTCCGGCCAGGTGGTAGCCCAGGCGCCGGTCACAGGGGCAGCCGAGGTCGGAGGGGCCCAGCCGTCGTTGCAGGCTGCGCGGTTGATGGGTGGTGGCGTGCGCGATGTAGCGGTCGATGTCGTCGGCGAGGTCCTCAAGGGCGGTGGCCGCGGCCAGCGCGCTTCCCGTCACGGGCTCCGCTCCTGCCAGGCACCAGGCAGGAGCGAAAGCTTGTACTTGGGCTCGCCGAAGCTCGTGTACTTGTCTCGTTCGCTTTGCAGGTTCTGGTGGCTGGCGAAGAACTTGTCGGTCAGGAAGGTCCGCTTACGCGTCTGTTTGCCCTTCACGACGGGGGTGCCGTCGACGGCACCGATACCGTCGGCGCCGATCTCGATTTTGAAGATCGCCGCAGCCTTTTCGAGGATTCCGTCGAGGTTGGCCTGCTTCTGTTTCAGTTCCTCCTCCAGCGCGGTGAACCCGGCCTGGGCGAGGAGGTCAGCTTTCCGCTTGTTCAGGTCGGCCCAGGCGTTGTCGATCTCTTTCTGTCTGAGGTCGACGCTGCGCAGCACGTCCACCCAGGCGACGCCGTCCTTGCTGAGCTCCACGGGCGGCGTGTCCGCAGGCGAGGGCCGGGTCATCGGCGCACCTCGTGCGTGTGGTGGGTGGTTCGCGGCTGGGGGTGTCCCAGCCGCGTCGAGGAAGATGGGGTGGTGCGGGTCACGAAAGGGTGAGCTCCTTGGGGCAGTCCGTCGGCCGGCCTGACGCATTCAGGTGCGGCAGGGCCCGTGCATGGTCGAACGGGGTGGGTTGCCGGGCACGTCGGCGTGGCGGCTCAAGCGGGGCGTGCTCAGGCGATGGATTCGCTGGTGAGCAGGTCTGCCACCTCGGTCCGGCGGTAGCGGCGATGCCCGCCGAGGGTGCGGACGCAGGTGAGCTTTCCGGTATTCGCCCAGCGGGTGATGGTGGGCACGCGGACGCGGAACAACGCGGCGACCTCGCTGGGCTTGAGCAGGTGCAGGGTGTCGAGAGCTTCGGCAACGGTCATACAGATGTCGTCCTTCGGGCAGGGGGAAGTGGCGGCCCCGGACCCGTACACGCGGGCGTTGCGCTGGCAGGTGATGCAGCGTGCGCCCGCGAGCAGGCCCTGGCCTTCAACGGGGTTGGCGGCCGTGGGGCTCGGCACGGTGGCCAACTGCTGGTGCCATGCGGCGGCTTCGATGTGGCGCATGGCTCGGGGTCCGGTTGCCGTCCGGCCGTAGCGCGGACAACGGTGGGGAAGCTGGCTCAGGTTGAAGACGCGCGCACGGTTGTGCGGACTGGCGAGGATGGGAGTCCCATCGGAGTGCGCCTCGCTTCGGCGGCGTGCACCGGTGACAGCGGAGGTCGTCGCCAGGGGGTGTGGGTGGCCTCAGTCGTCGGACGTCGGCACGTCGGCGTCGAGCGTGTGCTCGTCGAGGGGCGTGTCCGTGACATCCTGATCGTCGTCGACGGAGTCGACGTCCGCTTCGTCAAGGTCCCCGTCGCCGAAGTCCCCATCGGCGGCGGTGTCGCCGGCGAAGTCCTCGTCGTTGAGGGATCGGTCGTCGCCGGCCTCGGTGTCGTCGGCCACCGTCGTGCCGGTGTCGATGCCAGCCGCTTGGTCTGGGGTGTAGGGGGAACCGTTGCGCAGTGTTTTCTCGATCGGTGTGAGCGTGTGGCCGAGTTCTTCGCATAGGGCGAACCAGTCAGCGACGATCTTGCGGTCGGCCTCGCGGCCGCGATCAGGGCGCCACAGGTAGTCGGAGTAGCTGGTCTGGGTCAGCCAGTGCTCCATGGTGGCGGCGACACGGGCGAACAGCATCCAGGAGAGCCTGGCGGTGGGCGCGGTCGCGACCTGCTTGGCCTTGGGATTGCCGACCAGGTCGGTGTAGAAGGTCGGCTGGCGGCTGTTGTAGATGCTGTGGATGCTGCCGAGCTTGTCGGCCAGCGGAGCGGGCATCTCGATCGCCACTAGCCGGGCGACCGCGCGCAGCACGACCTGCCCCGGATCGGTGCGGGAGTTCAGGCGTTGTTTGAGCCACTCCTGGCGAAGTTCGCCACTGGAGCGCCAGGCGGTGTTGCCCTCCCGGATTTGCTTGGTCGGCAGTCGCGGCGGCTCGACGCGCTGCGGCGGCACCGTATAGCCGTGCTGCGCCGGCACCGTGCAATAGAAGGCGGGTGAAGTCCTGGACGGAAAGTAGGCGCCGTGGCCCGGGCAGGCGGCGTGCGCTTCGTCGGACATCTCGGCGCCGTCGCTGTCAACCAGCCGCCACACTCTGACCGCGCCGTCGGGCATGTCTTCGGTGATCGGGACGCCCGCGGCCTGGAGCTCGGCCGTGAGCTGCGCCATGATGGCCGCCTCCTTGCGGCGGCGCTTAACCAAACTCACCGCCGAGTAGGCTGTATGCCCGGTGCGAATGAGCCCGAAGGCCTCGTTCTTGGCGTCAGGGTCGTCTTCCACCTCAGCGAGCGCGGCAGCCTCCTGCATCGTCGGCGGCCGCTGCCGAATAGCCGAGAACGCTGCGCGAGTCTCCTCCGACACGTTGCCGGCCTTGATCGCGGCGTCGACCTGGTCGCCCTTCCAGCCGGACGCTCGCCGCAACTGGTCGCGGGACACTCCCATCCCGTCCAGTTGGAACAGGGCGTCGGCCGTCGCGCCTTCCGACAGCGGCTCGTGCTGGTGACTGGTGGTGAGCTGGCCAAGCAGCATCGCCCGCCGGTCGTGGGCTAGTTCCGGTTTGATCCGGCACCACAGCGTCGTCAGCCCAGCCATCTGGGAGCCGCGAAGCCGGCGGTTCCCATCGTGTGGCCAGAACATGCCGGGGTTGGTTGGCGATGGGAAGACGACCAGATCGTTCTCGGGACCGTTGAGGTCCCTGATGGTCTGGATGTAGTCGTCGGTGATGCCGTATTCATCGAGCGGGCGGACGTTGTACGGGTTGAGTTCAAGGCGTTCGATCGGGATTTCCGCGTACGGCGGATAATCGGGGCCCGCGAGCGGATCCGGCTCCGGGATCTCGGGAGAAACGTCAAGGTTGGAGACGGGTGGCTCGGCGAGCTCGATCGTTGCGGTCACGCAACTCCTTCGTAGGGTGAGGAAGGACCAGTCGTGGGGCAGGCACGCTGCTGCGGCGCATCCGGCGTCGACGCGCTCGGAGTGCCTGCTCAGGCCGACGCGGATGTGGCCGGCGGGGTGGGGGGCCGGAGGGCGATCAGCCCCTCCACGGTCTTGAGCCGCGCACCTCTTGGCTGGAGGCGGTGATGGTGCCGTTCAGCGGGCTCCACCCGGTGGGCTCGCAGGCGAACGGCATGTCGGCGACAACGACGATGTCGCCGACGCTCAAGGACCGGTTTCGGGCCCTCCAGTAGGCCCGGGCACGCCGGTCGTGGCGGCCTTCGTTGAAGATGGCGAACGCCTCCTCCAGCGCGTGCTCCGGAGCGAGGGCCTGTGCGGCCGGGATGCGGTAAACAAACACCTTGATCATCTGGTCGCTGGGCTGCCAGCCGAGGAAGGCGCTGTCGCTGGTGTTGTGCCAGATGGTGACGGTGGTGGTCGGTGTGGCAACGGACGGATCTTCGAGCGCGGTGGGCACACATCTCCCTGAAACGGAAACTGCAGCAGGGCGGGGTGCCCCGCCGTCTGGAAGCCGTCCGCCATGGGCCCGGGGAGCGCGGGAGGCTCGCCGGAGGCGACCGCGCGAAGCGCGGCTTGGCCTTCCCACGCGGACAGGGCCCATGGCAGGCTCCAGACGAGCGGCGGGGCACCCCGATCCCCTTCACAAGGTCCCTTGGTCACAGCTTCGGGTCGGTGCCCAGCAAGGCCGTGGCCAGGGAACCTGCCGCTGGGTTGGCGCGTAGCTTGGCCAGCGCTCGAGCCGCTATGACGCTGATGCGCTGCCGGGTGATGCCGAATTCCTGGCTGGTTTCCGTCGGCGAGCGTGGGCGGCCGTCCACCAGCCCGTAGCGCAGGGACAGAATGCGCGCTTCTCTATCAGACAGCAGCGCGAGTAGGTCACGGACCTGCGTCAATGCCAGCGACGTGCTGACCTGCTCCGCAAGGTCGTAGGTGATCCCGTCGCAGTTCCGTTGGGGAATGAGCTCCCCCAGTTCCTCGCTGTTGTCCTCCTCCTCGCTCAGTGGCTGATTGAGGCTGAGCGACCACCGGGCCATGGCACGCAACCGGACGACGTCGGAAACGGGCAGGTCGGTCGCCTGCGCCAACTCGGCCGGGGTCACCTCACGCCCAAGTTCGTCCTGCAGGTATCGCTCCTGTCTTCCCAACTCGGCGAGCCGCACGTGAATGTGACTGGGCAGCCGGAAGGCGAACGCGCCAGTGCGATCCTCCAACCCACGCATGATCGCTTGCTGAATCCGCACGACGGCGTAGGTGGAGAACTTGGTCCCTTTGGTGTAGTCGAACTTCTCCACCGCCCGCAGCAGCCCGAAGTTGCCCTCGGCGATGAGGTCGGCATAATCCATGCCTCGTCCCCGATAACGCCAGGCGACGAACGGCACCAGCCGCGCGTTGGCTTCGATCATCTGCCGGTGGGCTGCTTGACCGTCGGCGCGGACCTGCTCGAGCTCTTCCGGCGTGTACCCGTGATGGTCACCGCCGGTGTCCAGCAGGTGTGCCGCATACACGCCGGCCTCGATCCGCTTGGCGAGTGCCACCTCTTGCTCAGCCTTCAGGAGCGGGAAGAGGCGCAAGCTCCGGAGGTAGTGCTCTTCGGTATCCAGCAGGTAGTCGTCGCTACAGTCCGGCGCGCCGACGTTCAGCATGGCCGGTCAGGCGACGCCCCACGCAGGCGCTGAAAGGTGTCCGCGGATCGTGCGAGCAACTGCCGCTGCCGATCCTGCATCCGGGCGAATTGGCGCGGGCCGAGACCCAGCTGTGCGGCCAGGCGCAGCACCTCGATATTGCGGTCGCCTGGCTTGATCCTCTGGGCCCGGTCGAGAGCCACCTGGGCCAATGGACCATCACCGGCCTTCAGCGCGAAAAAAGCGGTAAGCAAGGCCGGCCCGAACGCGTCCCTAGGATGGGCCAGTCGGGTGACCTCGCTCCACAACCGGAGGTGATCGGTCACGGCCCACGTGGTCAGCACGGTGGCGGCGGTGTCTCGGACGAGTTTGGACGAGACCAGCACACTCAGCCAGGCCACGTGCTCGTCGCTGAGAGCTTGACCTGCGGCGGTCATGTCCAGGGCCCGCGAGATGTTGTCCATGGCGTCGAGAACCCAATGGTGGACCTGGATTGAGGTTTGCCGCCCCCGGGCGAGGTTCCACGCGTGCCGGGCGGCCTCGTCCATCCGCTGGCGTCGCCGGCCGGTGATCGGGTCGAGCTGGCGGGCGAATGCCATGCTGTCCTTGGGCGGGGCCAGGCCGAGCAAGGCCGCGTATGCGGCGGTGACAGAGCTGGCGGGATCGACGGATTCGCCGTCGGCTCGGCAGCAGTCAGGCTGATGTATATCGCTGGTGTTCGTTGGCATGGAGTGATCCCTTCGTGCGTGATAGCCCTGCTGGTGCCAGGGGTCTTGTGTCTAGGACTTGCTGGAGCGCCATGTCGAAGAACCTTCAGCGAGAGTGAAGAGCGTGACCATACGCTGATGCCTAACCACGTTCCGTGAACGCCGGGAGGTGCGGTGTGTCAATGGCCATTTAGTGCGCCCCGCTGGCGGCCAGATATCTAACACACTGCTGGCCATGACGGAGGGTTCTGATCCACTCGCTGTGAAGTGATCGCGTAGTTTCGCTCCACCTGGAATGATCTTGACGCGTGTGGCTTCGAGGTGCTCTCCCCTCTGCAT
>NZ_JBITMP010000101.1:0-14482 GCF_044466425.1 Nonomuraea sp. NPDC049400
AGCGGCAGAGACGGCCGCCGCGGCTCGGGCAGCTCGTTGCGGCCGTGCTCGGCAAGCAGCCGCAGCGCCTCGTCGGCGGCGAGCCCGGCCTGGGCCTGGATAGTAGTGTCCATGCCCCCACCAGATCATTCGCGGTGGCGGACACGCGCGAGCCGAAGGCCCCCTCTCAAGAGGACCTTCGGCCCATCCTTCACCGAAGCGTCCCCGTCCTCGATGGACGAGGCAGTCTTGCGACCACCGCACGTGCGTCCGTGACGATCCAGTCGATGCGCATCTCTGACATGTCAGAGGCCTATAGAACTAAGAGATGGACGAAGGTCCTCGCCAGGCAGGGAACTACGCCTCTTCATCCCCGGATCAGGTGGGGGTGAGCTGGGAGGGAAGGCACATCCGACACGCAGGAGGTCACGATGGGTGCTTTGGAGCGCTGGGGGTCACGCACCCTGCTCCCTGACCTGTTCGAGCTGCTGGAGTCGCCGTGGGGCATGCTGCGGACACCGGAAGGCGCCATCCGGATCGAGGACTACATCGACAACAGTAACTACGTCATCCGTGCCGAACTGCCCGGCATGGACCCCGACAAGGACGTCGAGATCATCGTCTCCGGCGGGATGCTGCGCCTGCACGCCGAACGGCGCGAAGAACGCAAAGAGGCGCACCGCTCGGAGTTTCGTTACGGCTCGCTGTCCCGGTCCCTGGCCCTGCCCGAAGGCGTCGAGGCCGACGACGTCAAGGCGACCTACGACAAGGGCATCCTGACCATCACGGTTCCGATGCCCGAGGCCGGCAAGAAGGAGGCCAAGCGGATCGCCATCGAGAAGTGACCGACCACGACGTCGGCGGCACTGGACCCGCGAGAAGGTCCAGTACCGCCGCGGGCACGTCCCTTCATTCGGCTCTGATACGGGGCCGTACGACGGCGACTGGGCAGGATGCGTAGTGCAGGACACCGTGGCTGACCGAGCCGATCACGGCCGAGTGGAGCACTCCCCGGCCCCGCGATCCCACGACGACCAGGTCGGCATGGGCGGAGGTCTCGCACAGCGCCGCGATGGGATTTCCGCGGAGGACCGACTCGGTCACCGCCACGCCGGGGTACCGCTTCAACCACGGCGACAGCTTGTCATGGACATGTCTTTGCTGTGCTTGGGCGATGAATTCAAGGTCCGGTGGGATGCGCGCGGCGACTCTGGTCGACGGCAGATCCCATGCGTGTACGATTCGCAGCCGGGCCCCGCGAGCCTGCGCCTCCTCGAAGGCGTAATCGATGGCCGGGTGCACGGCGTCTTCGGGATGGATCCCGGCGACGATCTCGCCCTGCGCCACGGCCGGTGTGCCGCGGACCACGATCACGGGTCCTTCCGCGTGCCCGGCAAGGCCCAACCCCACCGAGCCCAGCAGGAGCCCGGCGAATCCGCCCAGCCCGCGGCTGCCCACCACGACGGCCGCAGCCTCGCCGGCCTGTGCGCGCAAGATCTCCGCGGTGTGGCCGTAGAGCAGTTCGGTGCTCACCTGGACCTTGCTACGGAACTCGGCCACCGTCGCCGCGGCCTCTGCCAACAGCCGTTCACCTTCCTTGCGAACGGGGTCGTCGGCTGAGCGCTCGTACAGTTGCCCGCCGAAGAGGAGCGGCTCCTCGACATGGACGATCCGCAAGTCGCAGCCGCGTCGGGCCGCGTCGTCGGCCGCCCACAGCACCGCGGCCAGCGCTCCCCGGGAACCGTCCACACCTACGATGATCGGCTCGGACATACGATCATCCCCTCCTGGCCGTCCCTGTGGGCTGCAGCACGGTGCGTACGTCGTGTGAGAGCCGGTCGAGCACGTGCGTGACAGACGGCTCCGAGAGCTCCCCGCACAGGAATTCCGTGACCACAGGGGCGAGCTCGGACACATCCCTGAGACTGACGCGGGCTGACCGAGCGAAGTACTCGATAAACTCCTCCCTGCCCCGGCGGATCGGTACGCGGCTGGGCTCCCAGCCGCTGTAGTACACCCCACGAAGCAGATCGGGCAGTTGCGCGGCCAAGTGCGCAGCACTGTCCACCGTCAAACCATCCCTGACCGCGTGCAACCAGGCCTTCAACACCCGCAGGGCGAAGTCCCGGTCCTCGGTCCCGATCGCCTCAGCCAGGTCGGCCAGCCATCGGTTGGTGGTCTGGACAGTGTGATCAATGCTCTGTACTCGTGAGTGCGGCATTGTTCCCTCCCGATGTCGTCCCCTCTTCGCGGTTCGGTCGTTCACCTGCCGGCACGGGACCATCAAACCCGGGCCAGCAGGTCGTCCAGTGGTTCATCACGATGCAGGCGCCCGATGGCATCGGCCAGCAGCGGAGCGACCGAGCACGTACCGAGCGGCATCGCCGGCGTGGCCGGCTGGGCGAGCGTGTCGGTGACCAGCACCCGACGGATCCCGGCACGGTTGAGACGCTCCACCGCCGCCTCCACGAACAAGCCATGAGTCGCGACCACGACGATCTCCGGTGCCGCGCCGTGGCCGGCGACGACCTGCGCCGCGGCCTCGATCGTGCCGCCCGTGCTGATCATGTCGTCGACGATGACCACCGGACGATCACGGACATCTCCCACCAGTTCCTCGGCGACCACCCTCGTCCCGCTCAGCCGGACCTTGCGCACCACCGCCACGGGGCACGACAGCAGGGCGCCGTAATGCTCGGCCAGCTTGACCGCGCCCAGATCAGGCGCGACCACCACGGCCCTGTCCCACTCCCGCTCACCGAGCGAGCCCGCACCAAGTTCCCGGGCAAGCAACGGCACCGCCGTCAGCATCTCCACTCCAACAGCGCAGATGGCCTCCAGCGCCACTGTGTGCGGATCGACCACGATCAGGCGCCACGTCCTGACTGAAGCAAGCGCTTCGGCGACAACACGGACCCCGATCGCCTGCCCGGCCCGGTCACGACGGTCCTGACGGGCATACCCGAAATACGGCAGGACCGTAGTGATCCGTGCCGCACCTGCCCGCCGGCAGGCATCGACCAGCAACAGCAACTCCATCACGTGCTCGTTGACCGGCGGACCCGTGGGCTGAACCACGTAGACGTCCGCGCCCTGCAGTCCATCCACGACTGGCCGGAGCTCACCGTCCGGAAACCGCTCCACCACCGCCGAAGCCGACTCCTTACCCAGCTCCCCGGCGACGGAATCGGCCAGCGCGGGGTTGGCCGATCCCGCCACGATCTGCAGAGTCATGGCTGTCCACCTTCGCTGATAGCGGGGCATCAGGCCGACCGCGCGACCACCTCTACCGGGTTTCCCACTGACTACCTAGTCACGGCCTTGCGCAGATGCTCTCCACGAAGTGGCCGACCGTCTGCTCGGGCAGGTGCCTGGCCAGGTCGGCCTCACTGATCATCCCCGCGAGCCGGTGCTCGTCGATGACCGGCAGGCGGCGGATCCGGTGCTCCTCCATCGTATCGAGCACCTGCTGGATGTCGGCGTCCGCCTCAACGGTGATCGGTTTGCCCTGGGCCAGGTCTCCTGCAAGCACCGTCCTGGGGTCGCCACCGGCTGCGATGCACTTGAGCACAATGTCCCGGTCGGTGATGATGCCGTGGAGCCGGTCGTCGTACCCGCAGATCGGCAACGCTCCCACGTCCAGCTCGCGCATGCGTTGCGCAGCGGCAATGAGAGTCTCCTGCTCTCCGATGCACTCGACGCCCCGATGCATGATGTCCCGTGCCGTCGTCACGATTACCCCCTTCCGAGCAGTTCATCCCTTCTTGAACCATCCATCCCCTTCTGGCTCACTTACCCTCTCGCCTTCGCCACTACCAGGCATGACGATGAAGGGCCCGAGAGTCCTCGACCCCAGGGCGGAGGCAGGCTCGGTTGGATTCCACGCCGCTCCCTTGCGCCGGTTCCCGCGGCCGGCCAGCCGGAGCAACTCGACCAACTGTTCGTCGGTCGTATCCAGGCCGCGGGGCAGTGACGCCCGGATACGAGGTGGCCTGCGCATCCATACCAGCCAAGGGTCGACGGCCCTATGGCATCACACGTCCAGGGTCACTGTGCAGGTCCACTGGCCGGCACGGTGTTCGAAGGTCAGCTGGTGCAGGGCGACAGCCTTAGGTACCGCTCCGGTCTGGGGGACGGTTGTCAGATCGGCCATGGTCAGATGGAGGCTCAGACGGTTCTCCTCCTGTTGGGTCGCCACGTTGATCGGGATCTGTCCGGTGGTGTCCATCAGGTAGATGACCTCATCCAGGACGGCTACCAACTGATCTTGAGGTTCGCCGGGCCCGACGTGCAGGTTGCACTCACTGCCGGCTGTGGCACCGCGCAGGTCGAGGAAGCTGTCCGCCATGCCGAGCACTGCCTGGGCGATGCATTCCCCGGTCGTCGGCGCCCAAGCCTGGATACGGGTGTCGGCGGTGTGAGGGAGGGTGCGGTGTCCGGTGTCGGCGTTCATCGGCGTTTCCTTCTGCTCGTTCAGCCTTTGACGACGCCGAGGGGCACCAGGCGGGCGACCTTGCGGCACAGTCCTGCCCCCTCACTGGCTGTGACGACGGCGTCGACGTCCTTGTAGGCCGAGGGCGTCTCCTCGGCCAGCCCTCGCCAGGTCGCCCCGCGTACGACGATGCCCTGCGCCTCCAAGCGGTCGCGCAGTTGCTCGCCGGTGATGGAACGCGCCGCCTGGTGGCGGCTTTGGGTACGGCCCGCGCCGTGGCAGGTGGAGTGGAACGCCTCACCGCGGGGAACGCCGGTGAGCACGTAGGAGGCGGTGCCCATGGTGCCCGGGATCAGCACGGGCTGGCCCGCCGGCGCCAGATCGGCCGGTAGATCGGGATGATACGGCGGCAGCGCCCGGGTAGCCCCTTTGCGGTGGACGCACAGCCGCACGCCGTCGTGTGTTTCGATCTTCGCCAGGTTGTGCGAGATGTCGTACACCAGATCCAGGCCGCTGTCGGCGATGTCCGCGAAGGCCCGCCGCGTGGCCTCGCCGAGCAGTTGCCGGTTGGCGCGGCCGTAGTTGGCGGCGGCGGCCATGGCACCGAGGTACGCGCGGCCTTGGGGGGAATCGACCGGGGCACAGGCGAGTTGCCGGTCGGGCACCGTGATGCCGTAATGCGGCATCGCCGTCTCCATCGCGCGTACGTGGTCGGTGCAGATCTGGTGGCCGAGCCCGCGCGAGCCACAGTGGATCATCACGCATACCTGGCCACGGTGCAGGCCGAACGCGTCCGCCACCGCCTCGTCGTACACCTCCTCCACCGCCTGGATCTCCAGGAAGTGGTTGCCGGAGCCGAGGCTGCCCACCTGGTTCAGCCCTCGCTCCATGGCCCGGAGACCGACCTGGGAGACATCGGCGTCGGCGACCCCGCCGGAGTCCTCGCAGCGCTCCAGGTCTCGCGCCACACCGTGGCCCTGCTCGACCGCGTACCGGGCACCGCCGTACAGGACTTTTTCCAGCTGTGTCCGCCCGCCAAGGTGCCAGACGGCGCCGCGCGCGGCACCCCGCGGGATGACATGATCGAGGCGATCCAGGAGCCGGTTCATTCGAGACGCCAGCCGGTCGCGATCCACGCCGGCCGCGAGCAGCCGTACTCCACAGGAGATGTCGAAGCCGACCCCGCCCGGCGAGACCACACCTCCGGCCGCGATGTCGGTGGCGGCCACGCCGCCGATCGGGAATCCGTACCCCCAGTGCAGGTCAGGCATGGCGTAGGAGGCCCGGACGATGCCCGGCAGGGTGGCCACGTTGACCACTTGCTGCAGCGCCTGGTCCTCCGGGAGCAGCTCTCGGGAGGCCAGTATGACGCCGGGCACTCGCATCGATCCCTGCCGCTCGATGCGGAAGCGATAGGGCGTCTCCTCGACGAGTTGGATTGTGTGTCCCATTTTCGCCCTAATGGTGCAGATGTGTTGATGTCAGTCCTTGAGGCGGCATTGCCCAGGCTCCAGCCCGATGCCGGGGCTCTCATCTCACGTGCGTCCTGCTGAAATGGTCGGTGAACCAGTCGCGTGCCAGGTCCGCGACACTTTCCAGCGCTCCGGGTTCTTCGAACAGGTGTGTGGCATCAGGGACGATCTCGAGGCGGTTCTCACAGGCCATCCGCTCCTGTGCCGCCTGATTGAGCTCGAGTACCAGTTCGTCGCAGCTACCCACGATCAGCAGCGTCGCCGCCCCTACCGCCGCCAGCCTCGGTCCGGCCAAGTCCGGTCGTCCACCGCGGGAGACGACGGCGGCCACCCGGCTGCCGGGCTCCGCTGCCGCCCACAGCGCGGCCGCCGCCCCGGTACTGGCTCCGAAATAGCCGACCGGCAGTCCCGCGACCTGAGCCTGATCACTGAGCCAGCTCGTCACCTGTGCGAGCCGTCCGGCCAGCAACTCGATGTCGAACACGTTGCCACGGTCGTACTCCTCCTCGACCGTGAGCAGGTCGAACAGCAAAGTACCCAGACCCGCACGATTGAGCACCGAGGCAACGTACCGGTTGCGTGGACTGTGCCGGCTGCTGCCACTGCCGTGCACGAAGACCACCACCCCCGCAGCCTCCTCCGGAACGACCAACTGCCCCGACAACCAGACAGGACCGGCTTCAACGAGCACCTCACCGGCAGGCTCCGCCGGATCAGATTCCGTCACGCCCCTCTTTCCCGCCGCGCTGCCCCCGGCGGCGGGTTGTGCGGCCCGCCGCAGCAGTTCGACCACCTGCTCGTCAGAGGTCTGGGTGAAATCGACGTACCAGGTGCCAATTGCCCAAAGAGCGGCAGGTGTCTCCAAACAGACGACCTCGTCGGCGTCCTCGCGCAGACTCGCGATCGTGTCCGGCACTCCGACAGGAACCGCCAAGATCACTCGCAGGGCCCCGCGCGAACGAGCCACCTGGCAAGCGGCACGAGCGGTGCCGCCCGTGGCGATCCCGTCGTCGACCACGATGACCGTACGGCCCGCGAGGTCGACCGGGGCGCGATCACCACGAAAGCGGCGCGCACGCCGCAGCACCTCGGCCCGCTCGCGCTCCTCCACCGAGGCCATCTCCTCGTGCGTCACCTCCGCCATCCGGACGACAGCCGGATTGATCACGCGCACACCGCCCTCTCCGACAGCACCGAATCCCAGCTCAGGCTGGATCGGCACCCCCAGCTTGCGGACCACGATCACATCCAGCGGCGCGCCCAGTGCCTGGGCCACCTCGAAGGCCACGGGAACGCCGCCTCTGGGCAGCCCGAGGACGACCACATTCTCATCGGTGACCAGTCCAGCCAGACGTTCGGCCAGACGCACACCCGCGTCATGGCGATCAGCGAACATTGAACCCCTACACCTCCCCCCAGCGCCCTATCGCGGCGAAGGAAAGGAATGCCTCCCTTTCACCACCATCAGGGGACAGATCGTCGCGCGGGTAGGGCCGAAGGTCCCTGTTTGTGAACTGGCGGCGGGGTCGTAGCCGCGGTCAGACGCATGGGACGAAAGGCCCATCGGCTAGGGGAAGGAGGACTCTGCCGTCACGGTGCCGAGTTGGAGAACCAGTGAATGAGGAGACCCGTCGATGCGGGACGCAGAAGGGTCGTCGATGGCAGACGGCAGTCCCGCTGGAGGGCGACGAGGGAAAAGTGGGATATTCCGCCCGGAAAGCCAGGATTGTTAGCCCGACATTCGACACGTGACACACGGCGAAGACCTGTGAGGCGCTCTCCCTTCGCCGGCATGGTCCGGATCAGGTGGCTAGGGGTCGCCGGTCCGCCTTTCGGCTTCCGACCTCTCAGCCTTTCCGTCGCTCCTCCGCGGAGGCTCTCCGGTCCGGCTCCCTCGCTCGTCTCACAGGCCTAATGCCACGCTCCCGCTGCCTGGATCAGCCCGGTAGGGACGAAAGTCCTTGACCTTTAGGACCAATGGCCTACCCGGTAACACCGGCAGTGAACCGCGCCGGCTCTGTTGGAGACCGTGGTGAGCCCCGGGTTGAGTGGACTGCGATTGCCGAGAACTCCATCCGCAGGATCTGCCAGTGTGGAAGACCGTACAGTCCCTTACCGGTGGTGGCGGCTGGAGTGCGCCAACTCGGCGAAGACCTGCTCCGCCTCAGGCGCGGGAAGCCGCTTTTCGAGTAGCGGCAGGTAGATCTCCTCTTCTTTTGCGAAGTGGACCTTGACCAGCGTGTACAAGCCGTAGAGGACGCGTCGTAGTGCGGCCTGCCGGTCGTCGTTGAGCCCTTCCCGGTCCACCGCCTCACGCAGTGTGCCCAGCTCGCGTGTGAGCCGGCCGACCTCGACATGATCTCTGGACATCGTCGCGGTCGCCTCGGCGGCGCCCATCACCCGGGCGATCACCGGGTACAGCACCCGGTCTTCGGCTTCGGCGTGCGGGATGAGGTGATCGGTCAGAAAGGCCTGGAGGTCAGCGAGCGCGATGCCGAGAGCCTCCTGCGTCGTTTGGCCCACGGTATCGGCGACTGTGCGCAATGTTTCGATGTGTGGCAGCAGGTGCGCGTGCTCGTCGTGCAGCTGCTGAGTCAGCATGGTCACGAGCTTCTCCTCGAAGAACCGGTGAAGGCCGCAGGTTGAAGACGGTGATGCCGATGCGCCTCACCCGCCCTCAGAGGCTGGATGGTCCGGCCCAGCTTCAGACAGGAAGGGTGACAGCCGGGTCCAGTCGTCCTGGCCTCCGGACGCTCGCCGTGCTCTGACCTGTGCCGGAGAAGATCCCAGAGCACCTCCGAAAGATCATGCAGCCTTCGTCGTACCCCTCACTGTCATCAGGCTACGAGCTTGCGGCTGTTCACCCCAGCAGGAGGGGGCCCTGATGCAGGTCGATGAGGGAATGGGAGGAGAGGTCATGAGCGCGGCTGACCACTTCGATGCCTTCCGTGCCCTGGCTGGGCGGCGCCAGCGAGACGGGGTCGCCGGGAGAGCGGACGGGGTGGGCGATGCGGTCCGTGGCTCAGGGACCGCCGTCCTAGGGGATGAGGGCTGCTGGGCATATCGGGCGTGTGACGACCGCCCGCTCGGTCATCGTTGTTCGGACCTTCGGCTGGGTAGGGGGCATCGAGGGCTATGCATGCGCCCCGGATCCCGGGGTGGAGGTAGATGCTCTCGTCACTGGTTCTGAGGTGCGGACAGAGCTCGACCTGAGTGAGGGGTACGCCATGACGAGTCGGGTGGTGTGGTTGTCGCGGCTGTCCCGGTCCGACGTCGGCTTGGTGGGTGGGAAGAACGCCTCGCTGGGAGAGATGATCCAGAATCTGGCCGAGAGCGGGATCCGGGTACCTGAGGGGTTCGCGACCACGGCAGATGCCTATTGGGAGCTGGTGACGGCGAACGGCTTGCGGGAGAAAGTGACCCGGCACATCGCCCGGCTGCATGCGGGCGCCGAGCTCGGCGAGGTCGGCCGGGCGATCCGGGGCCTGTTCCTCGACGCAGAACTGCCTACGGCGCTCGCTCGCGAGATCTTGGATGCGTACGGTGAGCTCGCGTCGTCGTCGGCGGGACGGGACAACCCAGAGGTGGCGGTGCGTAGCAGCGCTACCGCGGAGGATCTTCCTGAGGCCAGTTTCGCGGGCCAGCAGGAGACGTTCCTCAACGTTGTGGGTGGCGAGGCGCTGCTGGACGCCTGCCGGAGGTGCTATGCGTCGCTGTTCACCGATCGGGCGATCAGCTATCGGGAGCACCACGGGTTCGACCACTCGGCGGTGGCGTTGTCGGTCGGGGTGCAACGGATGGTCCGCGCGGACCGGGCCGGCGCCGGGGTGATGTTCTCGATCGACACCGAGAGCGGCTTTCCGCGCTCTGTATTGATCAACGCGTCGTGGGGCCTGGGTGAGACGGTGGTCAGCGGTCAGGTGGATCCCGACGAGTACGTGGTCTTCAAGCCGCTCCTGGGCCGGACAGAGCTGCGCCCCATCATCTCCCGCAAGACAGGTGGCAAGGAGTGCAAGGCGGTCTATGCGGCCACCGGCACGCGGACAGTCGATACCTCCGCGACGGAACGCCTCGGGCAGGTCCTGGACGATGGTGAGATACTCACGCTGGCCCGCTGGGCAGTGCGGGTCGAGGAGCACTACGGCACCGCGATGGACATGGAGTGGGCCAAGGACGGCTACACCGGTGAGCTGTTCCTGGTCCAGGCGAGGCCCGAGACGGTGCAGGCCCGCAGGGAAGCCGCGACGTTGCGGGAGTACCGTCTCGCCGAGGCCGGTGCGCGGTTGGTTCGCGGGCTGGCGATCGGCGATGCCATTGCCGCGGGGGCGGTGTGCAACCTGCATGACTCGGGCGAGATGGACCGGTTTGTGGCCGGGGCTGTGCTGGTCACCGCGATCACCGACCCCGACTGGGAGCCGATCATGAAGCGGGCGGCTGCGATCGTCACCGATCACGGTGGCAGGACATCGCACGCCGCCATCGTCAGCCGCGAGCTGGGCGTGCCCGCCGTCGTCGGGTGCGGCGAGGCCACTCGCGTTCTCGCCGATGGCCTGCAGGTCACGGTGTCGTGCGCGGAAGGTGACGAGGGCGTCGTGTACGAGGGGAGCCTCGCCTTCGAGGAACGTGATGTCGACCTCGGCGAGCTTCCCGTGACCCGCACCAAGGTCATGCTGAACCTGGCCAACCCAGCGGCGGCGTTGCGCTGGTGGAGGTTGCCCGCCGACGGCGTCGGGCTGGCCCGCATCGAGTTCGTGGTAAACAACCATGTCAAGATCCATCCGATGGCCTTGCTCCACCCTGACCGGCTCGACGTGTTCACCAGGCGGAAGATCGACGAGCTCACCCGCGGATACGACGACAAGCCCCGCTATTTCGTCGACACCCTCGCCCACGGCGTCGCCCGTATCGCGGCGTCGCGCTGGCCCGACCCGGTCGTGGTGAGGATGAGCGATTTCAAGACCAACGAGTACGCCCGCCTCATCGGCGGTGAGCCGTTCGAGCCCACCGAGGAGAACCCCATGATCGGCTGGCGCGGAGCCAGCCGGTACTACAGTCCCGGCTACCGGGAAGGCTTCGCTCTGGAGTGCCGGGCCATCCGGAAGGTTCGTAACGAGATGGGACTGACCAACGTCATCGTGATGATCCCGTTCTGTCGAACCCTGGAGGAAGCCGACCACGTCCTCAAGGTGATGGCTGAGGAACACCTCATGCGCGGCCATGACGGGCTGGAGGTCTATGTCATGGCGGAGATTCCCGCCAACATCGTGCTGGCGGACGAGTTCTCGGCCCGCTTCGACGGCTTCTCCATCGGCAGCAATGATCTCACCCAGCTCACACTCGGAGTAGATCGCGACGCCGAATCCTTGGCACACCTGTTCAACGAGACCAACCCGGCGGTCACCCGGAGCATCCGGCATCTCATCTCCACGGCACACGCCCATGGCTGCAAGGTCGGGCTCTGCGGGCAGCGGCCCAGCGACGACCCGAACTTCGCCCGGTTCCTCGTGGACGCCGGGATCGATTCGATCTCGGTGACCCCGGACAGCTTCTTCGCGGTCAAGGCCCACGTTGCCGCCGCCGAACGCGAGGGTGCCGTCCCTCCATGAGGCAACCCCATGCGAGGGCCGGACGGTGGTGCGGCCTATGACCGGCACCAGGGGAGCGACTCCGTCCGGCTCCCTTCTCGACTCCATTCATATGCCGCTCGAAACGCGATCTCTGTCGACGGCTGTCGTTCCATGACGCTGTAACCGCGCACGCACAAGGGCATCAGTACTGGTCAGAGGGGTAGTTCCGGCACATGACACCAAGCGACTAACCACCGGGCGGCGAAGATGGCTGGGGAAGAGGAAAGGTCGCAGCAGCAGGTGCGTTTGCGCCTGGGCACTGAGCTGGAACAGATCGCCGAACAACTCCGGTCATTGGCCCGGGCCCAGGACCAGCTGCATGACCTGTATGAGGCCGTCCTGGCCCGGGAGGTGGACCTGTCCGTCGTGCTGGGTTTGATCGTGTCCACCGCGATGAACCTGGCCGGCGCCCGCTATGGCGCGCTGGGCGTACTCGATGAGGAAGGCGAAAACATCGCGCTCTTCATCCCCATGGGCCTGTCCGAGCAGGAAAGGGCCGAACTGGCCGGCACGGAGTTTCCCCACGGGCGCGGCCTGCTCGGCCATCTGATCGCCCACCCTGAACCACTACGCGTCGACGACATCTCCGCTCACCCGGACTCGGTAGGCTTCCCGCCCGGGCACCCACCGATGCGCACCCTGCTGGGAGCCCCGATCATCATCCGCGGCAAGATCTACGGAAACCTGTACGTCTCCGAGCGGCTCGACGGACGACCCTTCCGCGCACACGACGAGGCTCTGATTGCCGCCCTGGCCAGCGCCGCCGGGCTGGCCATCGACGATGCCCGCCTGCACGAAGAAACCCGCCGCGACGCCGAGCGCTTCCAGCGGCTCCTGCTGCCACAGCTCCCCGAGCACATGGAACCGTTCGCCGCCGCCGCCACCTACCGCCCCGCCATCGTCCCCGGCCACGTCGGCGGAGACTGGTACGACGCCATGCTGGTGCCCGACCAGTCCTGCGCAGCAATCATCGGCGACGTCGTCGGACACGATCTCCAGGCCGCCGCCGCCATGACCCAGACCCGCAACATGCTGCGTGCCTTCCTCTACGACCAGCGCACCGCGCCGAGCGTCGTCCTCACCCAGCTCGACCGCGCCCTCCACGCCATCACCGACAACCCCGTCACCACCGCATGCCTCGCCCGCATCGAACCCGGAGCCCGTGGCTGGATGCTGCGCTGGAGCACCGCAGGCCACCCTCCACCATTGCTGATCGCCCCAGAGCAGCGGGCCCGCTACCTGTACGCCGACCCTGACCTGCCCCTCGGCGTCGACACCGCCCAGCCACGCCACGACCACGCCCACCGCCTGCCCTCGGGCGCCGTAGTGATCTTCTTCACAGACGGGCTCATCGAACACCACAACCATCTGATCGAAGAGGGGATGGAAGGTCTCGCCGCCATCGCCACCGCCCACGGCGACCTGCCCCTGCACGACCTCGTGGAAGCGCTGATCGCCCAGCATCCCAGCGATGGTCACGACGACATGGCCGTCCTCGCCCTACGCGCCCCACACAACTGCCCGTCACGCGCCCGTCAGAGACGCAGCCCGAGCCCGGAATCATGACAGTGAGCGTGCCCCGCCTCGAGGAGACCGGGATACCGCGGCCGTCGAGGGTGCGTCCAGTTAACGGCACATACCCAGGCGGGACGGCTACACCAGGAGAACGGTTGGTCCTCATCGACGTCGATGCTCACAAGGGTACCCTCGCTCTGGTCGCCGTCGATCGGATAGGCCGCAAGCTTGCTCAGCGCATCGTTCGAGCGACCCTGGACGGTCATGCGGACGCGGCAGCTTGGGCGGGTCAGTGGCCCGACATCGTGTGCGCTGTCGAGGACTGCCGACACGTCGCCCGGCGGTTGGAGGCCGATCTGCTGCGTGCCAGGTACCAGGTGATACGTGTGACCACGCAGCTGACGGCGGCCAGCGGCGCGGCTTTGCGCTGTCCCACTCGGCCTGAGTTGCCGCTCAGGCGGGCGAATAGGTGAGGCAGTCCGCCGCGTTCTCCACGTAACCGACCGTGATGTTGGGGGCCTGGCATGCAAACTGGGTGTTGTGCTGGCAATCGGACATCTTGCATGCGCCGACGTGGCCTATGACGGTGGGATCGCCTCCTTTGGCTGGAGCGCTGAAGAAGGTGTCGCAGTGGGCATGGCGGACGTCACCTATGGTGATGGCCAGTGCGTGGCAGCGGCGGTCGGTGTTGTACGCGCACGCCTCCACTTGGCATGCGTTGACAACAGGCATCTCCATCGATATTCCCCCGAACGTGGCATGAGGCCGAGGCCAGTGGGCGGCTCCTCAGAGCCGCTCAGTGATGCTGCCCCGGTTTCCGGGGGTTGACTCTGCGTCGTCATCAAGCATGGTGAAGTCTTGGTATCGACGGTGGTCGCAGTTCCGGCTGCATATGGAGCGTGGCGACTGGCGCGCGCCTTGATGTAGCAGGGAAGGTCATCCCACAGGCTCACATAGAGAAGGCTGTCCGGTCGGGCAAGGGACAGCGACCGAACAGCCTGGGGGCGAAGACCCCGCCGGTCTGTAAAGCGGTAATCGGTTGGGCGCGGAACGTTATGCGGGCCAGGCGCGTCCCCTGCGGTGCTGGGGCGGACTGCCGGGTCCGCGACGTGCCCGGGCTGGATCCGCGGCTGCCACGCGGGATGTGCAGTGAAAGCCAGCCAGGCGGGGACAACTCCCCTGTCGTCCCCGCCTGGACCCACCCTCGGCTACCGACCAGAGGACACCGGCGAGGTACCGGTTGCGTGGACTCTGCCGGCTGCTGCCACTGCCGTGTACGAAGACCACCACCCCCGCAGCCTCCTCCGGAACGACCAGCTGCCCCGACAACCGGACAGGACCGGCTTCAACCAGCACCTCACCGGGGTGTTCACGAATAGCGCTGGCCTGGGGCGGAGTAGGTACTCAGAAGATCGCTTCCCGAGGGGACGTTGATCGTTTCCCGCGTTTCATTCGAT
>NZ_JBITMP010000102.1:0-14113 GCF_044466425.1 Nonomuraea sp. NPDC049400
GCCGGCGGGGCGACGACCGCGCCCGCGACCGGCGCCTCTTTTGTCGTGCTGGCGGGCCTGGCCGGCCTCGGCCTGATCCCGGCGTCCCTGCTGCCTTCGCGTCCAGTGCGCAGCACCGCAGCTCCGGCGGCTATCGTGACAGATCATGACCGCGGCTCCACGGTGTTCCGGCGGCCGCGCTCTGGTGAGTTGTCCCGGTTCCCGGGCACCGGCTCTGCCATCTCCACCTCTGCCTGCCGATCTGCTCCGACGAGAGGGATGACAACCGAACCGGGCCGTCACATGCAGTAGCAAACGTGAGCTGACCAGACCGGCCGAGCAGCTCGGTCACGCCCAGTTGCCGCGTACCGAGGTTCAGCTGGGTCCTCGTTAGTTCGGTCAACGGGACGTGCTCGTGAACGCGGCCGGTGCCGTAGGCGCGGTCGCAGTCGCCCAGGGTGACGCGTCGGCGCTCGAAGTGGCCGAAGAACTTCTCCATTCTTGATCGGTGGGATGAGGTATTCCTCGCTGCGACGCGTTGAGGGAACGCCGGCCAGCGTTCACGGGCACGTCGACCAGCGTTGAACCGTCCATCGGAGATTTCTTTCCCGCGTTCTTATCCCAGGGTCGGCCAAGGGAGGTCCGGCTCGCAGGGCGCGGTGTAGTCCACGCCGTTCACAGCGAAGCCGTACAAGCGGCGGACTTCGGTAGTGAACCAGTCGATGTCGGCCAGGTCGGCGATGGTGTCGGGCGTGGCCTTCTCCCACCCTTCGGTCACCTGTTCCTGGACGGAAGGGTGCAGCTCCCATCTGTCGAGGCGGAGCCGGCTCTCCTCGTCCAGTTGGAGCTCGTGGGCGCCGGTGAGCTGGTCCCACATGTCCACTGCCTGGGCGATGGGGGACTGCATGGTGGCGCCGAGGACGCCGCGCAGCAGGCTGGTGTAGAGGGCGGTTCCCGGGATCGCGGTGGAAGCCTGCGTCACGGCCGCGCCGTTGACCGACGTCAGCGCCCGTCCGTCGACTCCGCTCAGTACGCCCTCGATGGTGAGCGCGGTGCCTTCCAGGTGGGCCTTCGCGGCGCCGATCGTGCCCTGACGGTAGATCTGCGAGGTGAGGTGCGAGCCGATGTAGGACAGCGCCACCGTGGTGAAGCCGGGGCGGAGCAAGCGGCGGGCGGCCAGGGCGTCCACCCACCGGGCCCAGTCCTCGCCGCCCATGACCTTGATCGTGTCGGCCTTCTCGGCGTCGGTGGCCGGGTCGATCCAGATGTCCTTCAGCGTCGGCACGTCCCTGCTGAAGTCCAGAGTCTTGGTGCCGTAGCCCTGGCCGATGGGTTTGAGCACCGACTGGTGGGTCTGGCCGGAGACGGGGTGGGTACGGCGTGGCGCGGCGACGCTGTAGATCAGGTAGTCGATGCCGCCGTCGAACTTGGTGCCGAGCAGGTCGAGCACCTGCTGCTTGGTGTCGTCGGTGAAGGCGTCGCCGTTGACGAAGGAGAAGTCGCTGCCGGCCCCGGCAGCCAGCTCGGCGGTTGAGAGGGTGCGGTACCAGCCTGCGGTGGCCGTGCGCCGGTCGGTCGGCGGTCGTTCGAAGCACAGGCCGACACCCTGGATCCCGTATCGGCGGATCCCGGCGATGGTGGCGGCCAGGCCGTACCCGGCACTGGAACCGATGATCAAGGCGGTCGGGCGGTCATGCATCGTCGCGGGGGCGACTTGATCGTGCATGTCCTGGACGACCTTGGCGCATCCAGCGGGGTGGGAGTCGAACAGGAGGAACCCACGCCCCCGGGGAGTGATGATCCGTGCCGTCATCGCGATCCTGTTCTTTGGGCCCGCGGGTCGATGCCCGTGGGGTGTGGAACGTGTGCCATGAGGTCGCCGGCCGTGGGAGATCCGAAACGTGACGGTGACGGTTGAGAAGGTCTGTCGTTGCCCGTCTTGAAGACTCTGTCTACTGATACTGGCGGCCTCTCATATTCGACTGGGTTCGGGATGTTGGGCGAGGAAGGCGCGGTGGCTCCAGGTGCCGCCGAGTTCCGGGGCGAGGTAGGCGCGGGCTATGGGGAGGAACGCTTTTCGATCGTGTTTCGCGCAGCGTTCCGGCAGGGCGCCCAGGAGGGGGGCGTTCGCCACGGCCGGCAGGTCGGTCAGGTTGCAGCAGGCGGCCAGATCGGGGGCGGCGGGCCAGCTGCCGATGACCAGGCCGTCCAGAGGCAGACCGCGGGTGCGTAGCGCTTCCGCGGTCAGCGCCGTGGTGTTGAGGGTGCCCAGTCCGGCGGTGGTGACCATCAGAACGGAGACGTCCACGCCGAGGTCGCGCAGTGCGACGGGGACGTCGGCGATGGTGCGGCCTTCTCGGTCGTAGCGTACGAGGAGGCCGCCTGCGCCTTCGACCAGGACGAGGTCGTGACCTTCTGCGAGTCGGGCGGCCTCTTCCGCGGCTCGACGGGGGCAGACAGGCGGGAGGCCGCTTCTGCGGGCGCCGGTGGCCGGCGCGAGCGGTTCGGGGTAGCGGGCCAGCTCGCTGCGGGTGACGGGGCCGGCCAGGCGGGCGACCTCGTCCACGTCGCAGAGTTCCCCGGGGACCAGCCCGGCTTGAGCCGGTTTCAGTACGGCGACGCGGCGGCCCGCCGCGACCGCCAGGGACGCGATGGCGGCGGTGACCACGGTCTTGCCGATCTCAGTCCCGGTGCCGGTGATGATCAGGACACGCATGAGGACGTTCCCCTCCGGAGGTGTCAGCCGGCCGCGGCGGCCGCGACGATCGCGGTGGTGATGCGGCCGAGGTCGGCGTCGTCGATGACGTAGGGCGGCATGGTGTAGACGAGATCTCTGAACGGGCGTACCCACACACCGTGTCGTGCGGCGGCGCGGGTGGCGGCGACCTTGTCGACGTCGTGGTCGAGCTGGACGACGCCGATGGCGCCGAGCACGCGGACGTCGCGCACCCCGCTCAGCCCGCGCGCGGGGGCGAGCCCGGACCGCAGTCCCGTCTCGATCCGTTTGACCTGGGCCTGCCAGGCCCCGTCCGCCAGGAGGTCGAGTGAGGCGCCCGCGACGGCGGCGGCGAGCGGGTTGCCCATGAACGTGGGGCCGTGGGCGAGCACGGGGAAGTCACCGCGGCCGATGCCGTGCGCCACCTTGGAGGTGCACACGGTGGCGGCCATGCTGAGATAGCCGCCGGTGAGCGCCTTGCCCACGCACATCACGTCCGGTGCGACGCCCGCGTGGCCGGCGGCGAACAGCGCGCCGGTCCGGCCGAAGCCGGTGGCGATCTCGTCGAACACGAGCAGGACCCCGTGCGTGTCGCACAGCTCGCGCAGTACCCGCAGATAGCCGGGTGACAGGAAGCGCATGCCGCCCGCGTTCTGCACCACCGGTTCGACGATGACGGCCGCCACCTCGTGCGCGTGCCGTTCGATCAGCTCGGCCAGATGCGCGGTGTAGGCGGGGTCGGGCCCGGCGTCGAAACCCGCGGGCGGGGCGTCGGCGAAGACCTGTCGCGGCAGCACGCCGGTCCACAGGGAGTGCATGCCGCCCTCGGGGTCGCACACGGACATCGGCTGGAAGGTGTCGCCGTGGTACCCGCCACGCCAGGTCAGCAGGCGTTGTTTGTCCGGATGGCCGAGCGACCGCCAGTACTGCAGGCACATCTTGACCGCCACCTCGACCGCGACCGAGCCCGAGTCGACCAGGAAGACGTGCTCCAGCGGATCTGGGGTCATCTCCGCCAGGCGGGTGGCGAGGCGGATCGCGGGCTCGTGGGTGAGTCCGCCGAACATCACGTGGCTCATCCGGCCCAGCTGGTCGCATACTGCGGCGTCCAGGACGGGGTGCCCATAGCCGTGGATGGCGGCCCACCAGGAGGACATCGCGTCCACCAGTTCCCGCTGGCCCTCGATCGGCTCGGCCAGCCGCAGCCGCACCCCGGAGGCCGATTCCACCAGCAGCGGGGTCTCGCGGCCCGGCATCGGCGCGTATGGATGCCACACGTGGGCCTGGTCCAGCTCCAGCAGCTTCTGGACGTGTCGCGGGTCACGCATTGGGCGCCAGGTCGGTACCGGCGCCGCGGCGGCGCAGCGCCACCAGGTCGGTGCGTGCGGACTCGGCGGTCGGCGCGTCACCGTGCTTGCCATGCGGGGCGGGCGCGGCCGCGCCGCGGTGCTCGGGCAGCGTGGCGGATCCGGTTTCCTCCACCACGAATCCCGCGTCCTTGATCATCTCAAGATCGGCCTTGCCCGGCTGCCCCTCGCTGGTCAGGTAGTCGCCGAGGAAGATCGAGTTGACGATGTGCAGGGCCAGGGGCTGCAGGCTGCGCAGGTGGATCTCCCTGCCACCGGCGAGGCGGACCTCCACGTCCGGGCAGACGAAGCGCACCATCGCCAGGATCCGCAGGCACCGCTGCGGGGTGAGCTCCCACGTCTGTGACAGCGGGGTCCCCTGGAAGGGGATGAGGAAGTTCACCGGCACCGAGTCCACGTCGAGTTCTCGCAGCGCGAAGGCCACGTCCACCAGGTCGGCGTCGCTCTCGCCCATCCCGGCGATCAGGCCGGAGCAGGCCGACATGCCCGCCTCACGCGAACGCCGGACGGTGTCCACCCGATCAGCGAATCCGTGCGTGGTGCAGATCTTGCCGTACTGGTCCTCAGAGGTGTTGAGGTTGTGGCTGTAGGCGTGGACGCCCGCCTCGCGCAACCGCGCGGCCTGCTGCTGTGACAGCAGCCCCAGGCATGCGCAGATCTCCACGTCGGGACTGCGCTCCTTGATCGCCTCAATGGTGCTGACGACCCGCTCGACGTCCCGGTCGGTGGGGCCGCGCCCGCTGGCCACCAGGCACACGCGCTTGGCGCCGCTCTCCGTCCCCGCCTCAGCCGCGGCGGCGGCCTCGTGCGGCTTGAGCCAGCTGTAGGTGAGGATCTCTGCTTTCGAGCCCAGCCGCTGGGAGCAGTACGAGCAGTCCTCAGGACACAGGCCCGACTTCAGGTTGACGAGGTAGTTGAGCTTGACCCGACGGCCGAACCACATTCGCCGCACCTTCCCGGCCGCGGCCACCACATCGAGCAGTTCGTCGTCGCAGGTCGCCAGCACGGCCAGGGCCTCCTCGCGCGTCGGCGTCTGTCCGCGCAGCCCCTTGTCCACCAGTGTGGTCAACAGTTCCATGCCTCGATCCTCCGCCAGGCCGTCGGCGACACCCGATGGCCGACCCGGACAAGATCATTCAGTCAATGTTGTAGAACGGCTCTACCACGGCCCCGTTCACACCCGGGCTAGATTCCCTGGCCATGCGCCCCAACCCATTCGACTGGATCGACGTACAGACCGACCAGCGCCGCCGCGCCGGTCTGGTCCGCGCCCTACGCCCACGGCCCGCCGACTCGGCGCTGCTTGATCTGGCCTCCAACGACTATCTGGGCCTGGCCAGGCACCCCGAGATCACGCGCGCCGCCGCCGAGGCGGCGACGCGCTGGGGAGCCGGGGCCACGGGCTCGCGGCTCGTCACAGGAACGACCGAACTGCACGCCGCGCTGGAAGCGGAGCTCGCGGACTTCACCGGCTTCGAGGCGGCGCTGGTCTTCGCCTCCGGATACGCGGCAAACCTGGCCGCCGTCACCGCACTGACCGGCCCAGGCGCCCTGATCTCCTCCGACCGCCACAACCACGCCTCGCTGATCGACGGCTGCCGGCTGTCGCGAGCGGAAACCATCATCGTCCCCCACGCCGACCCCGCCGCGGCGGCCAAGGCCCTGCAACACCATGACGGCCGTACCGTCGTCGTGACCGAATCGGTCTTCTCCGTGGACGGCGACGCCATGCCGTTGACCGACCTGGCCGAGGCCGGAGGTGATGTCGGAGCGGCCGTGATCGTGGACGACGCGCACGGATTCGGCGTGCTGGGGACAGGCGGGCGCGGAGCGGCGGCCGCCGCGGGGCTCGCCGGCGCACCTGACATCGTCTGCACGATCACACTGTCCAAAGCGCTGGGCAGCCAGGGCGGAGCGGTGCTCGGCCCGGCCCGCGTGATCGACCACCTGATCAACACCGCCAGAACCTTCATCTTCGACACCGGACTCGCCCCCGCGGCCACCGCCGCCGCACTGGCAGGCCTCCGCCTGCTGCGCCGCGACCCCGAGCGCCCGTCCAAGGCCCGCAACACCGCACGCGAACTGCACGCCAGGCTCGCCTCGGCAGGGCTGGACACGCCACAGCCCGCGGCATGCGTCTTGTCCGTACGCGCCGAGAACGCCGAAACCGCCGTACGCTGGACCGCCGCCTGCAGGGACGCCGGCATCGCCGTCGGCTGCTTCCGCCCGCCATCGGTCCCGGACGGGATCTCACGACTGCGACTGTCCACACGCGCGGACCTCACATCGCACGACATCGACCAGGTTGCCGATGTGATCATCCGAACGACTCGACGATGAAACCAGGCGCCGATCAGTGTCTACCGACCTGTCAGGCAGCAACGTGGGGCAAGGGCGACAGTGAGCGGGGCCGCGATCAGCGGCTCGAGCCGGCCGCCCGCTTCGTCGGCGCTGCGGGCGAGCAGGTTCTACTCGGGCGAGTTGAGCAACATGCGGCGAGCCGCCAGACCACTCCTGGGATTTCGCCACTATGGGAACGTCATCAGCTCCCCGTGATGTGGCCGGTACAGGTGATCTGACCGCCAGCGCGTTGGGCCTGGGAGTGGTCAGGCCGCACGATTGAGCTGCACCGCCGGGAGATCCGCGATCATCTCTAGCCTGCTGATGCTGATGATAAGTCCCGCTGCAAGAAGCCGGAGAGCCTGCACCGGTAGTTCCACCCCTCACCCAAGGTGACCGCGTTATTTGCGCCGCGTTGAGAAGTTCCGATTGCGGACGAGCCAGAGGACGCCGCTGCCGAGCAGCACAACGACTCCGAGCGGGACGGTGAACTTTCCGAATCCACCGATGTTGATCAGACCTCCGACGACGAGTACTGCACCGATGACAGCCAGACGAATAACCATGGTTCTCCGATCTCGAAAGCCCTATGTCAGGGCATTAGATGTGTTCTAGGACTTGCTCGCCTTGCCGTGCTCGGCGGCGAGGGCCTGGAAGGACGCCTTGGGCTCCCAGCTCATGTCCGGGGCGAGCTTGACGACTCCGTAGGAGGCCAGATCGAGGTCGTAACGGGGATCGGCGTGGTGGGGATATTTGTAGCCGGCGAAGGTGAACCAGAAGGCACTATCCACGTTCTCCTGCTCGAAGATGTGCAAGAGGTCACGAAGATAGGTGGCCTGCTCGTCTTCGTCGCGGTGGTAGTCGCCGTCCAGCCGCCACGGCTCGTGGTCGCGGTCGACGACCAGCCAGCCGCGCGCACCCTGATCCGCGGCGCCGCGGTAGGTGCAGCAGCCGAACTCGGTGACCACCACGGGCAGGCCGTGGCGGTGCAAATCACGGAGCTGCTCACGGAAGTTCGCGGCGTTGTGCGCCGCGCGGTAGGCGTCGGCGGCGACGTAGTCGAAGGGTGTCCAGTCCACACGCTCGAACGGCAAGGAGGCATAGGTGACCTTGCCGCCGAATCTCGGGCGGACCGTGTCGACGGCCTCGGCCAGAAAGGTGTTGAGCCGAGCTGGGACGGCGCCGAGCAGGCTCCGCAGGTCCGGTCCGGGGCTGGTGAGCAGAGCGGTGCGCGCGAAGAGGTCGTCCCCGGGCAGGAAGCCGCGGGCGAAGATGCTCAGCTCCCCTCCGACGACCAGAACGACGTCGGCGCCGTCCCGGCGCAGGTTCTCGGCGCGGGTGGCGCATTCGGCGAACAGCGGCAGCATCTGTCCGGCGGTCAGGTCGCACGGGAACGGCGCGAACCACACCTCGAGTCCGGCCTTAGCCGCATACTCGGCCGCGATGGTCAGCCGGTCCGGGTCGCTGCCGGAGATCCGCACCGCGTTGCAGTGCAGATCGCCCGCGATGACCCGCATCTCCTCGCGCACGATCGGGGAGTCGAACGCCTCCCGGGTCCACCCGGTCGACAGGCGAGCGCCGGTGTCGTAGTTGATTCCCTTACCGCGCACGAGGCCTCTCCGAGTCCGCTCGTGGGGTCAGGCGGTCGGCCGCCACGGCACGCTGCCCCCGACCGCGATACCACAGCACCCAACAGATCAGCAGTGCGATGGTGCCGATCTGCAGTGTCGGCGACAAGGCGGCCATGACGTCGATCGGCAGGAGGTAGATGAGCAGCAGCCGGACGATGGACTCGGTGAGGAGCACGCCCCCGATCACTGTGCTGAGCAGGACGAAGTGCCTGCGGAAGGTGGGCTGGGTTCGCCACCGCTCGTCCAGTTGCGCCAGCATCTCGTCTTTGCCGGCGTTGAGACGCCGGAGGAGGGTGTACAGGACCGGACGGCCGATCGCGCACGAGCCCACCAGGAGGAGACCCGCCGCGCCGGACAGGATCGACTCCCTGGCCAGCAGAATCCGGGGGTCGCCGGTCAGCAGCGATACGGCCAGCAGCAGTGCGAAAGTGACGCCGACGAGGGCGGCGAGGCCGTCCAGCCGATGCCGGACCACGGCGATGAAGCCCACCCGGATGAGAGCCGCCAGCCCGCCGACGGCCAGGGCGAGCAAGACGTCGAACCCGAGTGCCCGGCACACGTAGAAGACGATGGCCGGCAGGCCGACGTCCCACAGCAGCCCCATGAGGAGCGCGCGTCTATCCATGAAGAAGCCTCTCTGACCGGCGTGCTCGCCATCCGAAATAAGATACTGAAAGTAGCTTACATGCCTCTTGTGCCTGACGAGTCATCGGAATGTGGGATACTTTGGGTGTCCAATTGAGAGGATGGGTGATGGTTGACCGCGACAGCGGATCCGATCACGACACCAGGAACGTGATCGAGGAGGCGGCACCCAAGGCGACCCGCCGGCGCGGCGCCGCGTTGGAGCAGGCCATCCTGCGGGCAGCAGTCGAAGAACTGGCCGAGGTCGGTTACCTGAACCTGACCATGGACGGCGTCGCCGCGCGCGCCGGTACCGCCAAGAACGTCATCTACCGGCGCTGGCCAAGCCGCGCGGCGCTGTGCGTCGCCGCCTACCGGCGGATGCTCCCGGCCGACCCCGAGGACACCCCTGACACCGGCGATCTTCGCTCGGATGCGCTCGCCCTGCTCACCCGTGCCAACGACCGGATGTCATCGCCGGTGGGCAAGATCCTTAGCGAACTGCTGGCCGACATCCAGGCCGACCCCGAGCGGATGCGGGAACTACGCGAACAACTCGGCCGCGCGAGCGTCGGGCCCTGGCTGACCATCCTGGCACGCGCCTCCGCCCGCGGTGACGTCGGCCCCGCAGCGCTAACGCCACGGGTGGCCACCGTCGCGGTCGACCTGCTCCGCAACGAGTACGCGCTCAATGGCGTGACCACCGTCCCGGACAGCGTCCTGACCGAGATCGTCGACCAGGTGTTCCTTCCCCTGGTACGAGCACACGGCTGACTCACCGTGCCCGACACCGGCACGACCCCAACCTCATCACTTCACAAGGCCACGTAGTCGACGAAGCCGACGGCGCCTGATCGACGCTGATGGTGTGGCTGAAGTGCTGTCAGCGGCTGGGACGGTTCCCGCGGTTGGCCGAGATCCCGGCCCCACCTTTGATTCAACGAACCACCGCTAGCCCCCCTAGACGTCCGCGTACGGCGCGGCGGGCCAGCGCCGCGGCTTCGGGGTCGTGGTGCAGCTGGATCGCGTGGTTGAGCGCCATGACCACGCCGAGCAGCTCGAACGCCAGCTGGTCGGCGTCCGTGTCCACGGGCAGGTCTCCGGCCCCCACGGCGCGCCGCGCCTCCTTACGCAACCGCTCGCGCCAGGCGTCGAACAGGGCCGCGACCGCGTCGCGCACCGGCCCCTTCCTACCGTCGAACTCGTGGGCCGCCGCCACGAAGAAGCACCCGCCGGGGAAGACCCCGCGCTCCAGGTAGGAGATCCACGCCTCGCAGAGCGCGCGCAGCCGGGGCAGGCCGGGCTCGGCGGGCAGGGCGGGCTCCCAGACCTCGGCGCGGAACACCTCTGCCGCCCGGTCGAGCACCGCGAGCTGCAGCATCTCCTTGGAGCCGAAGTGCCCGAGCACGCCTGACTTGCTCATGCCCAGGTCGAGGGCGAGGCGGCCGATGGTCAGCCCTTCCAGCCCTTCGGTGGAGGCGATGGCGACCGAGCGGTCGAGAATGGCCGTACGGGTGCCGAGTGCCTCGGCGACGGATCTGCGCGGACTCATGCGGCCACTTTAGCGTCCGAACGTTCGGTTGCTATAGTTCGGCGGCATGAGCGGATCACGACTTGTATCCACAGGCCACTACCAGCCTGCCAAGGTCCTGACCAATGACGATTTGGCTGGCATGGTGGACACCAGCGACGAGTGGATCAGGCAGCGGGTCGGTATCCGCACGCGGCACGTGGCCGAGTTCGGCGAGAGCGTGGCCGACCTGGCCGGGCACGCCGCCGCCAAGGCCTTGGCCGGTAGCGGCCTGGACCCGGCCGGCATCGACCTCGTACTGATCGCCACCTGCACGCAGACCGAGCGCGCACCCAACATCGCCTCCCGCGTCGCGGCCCGTCTCGGCGTGTCCGCCGCCGCCCTGATGGACGTCGGGGTCTCGTGCTCGGGCTTCACCCACGCCCTTGCCGTGGCCGACCACACGATCCGCGCGGGCGCGGCCACGAACGCCCTGGTTGTCGGCGCGGACAAGATGACGGCGGTCACCGACTGGACCGACCGGACCACGTGCGTCCTGACCGGCGACGGAGCGGGGGCGGCCGTGGTCAGCGCGGCCCCGGAGGCGGAGATCGGGCCCGTGGTGTGGGGGTCGGCGCCGGAACTCGGCACCGCCGTACGCATCGAGGGCACGCCCACGCGCTTCTCCCAGGACGGTCAGACCGTCTACCGCTGGGCCACCACCCGGCTGCCCGAGATCGCCCGGCGGGCCTGCGAGCGCGGCGGCGTACGCCCCGAGGACCTGGCCGCGGTGGTGCTGCACCAGGCGAACCTGCGCATCATCGAGCCGATCGCCAAGAAGCTCGGCGCGGTCAACGCGGTGATCGCGCGGGACGTGGTGGAGTCCGGGAACACCTCGGCCGCCAGCGTTCCGCTGGCCCTGTCGAAGTTGCTGGAGCAGGGGGTGGTGCGGCGCGGGGAGCCGATGCTGCTGTTCGGCTTCGGCGGGAATCTGTCCTATGCGGGGATGGTCGTACGCTGCCCTTGATGGGCGGCGAGTACCGCGCGTATGTCCTTTATGGCCCGCAGGGTTCCGCGTACGGTGCCGGTGACCTTGGAGCGGCCGGCGCACGGGAAGTAGTCCACGTCGGTCTCCGCGACCCGCCAGCCGGCGGCGGCGGCCCGCAACACCATCTCCAGGGGTAGCCGAAGCGCCGGTCGGCCGGCTGCAGACCGAGCAGGGCGGTGCGGCGGCAGGCCCGTATGGGGCCGAGGTCGCGTACCGGCACCCCGGCCGCGCGCCGTAGCCGGCGCACCAGGTGCCCAGGCGGGGGTGGACCGGCCAGGCGCGCGCCGTCGCGGCCACCCTGTGAGCGTGCTGCTATTGGAGGATGGCGAGTTGCCGGGACTGGGCGACCAAAGTGCCTTGGGAGTCCCAGATGTCGCAGTCTTCTTCGTGGAAACCGCCGGTGAGGTGCCGGGTGTTGATCTGGCAGGCCAGCCAGCCAGGTGCGGGCCGGTTCCGCAGATGGATGGTCAGTTCGATGGTGGCGGAGGGGAGTTCACCGAGTTCCATGACGGCCGGGTAGGCGGCGTCGGCCAGGAATGGCAGGCTCACCAGGTCGGGTTCGCGGCCGTCGGCGAACCTCATCCAGAAGGTCATGCTCGGGTCGCCGCTGGGCTGTCCGAGCAACCATCCGGGCGGCTGGGTCACACGGTATTCGACCCGATCGGCGACGGTGATGCCGGGCAGGGCGATGTCGGCCAGCGGATCAACGAGCTCGTCCGGCGTGGGCAGGTCGGGCATGGTCGCCAAGGAGAGGGTTCGGCCGTCGGCTTGGTCGAGGTCTGCGAAGGTGGCGACGATGCGCAAGATTTCCTTGCCGTCTTGGTGTATCCGGGCCTCGCTGGTGGAGGTCCGGCGTCCTCGGCGGGCCGTCTCGACATGGATCTGTGCTTCTCCGGGTGTCCCTGGCCGGAGGAAGAACGCCGATGCCACCAGCGGGTCGGGGAACTCAGAGTGCTGCTGCAGTGCGCGAACACCCACGGCCATCAGGTAGCCGCCGTTGGGGTTGCCGGTGGCCGTGTTCCAGCGGTCGGTGAGCTTGGCGGTGTAGGTGTCGCTGCCTGCCGGGGTGGGCCGGGTGTCCTGGTCGAAGTGGTGCTCGGTGGTCTGCTGCATGGGACAGAAGTTACTGAACAGCTGGAATCTCTCCTGTTGCGGGGTGGGCGACGAAGCCTTGTCCCTCGCTGGACCGGACATTCCGATCCTCGGCGTCGGGCGCCGAATGCCGCTCAGGTCGGGCCGTCCGTGGGAATCGCACCGCCGGGCTCTCGCAGAACGTGACCGTCTTGGCCTTGCCGGGTCATAGGGCGGTGAGGACACGCGGGCAGCGCTGCTCAAAACCCCCCTGGCAGCGACGACGAGGAAGGGAACCATGGGGTTCTCATCGGGGGCAGAACCGCGCCTGGAACGGCTTGACGAACGTGGTCATCGGGTCGTTCCAGTCGCCATTTATGTTGGTTACGACCAGGCGCCCACCGTTTGTCAACGGCCGAGTGCGTGTGGGTCTGGCCCACTTTCCGTGATTGGCCATACTTCCAAGATCACGATTATGTTGAGCTGGATACGGGCCGGTGCCGGTATCGGGACGCTGCTCTGTGTCGATCATGGAGCTGTTGGCGGTCGTGTTCCCGCACCTTGCCGCCGTTCGTGTCGAGCGGGTGGACTGCATGGGCGCGACCGTGCGGGTGAAGGCCGCGACGACGGAGCCGAAGGGCGAATGTCCGGCCTGCGGATGGGAGTCGGTGCGGGTTCATAGCCGTTATGAGCGGTGCCTGTCGGATCTGCCGGTGGCCGGGCAGGAGGTGCCGGTCCAGGTACGGGTGCGCCGTTTCTTCTGCGACAACCCCCGCCTGTGACAAGCAGACCTTCGCCGAGCAGGTTCCCGGACTGACCAGCAGGCACGGCCGGCGCGCAGTAGGGCTGCGGACGGTGGCGCTGGCTCTGGGTGGTCGTCCCGGTGCCCGTCATACCGCCCGCCTGGCCTGTGCGGTGGGCCGCTCGACGCTGCTGCGGCTTTTGCGGAGCTTGCCGGATCCGCAGTTGCATAGACACTGTCTTCGATAGGTGGTAGACAGTGTCTATGCAAGGAGAAAGCTCTCTTGGTGAGCGGCACAGTTCAATGAGCTTGCGCGGTCGTGGTGATGGCTTGGACAACGTGCAGAGGCGGGGTCAGGGGAGTGAGCTGCTCGAAGTCGCGCAGTAGCGCGGTGAGCCCAGCCTGGAAGTGGTCGCCGGGGGTGGTCACGTCGTCGGCTCCGAACGGGCGAACCGACGGACGGGCTGCCAGGCGACCAGCGGACGAGCGGGCCAGCCGACCGGCGACCAGCACCCGGCGTCCCCGCAGGCCGACGCCCCGGCAGACCGGCAGGCCATTCCACGGTGGCCGGGCCGGCCGGCGGGCGGGTGGTTACTGTCTGTCCGGTCCGGGGCTACGAATCCTGGCGAGGCTGCTGACCTGCGGTATTCCCACCCAAGAACAACAGGGAGGCGACCCCGGGGGGGCCAGTCCCGGACGGCCGCGGGACACCGGGCCGCGCACCGCACGCCTACCGCGCCATACAGACCGAACACTCCCGCCTGGGTTGCCGCACCGCCACACAGATACAGCCCTTACGATCGCCACAGTGTGGCTGGGCACCGCCATGGGTTGCTGGGGGCGATCGACGAGCCGTGCTGAGGAACGAAGCACGGCTCGTCGAACAAGGTGTGGTTGCGGTGCGCTGCCGAGTTGAGGCATATGTCAGCGAGAATCGCAAGCACTCTTGGGCAGGGCATAATCGATCTTCATGCTCGGCGATCGGGGGGCCCAATGGACTGGGTCGTTGAATGGGTGCGCGCGGCCGGCGGCTTGCCGTTTCCGCTGGTGGCGGCCGTGGCCGGGTTCATGGGGTTCGCCGAGTC
>NZ_JBITMP010000103.1:0-13807 GCF_044466425.1 Nonomuraea sp. NPDC049400
GATCTCTCCCCACGCCCGGTGACCTACATCGATCACCTTGGCACACGAGGAGAGACCGACACGAGATAGATCAAAAAACACCAGCTACCTAGAGTGCCTGTCCCGTAGATCTTCGACGGGATGCCCGCCGATCTCGGCTTCCCGGACTGGCACGGGTTCCGTGGCTCTTGTGGGAGGGTGGAAGGTCGTGACCAGCTCCGATCAAACCCCACATCCAGGCCGCCCTGCCGCGCGTCGCCTGATCCTTGTCTCGGGGCAAGAGGGCGCGGGTAAGACTACGATCGTCCGCGCTCTGTTGCCCCACACGCCGAACGGCGCACGGATCGATGCCGAAGACTTGGGCCAGGTCAATCCATGTCTCTTCGACGACGCGTTCTGGCAATTGCTTCGAGCCAACGTTGCCGCCCTCGTTCGCAACTACTGGGGTGCCGGCTTCGAGAATGTCATCGCGGGGAGTTTCTTCAGAACACGCGATGACTTTCTGCGCTTTCGCGAGCTCGTCCCGGAAGCTGACGAGGTGTTCATGGTCCAGTTGCTCGTGCAGCCAGAGGAACGGCAGCACCGGCGCCTCACCCGCGCCAAGCGGACCACACAGGAGTGGCGCGACAGTGTGGATCAATTCGACACCGTCGACACGACGCTCGCGGCCGATCAGGACGGCTATCGCTACCTCGCCGTCGACGGCACAGGAATGACGCCCGAGCAGACGGTGGCCGTGATCGTGCGCGAGTTCCCAGAGATCTACGGCGCACGACTCTCAACCATCTAGCCGCAGGTCGTGGAGGCGTGCCAGGGCCTGCCTCGTAGATTTTGTCGGCCGAAGAACCGCTTTTCCGGCAGATGGGAAGATTGCCAAGGTCGTACCCGCTCAACGGAAGAGAATCCTCAGCATGGCCGTCATTCACCACACCACCCTCAAGCCGACCAAGCTGGAACTGCTCACCTCCTGGCTACCCTCCCGGCCGTGGTACCGCGGCGGCGCGGGCGAACCGAACCTGGCCAAGGCCGGCGGCTTCCGGCTGGACGACCCGGAGGGTGAGGTCGGGATCGAGTTCATGGTGGTCGCCGACGCCTCCGGCACTCACCCGACCACCTACCTGGTGCCGCTCACCTATCGCGGTGCCCCGCTCGACGGGGCGGAGCACGCACTCGTCGGCACCATGGAGCACGGTGTGCTGGGGCGGCGCTGGGCCTACGATGGCTGCCACGACCCGGTGCTGGTCGCCCAGTTGCTGGCCCTGATCGAGGGGCGGGTCCAGGCCCAGGATCAGAACACCAGCGACATCCCCGACCGGGAGGTCACCCGCTCCTACCTGGGTGACGGCCTCGCTCCGACGGACTTCACCACCGCCACCGACGACCAAGAGGGCACCGAGCTGCCTGCGCCGCTTGGCACGACCCTCCGCTTGCACCGGGTCCTGCGCCCCGCCCCGGACGGCGGGCCCCTCCTTCCGTCGGAAGCGACTGGCCACGTCGCCGGATCCTGGCACATGCCGGATGGCAGCCGCGCACGGGGGCTGTTCGTCGTCTTGCGCGCCGGCTCTCGTGCCTAGTGCCGCAGCTGGCAGCGTTTGCCGTGCTCAGGACGCACTGAGCCGGACCTCTGCAGCGGGTGGGGTGCGCGCGGCGTTGACGATGATTCGTGGTGCCAACTAATCTAGTTCGTGCGACCAACTATTCGTTGCCCGAACTAAGAGGGGTCATGATCGCACCCATGCCGGCCAGCCGCCTCGACCTGCCCGGGGCCTCCCTCCTCGCCCTCGGCCTGGTCTCGGTGCTGCTCGCCCTCACTCAGGGTCCCTCGTGGGGGTGGACGTCGGCATGGGTGCTCGGCCTCTTCGCGCTGGGCCTGCTGCTGTTCGCCGCGCTCGCCGCGGTGGAGCGGCGCAGGGAGTCGGGATGGTCATCTCACCGTTCGCCGTACGACGGAGTGTCCACGTATGAGCTTCTTCAGCGCTCCTGAACTCGCCTACCTGCGCGGCGAACGGCTGCTGGGGCGGCTGGCCACCGTCGGCCCCGACGGCACGCCGCACGTCGCGCCTGTCGGCTGATCGCTGGACACCACCGGCACCGTCGTCGAGATCGGCGGCCGCAACCTGGTCCGGTCGAAGAAGTTCAGGGACGTCGCACGCACCGGCCGCGCCGCCCTGGTGATCGACGACGTGCTGCCGCCATGGCGGCCGCGGGGGATCGAGATCCGGGGCCGCGCCGAGGCGATCGCGGGCGACGCCCCGCTGATCCGCCTGTATCCGTCGCGGGTCGTCAGCTGGGGTCTGCACGACGGCCGGACGATCGAAGCCACCTACCGCGCCCGCGACGTCCCAGGAGGCCACGATGCCTGACTGCGGACTCCGAGGAGGCCACGATGCCTGACCGCGGGCGGGCAGCGGCCATTCGCGGCTTCTTCGCAGCGCCTAGCCCTGGCTGCGGGTGGCTTTCAGGTCGGGTCCTGCCGTAGTTCCTTGGTCGCCGACCGGTAGGCCACGGCGACGCGGGTGAACATGTCCAGGAGCAACGGCACCTGTTCCGGCCCGTAGTGCATGGCGAGCGCATCCAGGTGCCGCCGGGACGCCGCGCAGGCGGCGTCGTAATCGTCCATCCCGCCCTCGACGAGCTCCACGGTGACCATGCGCCGATCCCGTTCGCTCCGGACCCGTCGTACGTACCCCGCCTTCTCCAACCTGTCGATCAGCCGGGTGGTGGAGGCGGACGGCAGCCCCAGCTCCTCGGCGATCGCTCCTACGGCGAGTGGCCCGCGCGTTTCCAGCAGCATGGTGGCGGCGACGTCGACCGGCTGCAGGCCGAGCCGGTCGGCGACCGCCTCATTGTGCAGCAGGATCGCGACCAGGAACTCGCGGAAGACCGCCTCTTCTGGATGCTTGTGGGCCACTTTTCCAACCTACTCCACCGCGATGTATCTTCGAATCGAAGACACTCCGCTTTGGAGGAGATATGGACGTTCTTGTCATCGGCGCCGGGGTGGGCGGACTGGCCGTCGCGCGCCGGTTAATGGCCGCCGGTCACCGGGTGCGGGTTTACGATCAGGCTCCGGCCCGGCGGACGGGCGGTAAGGCGCTGCTCGTCTGGAGCAACGGCAATGCCGTACTGAACGATCTCGGCGTCAGTCTGGACGGCGTCGGCGCCCGCATCGACCGGATCGACGCGCTGACCTCCGACGGCCGGCTGCGCACCAGCATGGACATCGCCCACGCGGCCGACCGCTTCGGCTTCGTGACCAAGGCGATCCCCCGCCGCCACCTGATGGAACGCCTGGCCGATGGTCTGCCCGGCGACGTCGTCCACTACGGCATGGCCTGCCGGAGCGTCACGCAGGACGGCAGCCGGGTCACGGCGACCTTCGCCGACGGATCGACGGCCACAGGCGACGTGCTCGTCGGAGCCGACGGTCACCACTCCGTCGTACGGCGCACCCTGTGGGGCGAAAGCACCGTGCGACCGGCCACCTTCGGCACCTGGCAGGGTCTGAGCCCGATCGACATCGACATCACCGACACGACCCGCCACCTCATGATCTCGGGGCGGGAGGGCGCGTGCGGCCTCATGCCCGCCGGCGACGGCCTGCTGCAGTGGTGGTTCGACATGCCGTGGTCGCCCGCCGACCCGCGACCCGCCGCGCCGCTGGCCGAGCTGAGGCGCCGGTTCGGGCACTGGGCGTCGCCCGTCCCCGAGGTGCTCGCCGCCGCCTCCGAGGATGACCTCGAGTTCTTCGGCCACCACTGGAACAAGGTGCGCCGGGTGTGGGGGGAGGGCCGCATCACGCTGGTCGGCGACGCCGCACACACCATGCCGCCCACCCTGGGGCAGGGCGCCAACCAGACTCTCGAGGACGCCTGGGTGCTCGGGCGCGAGCTCGCCAAGGACGGCGACGATCCGGCGGCACGGCTGCGCGCCTACGAGAAGGCCCGCTACCCGCACATCTCCCTGGTGTCCCGGCTGGCCAAGCGCAATCCCGCCAACTGGCGCGTCCCACCGCTGATCGCCCGGCTGTTCCCCGAGACGTCCCAGACCGCCATGCTCGCCCGCTTCAGCAACCGCCTCACCGCGCCCGCTGGGTAGGCCCCTCGTATGAGCCGCTGAAGTCCGATCAACTGGTCAAGTTTCCGGGTTCGCGATTTCGACGATGTGCAGCGGCTCGTCATGGGCTCACCGTAATGGTCCGCCAACCGGGACCGGTCCCGGGCCGCCCGGGTTAGGGTGCGGAGCCATGAAGTCACCGGTTGACGGGCGCACCCCTCCGGCGCCCGTGGTCGGTGTCGTGGCGGTGGTCTGGGCCGTCGCGGCAGCGTCGTTCACCATGGCGGCCATCGCCATCATCGGCCTCCTGCTGGCACAAGGCATCTGGTGGGCGATCCTCGGCCTCTTCGCCGTCGCGATAGCCCGAGGGTTGTGGCGGGGATGGCGCGGCCCGCGGCTGCTGGGGATCGCCCTGGGCGTGGTCATGCTGGTGCTGGCGGCCGGTGCGTACGCCTGGGATCAGGTCTACCCGGTGCTCGGGGTGGTGATGGCCGTCATCCTGGCCGTGGCCGGCAGCGCGGTCATCGTGCTGCTCATCGTGCCGCCGTCGTCCCGCGCCTGGTTCGCCCGCCATCGGCGCAGGCGCGGGAGTCGATGAGCGGCCTCGTCCGCGTGGGCGAACGCGCCTGACGGCCTCATCCGCGCAGGTGAACGCGCCTGACCGCCCGGCTCAGGGGGCCAGGCGGTGGGAGAGCCAGGCCAGTGCCAGGGGGTAGCGGTACTCGATGGCGCCGTGGCCGGCGTCGAAGAGCTCGAAATAGACCCTCTCGTCCGGTACGCCCGCCGCCTCCAGCGCCCGCCGGAAGGCCACCGCCCCGAAGTCCAGGAAGTACTCGTCCTTGTTCCCGGCATCCACCCAGATCGCGCGCATCGAGCGGAGCGCCTGCGCGTAGCGGGGCTCCTGGGCCATCACCACCGGATCGCACGCCAGCCAGCGCGACCACACCTCCGGCACCACCGCGCCCGTGTCGTCGAAGGGCACGCGCACGGTCCCGTCCGGGTCCGCGGAATAGGCCGCCGAGTACGCGTACATCTCCAGCAGGTCCAGATCCCCCTCCTTCGTCCCGGCCAGGCGGCTGCGGAAGTCGGCGAGGAACTTGTCGTAGGAGCCGTCGTACATGTCGCGCAGCATGCGCGCCAGCTCGGGGAACGACCTGCGGTTGCTGACCTCGAACAACGCGTCACCGGCATGCGTGGCCAGCGCCCCGAAGACGTCGGGCGCCAGCATGGCGGTCACCATGGCGCCGTAGCCGCCACTGGACTTGCCCGTCACCGCCCGGTGGTCGCGGTCGGCGATCGTGCGGTAGCGGGCGTCCACCCACGGTACGACCTCGTCGCGCAGGTAGGAGTGGTATTGGCCGGTGGCGGGGGAGTCGAGGTACTGGCTGCCGCCGAGCGAGGTCCACGCGTCGACGTACACGACGATCGCGGGCGGCGTGTCCCCGGCAGCGAACACGGCGTCGGCGAGCTCCGGGAACGGCTGGCGGAACGGCGCCCGGTTCAGCCACATGGCGACGTGGCCGGTGTAGCCGAGCAGCACGTAGATCGAGGGGTAGCGGCGGTCGGGCTCGTCGTCGTACCCCGGCGGGACGTACACCAGCAGCGGGCGCTCGTGCGGGTCCCCCAGGGGGTTGCCGCGCAGCAGGGCGCTGTCGATGACGTGGTGGTCGAGGCGGCCGGCCAGTTCGGCGGACCAGGGCAGCATGAATATCCTTTCAATCGACTCAGCCGACGGATGAGGTCACCGTGTCCACGCCCGTCTGGGTGACGGAGCGGCCGGAGACCAGGACCAGTGCGAGGTTGCGCAGGTCGGCCAGGCGGGCGAGCGGGTCGCCCGCGACCGCGATCAGGTCGGCCCGCTTGCCGGCCTCCAGGCTGCCGGTCACCTCGCCCACCCCGCAGGCGTCGGCGGCGCGCACGGTGGCCAGCTCGACGATCTCCGCGTTGCCGTAGCCGACCTGCGCGAACACCTCCAGGCCGCCGATGTACCCGTCGGTGGGGTTGGCCACGCCGGCGGCGGCGAACCCGGCGTCGGTGCCCGCGATGAGCCGGATCCCGGCCTCCCGCATGGCGGCCACGCTGCTCAGCCAGGCGTCCATCATCTCGGGGCCATGGCGCTCGCGCATCCGCCGGAGCACGCCGTGCACGGTGGGGCACACGTACGTGCCGCTGGCCGCGACGAGATCGGCCAGCTCGGCGTCGAACTCGTGCCCCGACGGGGTGAAGAACGTGCAGTGCTCGATGGTCGTGACGCCCGCCTCGACGCAGCTGCGGATCGACGCGTGCGCGTGGGCGTGCGCCGCGACGCCCTTGCCGCGGGACGCGGCCTCCTCCACGACGACCCTGAGCAGATCGGTGCCGTACTGCTGCGCCCAGCTCGGCGGCGCGCCGGGCGTCATCAGCCCGCCGGAGGCCATCACCTTCAGGCAGTCGGCGCCCGCCCGGAGGTTCTCCCTGGCGACGCGGCGGATGGCGGGCTCGTCGTCGGCCTCGCCGCCCATGTACCAGCAGTGGCCGCCCGTGATCGTGATGGGCCTGGTGGCGGCCACGATGTGCGGGCCGACGGCCAATCCCTCCTCGACGGCGTCGCGCAGCGCCAGGTCGAGGAAGCCGCGCGCGCCCAGGTCGCGGCAGGTCGTGACGCCTGCGGAGACGAGTTTGCGGGCGTTCTCCGCCATGCGTAACAGCAGGTGATGATCACTCTCGGGGCTGCGCCGAGTCACCGGGTCGACCGCGGCGTCGAACCCCAGGTGCACATGCGCGTCGATCAGCCCCGGCAGCACCGTGTGACCCGGCAGGTCGAGGACCTCGGCCGCGTCGCCCCCGCTGCCGCGCGGGCCCACGGAGACGATCTTGGAGCCGTCGATGAGGACCTCGCCGTCCGCGATCACCTCCCCGGGGTGCCCGGTGATCACCTTTGCGGCGCGAATGATCCTCATGCACCGACCTTAAGACCATGAGAAGCGGATCTGAAGCCCGTCCCCGCACTCTGGGGACATGACGACGAAGACCGCACAGTACGAGATCATCCGCCACTTCGACGCCCCCCGCGAGCTGGTGTGGGCCGCCTGGACCGAGCCCGAGCGCTTCTCGCGGTGGTTCGGCCCCCGGACGCTGACCACGCCGGTCGGCCGGATCACCCTGGACGCCCGGCCCGGCGGCATCTGGCGGGCCACGCTGGTCGGGGAGGAGGGGTTCGAGGCGACGCTGGACGGCGCCTACCGCGAGGTGGCGGGGCCGGAGCGGCTGGTGTTCACCACGGGCGACCCGGACAATCCGGGTGACGGGCCGGCGTCGGTGGTCACGCTCCACCTCACGGAGGCGCACGGCAAGACGGAGATGCGCTTCCACCAGTACGGCGTCAACACCGACCCCGACCACGCCGAACAGGCCAAGGCGGGCTGGAGCGAGTTCTTCGACCGGCTGGCCGAGCACCTTGCGTAGTCCTCACGGCAGCAGGTCCGCGGCCTCGTCGAGCTTGAGGGTGGTGCCTTCCTCGTACGCGGCGGCGAAGGCGTCCTCCCCGAGTGCGTCGCGTACCCTCGCCGCCACCCGCTCGTTGTCGGCCTGCTCGGCCGCGCCCGCGGGGGTCTGGTTGCGCTCCCTGGCCGCGGCCGCCAGCCCGAGCAGCTTGGCCGCCTTCTCGGTCGGCCCCGCGGCCGCGGCCGCGCCCTCGACGGCGAACGCCATCGACCTGGGGTCGCCGATCTTGCGGGCCGCGGCCAGCCCCTCCACGTGCAGGTCCATGGCGGCGGCCGGGTTCCCGCGCAGCTCCATGACGTAGCCCAGCTCGACCAGCGTGTCCGGCACGTGCAGAGAGGGCTCGGTGTCCGGGTCGCGCGGCTCGCCTTCGAGCAGCCGGAGCAGGTGCGTCTCGGCCAGGTCCAGCCGACCGGCCCGGCGCGCGGCGAAGGCGAGGCCCATCTGGCCCATGGTCACGCCTTCCCGGTAGCCCTGGCTTTCCGCCAGCCTCATGCCCCGCTCGCAGAACTCCATGGCGCGCTCGTACTCGCCGCTCTGCAACGCGATCCAGCCCAGCCAGGCGGTGCTCGTGGAGACCTCCGGCCACAGCCCCAGGTCCTCGGCCATCCGCAGCCCCTCGCCGAACAGCCGGTTCGCCCGCTCCGCGTCGGTCGCCATCTCGGCCAGCGAGGCCAGCCACGCCTTGGCCTGCAGCAGCCCCCAGCGGTCGCCCAGCTCGGTGAACAGCCGCGCGCTCTCCTCGCCGATCCGCTCGAGCGCCTCGATGTCCCGCGTCGTGAACGCGTCCCTGGCCTGTCTGGCGAGCGCCGCCGCGACGCCCCACCGGTCACCGACCTCCCTGAACGTGGCCAGCGCCCGGCGCGTCAGCTCCTGACCCGTCGGCATGTCCTTGACGTGCATGCCCACGAACAGCGCGGCCCTGGCCCGTTCACCTGGGTCCTCGATGGCCTCAAGCACGGGCTCCCACTCGACCTGCTCGCCCAGCATGAGCGCGAACCCGGCCTCCCACGCCGCCGCCCTGGCCCTGACGGGAGTGTGATCGCCCGCGACGGACAGCGCGGTCGCCAGCGATCGCCTGCCCTCGGCCAGCCTGCCCCGCAGGAACCAGTACCAGGCCAGCGCGTTGACCAGCCGGGCAGCGCTGCCGGCGTCCTTCCGTGCGACCGCCGTGTCGAGCGCGGCCCGCATGTTCGCGGCCTCCGCGTCCAGGCGCAGCAGCCAGTCCCGCTGCTCGTGCCCGTACAGCTCTGGCTCAGCCCGTACGGCCAGCGCCAGGTAGTGGCGCAGGTGCGCGAGGCGGATCCGATCGAGCTCGCCCGCGTCGGACAGCCGGTCCAGGCAGTACGCGGAGACCGATTCGAGCAGCCGGTACCTGACGCCCGCGGAGGCGTCGACGACGACCACGAGCGAGCGATCGACCAGGCGGGCCAGCAGGTCGAGCACGTCGAGCTCGGTCGCGTCGCAGACGGACTCGGCCGCCTCCAGGGTGCAGCCGTCGGCGTGCACGGCGAGGCGGCGCAGGACGCGGCGCTCCTCGTCGGACAGCAGGTCCCAGCTCCAGTCGATCACCGCGGTGAGCGTCTGCTGGCGGGCGGGGGCGCCGCGCTGCCCCGAGGCCAGCAGCCGGAACCGGTCGTCCAGCCTGGCCACCACGCCCTGGACGCCCAGCGCCCGCACCCGGGTCGCGGCCAGCTCCAGCGCCAGCGGGATGCCGTCCAGCCGCCTGCAGAGCTGCGCGACGGCCTGCGCGTTGCCCGCGTCGAGCACGAACCCGCGGGCGGAGGCGGCGGCCCTGGTCACGAACAACCTGACCGCGTCTGAACGCGCCATCACCGCCAGGTCGGCGCTGCCGGGCACGTCGAGCGGGGGCACGCTCCACAGCACCTCGCCGGCCACGGCCAGCGGCTCCCTGCTCGTGGCCAGGATCCGCAGCTCGGGACAGGCGCGCAGGAGCGACTCGGCCAGCTCGGCGACCTCCTCGACCACGTGCTCGCAGTTGTCCAGCACCAGCAGCATCCGCCTGGCCCTGAGCGCCGCGGCGAGCCGCTCCATCAGGGCCCGGCCGGCGTCGCCGGGGGAGGCGGCCGCCGTCGCGGCGGCGTCCTCCCGGATGTCCAGGGCGGCCATGACGGCCTCCGCGGGGGAGCGGGACGCCTGGTCGAGCGCGACCAGCCAGGCCCCGTCGGCGAACCCGTCCACCAGCCGGTTCGCGGCCTCCAGCGCCAGCCGGGTCTTGCCCACGCCGCCGCTGCCGGTGAGCGTCACCAGCCGCTCGTCGCCCACCAGCGCGCACACCTCGGCCAGCGCCTCGTCCCTGCCGATGAGCTTGCTGACGGCGGCGGGCAGGTTCGTGACGGGGCGGTCGGCGGGCACGCTCAGCGCCGGGTCCTGCCCGAGTATCGCCTGGTGGAGCGCGACCAGCTCGGGCCCTGGGTCGAGGCCCAGCTCGTCGGCCAGCCGTTCCCGCAGCTCGGCGTAGGACGCCAGCGCCTCGCTCTGGCGGCCCGCCCGGTAGAGGGCGCGCATGTGGACCGCGCGCAGCCGTTCCCTGAGCGGATGCCTGGCCACCAGGTCGCCGAGCTCGCCCACGAGCAGCCCGTGCTCGCCCAGCTCCAGCCGCGCCTCGGCGTGCTGCTCCAGCGCCGACAGCCGCTGCTCCTCCAGGCGGAGGATGGCCGACCTGGTGTACTCCTCGTCGGCGAAGTCTGCGTACGCGGGCCCCCGCCACAGCGCCAGCGCGTCGGCCAGCAGCCCCGCCCGGGTCCGCGGGCTGTCGGCGGCCTCGGCCTTGGCCAGCAGGCCGGCGAAGCGGGCCGCGTCCACGGCGCCGTCCTCGTGACGCAGCAGGTAGCCAGGAGCGCGGGAGACGACGAGGTTCTTGCCGCCGGGCTCGGCGTCCTCGAACGCCTTGCGCAGCTGCGAGACCCGCACCTGCAGCGCCCCTGCCGGATTGCCCGGCGGCTCCTCGCCCCACAGGTCGTCGACCAGCCGGTCCACGGACACCGGATGGCCCTCGTGGACGAGCAGGTCCACGAGCAGCGCGCGTACCTTGAGCCCGGGAATCGTGACACTCTCGCCGGAGTCCGTCCACACGGCCAGCGGGCCCAGCACCCCAAAACGCATGCTCGTCACCTTATGTGCGGCCTCAAGCCCGCGGAAAGATTCATGACGCTGACGTGGTCACCGCCCGGCGCCGGGCGGCCGCAGCGCCGATCCCGAGGTACGGCGGCGGCACCTCCCCGCGCCGCCCGAACCCCACGACCAGCGCCCCGATCAGCCCCAACGGCGCCGCGAAGCTCCCCAGGCCAGCCGTGGGGCGGAGGGAACTGGCGTGCCGGCCGGATCCGGCGCGGGTGCACGCCATAAGGCGTCTCGGCGGCGCCACTCGCCCCTTTCCTCCCTCGCAGGGGGGATCCGATGGACGGGTCAGCCGTCGTGCGGCGACGGCGGCGCCTTCTCCGCCGAGCCGCGGTAGCGGTCGGCGGCGTAGCGCCGGTCGTTGTCCTCCAGCTTGGCCTGCGCCGCCTCCACCAGGTCCACGCCGAGCACGTCGGCCAGCCGGATCAGGTAGAGGGTCACGTCGCCCAGTTCGGTACGCATCCTGGCGAGCGCGTCGGGATCGGGGCTCCTGGACTCGTCGGCCGTCAGCCACTGGAACTCCGCCACCAGCTCCCCGACCTCGCCTGCCAGCGCCATCGCCAGGTTCTTCGGCGTGTGGAACTGCTCCCAGTCCCTGACCCTCGCGAACTCCCGCAGCCGTACGGCGAGGCGCTCCAACTCCGTCGTCACGTCGCACGACCTTACCGAGCCGCCGGTATGTTGCTGGTCGTGAATGGGGTCGAGCTGTTCCTGTTGGGCCGGACGTTGATGAAGATCGGCGAGGAGGCGATGCCTGCCGAGGGCATCGGCGAGCACTCCACGAGTGTGCGTACGGTCCTGATCGTGGTGAGCGATCTGCGCGGGCACCCGGACACCACTGTGGGCGAGATCGCCGCCCGTACCGGCCTGCCGCAGAGCGCCGTGTCGGCGGCCATCGCGCGGCTGCGCACCGCGGGCGCGGTGATCGCCGCGACGGACCCCGCGGACCGGCGGCGGACGATCATCCGCGAGGCCCCGGGGGTGTCCGACCGGGTGACCAAGGTCCGGGACACCCCGATCGACGCCGCGCTGGCCGCCGCCCTGGGCACGGACGATCCTCAGCGCGTGAGCGAGACCGTGGCGGTCCTGGAGGAGCTGGCTGCCCGGCTGATCCCGGGGAACATACATCGAACTTGATGCATCAAATTTGATGAATTATGGTGGCCTGCATGACCGCAGAAACCTTGCACGTGCCGGGCGCCGACCTCTACTACGAGACCCGCGGCACCGGCCCGCTCCTGCTGATCTCCCAGAGCGGCGAAGGCGACGCGGGACGCAGCGTCGACCTGGCCGACCGGCTGGTGGACGAGTACACGGTGATCACGTACGACCGGCGCGGGCTCAGCCGCAGCACGATCCACGGCGCCCCGGCGACAGGGGTGAGCGTGCGGCAGCATGCCGACGACGTGCACCGCCTCCTGGCCCACCTCACCGACCAGCCCGTGATCATGCTGGGCCAGAGCCTGGGCGCCTCCATCGGGCTCCACCTGGCCGTCGAGCACCCCGAGCAGCTCAGCCTGCTCATCGCCCACGAGCCCGTTTCGCCCTGGCTGCTGCCCGAGCCCGAACGCGCCGGCCACCGGGCGGAGCTGGCCGAGCTCCAGGCGCTCTACCTCGAAGGCGGTCTGCCCGCCGCGATCGGCCACGTGAAGCGGGTGCTAGGTGTCACCGGGGACGCGGAGACCGGCCTGACCCCGCAGCCCATGACGCCCCAGCGGCAGGCGAACTTCGACTTCTTCATCCGCCACGACTTCACGGCCATCGTGGCGGACGAGCTGGACCTGAACGGCTGCCGTACCCACATCCTGCCCGCGGCCGGGCGCACCACCCCGCACCACGTCTTCGACCACCGGTGCGCGGTCGAGCTGGCCAAGCTGCTCGGCACCGAGCTGGTGGAGTTCCCGGGCGGCCACAACGGCAACACCAGCCATTCGCGCGCGTACGCGGCCCGGCTCCGCGAGGTGCTCCACTCCGTCGGCCGATGATCTCGTCCCGTACGCGGGTCGAGCGACGCCGGGGCCGGGCGATATGTCTGAGCGCCCTGAAGGCCGGGCCCTCGAACCTGTACGCTTCCGCGCGTGTCCGAATTATCGGTGCCGGGCTACGAGATCAAGGGCATTCTCGGCCAGGGCGGCTTCGGTGTGGTGTACCTCGCCCTGCAATCTGCCGTGGGCCGCGAGGTCGCGCTCAAGGTAGACAACCGGGTGCTGCTGTCCGAGCGCGACAAGCGCCGGTTCATGCGCGAGGTCACGGCCGCCGGAGCCCTGTCCGCCCATCCGCACGTGGTGGCCGTCTACGACGCGGGGCTGCTGCCGGACGGGCGGCCGTACATGGTGCTGGAGCTGTGCCCCGGCGGGTCGTTGTCGGGACGGAGGCTGTCTCCGGCCGAGGCGCGCGACGTGGGCGTGCGCATCGCCGACGCGCTGGCCGCCGCGCACGCGCAAGGGGTGCTCCACCGCGACGTGAAGCCGGGCAACATCCTGGTCAACCGGTACGGCCAGGTCGCCCTGTCCGACTTCGGCCTGGCCACCATGCCCGCGTCCGGGCCTGAGGCCTCGGTGACACGCGAGTCCTTGACGCCCTCGTACGCCCCGCCTGAGGCGTTCGAACTGGCCGAGCCCACGCCGGCCGGGGACGTGTACGCGCTGGCGGCCACCGTCTACGCCCTGATGTCCGGCCGCCCGCCGCGCTTCCCGGAGAGCGGCGTGCCGAACCTGGCGATGATCCTGGCCCTGCACCGCCTGCCCGTTCCCGAGATCCCCGGCGTGCCGCCGGAGCTGACCGCCGTGCTGCGCCGCGCCCTGGCGAGCGATCCGCGCGAGCGCACGCCCAGCGCGGCGGTGTTCCGCGACGCCCTCGCCGCCGTCCCGCTCGGCCCCTCCTCGGGACCGGCGGCAGTACCGGCGGCCGTGCCGGCGCCTTCGCCGGCCGGACACCCCGCCGCGCCGCTGGGCCAGCCCGCATGGCCGGGCTCTTATGCCTCCTCCGGGCCGGGGAGGGAGGCGGGAAGCGGCCCGATGCCGCCTGCGCCGCGGGTCGCGGGCCCACCGCCGGAGTCTGGCCCGAAAACACGGCGTTAGCCAACGCGTGGCAACATCTCAGCGGCGTTCACGCCGCTGAGATCGGGGTCTGGCTCTTCGGTTGGAGTGCT
>NZ_JBITMP010000104.1:0-13395 GCF_044466425.1 Nonomuraea sp. NPDC049400
ACGACTGAGCGCCCACGTCGCAGGTGACGCACTCCCCGTACCGGCCGAGCTTGTGCAGGTCGAGCAGCCGCCGCTTGGCCTCGACCTCGCGCAGCACCCGGGCAGGGTCGTGGCGCACGATGTGGCGCACGGTGGCCCGCAGCTGCTGGCTGCTCAGGGCGAACCCATCAGCCACGGTCTCACCGTCGACGGCGACAACCTCGTCCTGTTCGGCGTTCGCGTGCCACGGTCCTGGTGAGGCTGCGATGGCTTCCTGCTCGTCCTCGTCGAGGCGTGCTCGGATGAACGCGATCAGGTCACCCATGGGGCGCCTTCCGCTCGTCTTCGTCCGCCCATGCGATCAGCGCCTGGCCCAACTCGCGGGCCTGATCTCGGGCGACCAGCACATGCGCATCTCCATCGCCGAGCGTGTCGAGTGAGAGCCGCAGAGGCCATCCACGCCAGGCCTGGGACAGGTATACCTCGTTGCCCTCTTCCGGGCAGCCGCACGGTTCACCGTCCTCGTGAAGGTCGATGTCGTGGACCTTCATGGTCTTGAAGGTCGACCAGATGCTCATGACACTCCTGCCACTTCGAGTTCCACGCCCTGGTCGTGCCGCTGCTGGCGTTCCACCGGGTCGGACAGCATCATCGTGCACGCCCCGCATTGCCAGTAGCCTTCACGCTCCCGCACCACCCGGCGCTCGGAGCAGCGGGGGCAGCGGATCGGCGACTTGGTGCCCACAGAGTCTTCTTGGAGCCGCTCGCGGAGGACGACTTCCCAGCGGAGGACTCTCGCCGCGAACCCAATGTGCTCCTCTGCGGCGAGGATGCCGTCCAGTCGCTCTGACAGCCAGCCGATACAGCGTGACCGGGGGTCGGCGCCGCGGTGGGCTCGATGCGTGCGTGGAGCGAACCCCCAACGCTGCCTCCATTCGTCTTCCACGTCGGTCAGATCGCCGTACAGCGCGTCCAGCAGGTCGGCAGTGGGCGATGGGCTTCCCGACGTTCTGGAGCCGCTCACGCGCCCCTCAGGGACGCTGCCTCGGTGCCCGTCGGAGCGGGCCGACAGCTCAGTGGCGAGCTGGTCGAGGTCGAGTAGCGCGGCCCTCACGAGCGCCCGGCATCTGCGGCAGAACAGCGGCTCGCCCTCGTAGACGGTCAACTCGGGCGCCATGGGCTCGGCTGGCTCTTCGCCTTGCTGGCCGCCGGCGATCCACTCGTCGAGGAGTTCCACGTACCCGTCGAGCGCTCGTTCGTAGTCGGCGATCAGCCGGCGGGCGGTGTTGTTGCAGGGACCGTTGCATGCGTTGGTGCTGGACACGATGCCTCCCCCGAGGACGTACTCTTACGGGAGACCAGTTGAGGGACGGGTCGAGGCGAGTTGGTCGGGGGCGGTTCTCCAGAGGGCTGGAGGGTCGCCCTCGTTTCATGCTCAGGGAGACGTGGGCACCACGATGTCGGCTTGCACCTGGTCGATCGCAGCCTGCGTGGTCGCATCCGGCGAGGCGCCCTCAGCAAAGGTCAGCACGTCAATGAGCGCGGACCGGTCGCACATGGCCAGGTCGGCGTCGAACGCGGCCATGTTGATCTCGAACTGCTGGCACACCTCAGCGCTGGTGACGCTTTCGTCGATGGCGACGCCTGTGAGGTCGAACAGGGTCTTGCGAATCGCGAACCCTAACCGGTTCGGAGGAAGCATGCGGTCGCCTCTCGCTTGAGAGCCTGACGTATGTCGGCTCATCGGATCGGCAACAATCGTCTCACATCGGGGCGTTGTGGCTGATCTCTCTCGTCAGCTGGATCCAGAACGCGGTCAGGTCGTCGCCGGCGTATCGCCGGTAGTGGATGCGTTCGTGGCCACTGTCCTTGCTGGGGCGGTAGACGGCTACGTCGGTGTACGGCTTGCCAGCCTGAAAGCCGGTGTAGAGGTGGGTCCAGTCGCCGGGCGTGGGCTGCCAGCCGGGGAAGGCGATCCTTACGGCGTAGTCCCGTATCGGTGTGAGCTGGGGATGTGCGTCGTGCTGGTGGTGCATGGGGCTCATAGTGCCCAGCGGGGACGGACGCACACAAAAGCGGCATCGTCGTGCGGGTGGGTCACTTCCGGGCAAGGATCAGGCCCCACGCACTCGAGATGGCGGGGCCTGATCAGCGCCTCCTCCAGCTATGCGGGCCTGCAGTGTTTCGCGTAGCCGTCTTCGAATCCTCTGCCGTAGGACAGCTGGAAGGCTTCGTCGTAGCCGACCCCGTAGGCGTCCTGGCTGACTGTTGGCCAAGGTAGGAACGGGTCACGAGCGCAGTAGTTCAGTGCCCGCGCTTCTCCCCGCTCATATCCTTCCGAGCGGCCTCTGTCGTAGCCCCTCTGGTACGGGGTGCCGTCTGGCGGTTCTTCCGTAACCGTCGCTTGGGTACCCGAGCTCGGGATCGGCGAGGCTTGGGCCCCTGCCGGCCAGAGCGCGACAATGGCGGCGAACGCCGCTCCGACGATGATGGGATGCCGATACATCTGCATGGTTGTCTCCTCTTCTCGGGATTCAGAGACCTTTGCGGTGACCGGGTTGAGACCATGGATCGCCCCTTGGCCGTTACACCCACCGTTACCAGGACCCCCGTTGCCCTGCTGTGACGGTGGCGTGATGTTGGCGATCACGTGTCGTCCAGCAGGTCGGTCTGCCCCTCGCAGTCCCGCCACACCTGGACACCTGTGATCCGGACACGCTTCGGTGGGGTGATGCCGAGCTTCTCCCGGCACTTGGGTCCGATCTTGTGCTGGAGTGAGACCGGGTCCCAGAGCTTGCGGCCACAGAAGCAGCGGCCGGTCGGGGCTGCGTGGTCGTCAGGGCCACGCAGGTCCGGCCCGTCGGGGTCGAGGAGGGTCACGGCCGCCATTCCGTGCGGTACTCGTGGTGGCTGGCGTAGGGCAGGGCGAGCAGGCGCAGCGTCGTGCATGGCCACCCGTCGTAACACCGACACCCGACCGTCGGCCGCGCCGACGCCAGCAGATCGTGCTGGTCGGTATGCCAGTCGACGAGCCGCCTCTTCGCCTGGATATCGGCGAGCATCCGCCCGGACGTGAAGCGGCCGATAAAGATGCCGAACAACCGCCGCTGGCCGTCGAGCGGCCGGGACTGGATCAGGTCCTCATACAGGTCGAGCAGCGTGTCACGGGAGATGCCGTCAGCGTCGCGGGCGATCCGCTCGTCCTCGTCAAGGCGTGCGCGAATGAAGTCAACGAGGTCCACCGGTCTCCTCCTTGGCTGGCGTCTCAGGCGGCAGGCTAGCGGCCTCCTGGGAGTCGTCGGCGGGCTCACGGTCGATGTAGTCGATCAGCGCGTCTGCGTACTGCTTGGCCACGCCGAGGGGTGAGCACCAGAAGCGGAAGTCTTCGTTGATGTACCGGCGGACGTTAGCGAGGCGGCGCTCGGCGGTCTCGGCGCGTTCCCGCCACCGGTCCCGGTCCGCTCGCGCGTCGTCCCGTTCGATCCTTACGAGCCTCGTAAGGCTGTCCACGATGCGCCTGCCAGCCGCCATCCTGGACGGATCGGCCCCGATGAGGAGAGCCGCGTTCTCCTCCCGGAGCCGCTCCAGTTCCTCATCTCGTACGGCTACGAGCGCGTCCAAGATGATGTCGTCCACGAGGTAGATGGGGTGCCGGGACGGGTCGACTTCAGCGTCTACCCGGCGGATCGCCTCCCGGTAGCGGTGGCGGAGGTCAGGACCATCGGTAGACATGCGTCTCTCCGATCTCGGGGTCGTGGGTGAGGATCTGACGGCCTGACGCCTGCCAGGCGTCGAGGGCGGCGTACAACTGGAGCGCCCGGTTGACCAGATCCGTCTCCGACAACTCCGTACGCGCTGACAACTCGCCGAGTGCTCTGGTCGCCTTCGGGATCAGCTTGACCGTGATCTCCCGGTGGCGGCGGTCGTCTGCCATCACGTGTGCTCCTCGAACCAGAACGGGTCCTGGATGGCGCAGTTCACGAACAGGGGAGGCCGGAGGTCGCCCGCCAGCAGGGCCTCGCGATGCTCGTCGAGCACGTGGTCGATCCCGGCCCGCATGGTCTTCTTGCTGATCTGCCAGACGCCGGGAACGATGGCGCCGCAGGTGGCACAGCGCATGATCTGGATGTCCTGCATGACCAGCGGCAGGCGCTGAGGGACGGACACGGTTCCCATCTCAGCCATCCTCGGTCTGGGAGGCGGCGAACAGCGAGGCGATGGAGTCGTCCGCCACCACCGCAGCATTCGTCACGTCCCGGACGGGCGGGGGTTCGCCCATGCCGTCACCCCAGCGAGTCATCATCGGGAGCCCTCCTCGGAGGAGGAGTCCGGGAAGGCCGCCCCAAGCTTGTGGACGAACTCTTCAAGAACCCGCTCGGCGCGGTCCTTCAGGACGTCGGCGTCGTCATCCTGCAACGGCTGCGTGTCGAAGCCAGGCAGCTTCGTCCTGAGCGTGTGATTGGGGTCTTCTCGGCGGATCTTCCAATCGATGGTGAACAGGCACAGGCCGCCCACGTAGCCATTCAGGCTGCTGTATGGGGCGTTCACCCAGAGAATGCGAGGCATCGAACCCCTCCTTGTCCGTTGATGGCCTTGGGGTCTTGGCGCCCTCTCCGCGTTCTGAGCGCTGTCCCGGCCAATACCGGGAGAAGAGGGCTGGAGGGTCACTCCTCGGGCAGCGCGAGCGCCTCGCGTGCCTTGCCGATGATCTGGCCCATGGTCACGGACCTACGGGCCTCATAGCCGGGGCCGTCCGGGTCGTCGAGGGAGACGATCCAGCGGGCGAACGCGACCGCCCGGCGCTTCTTCCACTCGTCGCAGTAGGCGCAAGGGCAGTCCTGATCGTGGACGCCTACCGCCGTGATCAGGTCGTGCTCGTCGAGTTCTCTCGGGTCGCCGGGTGTGGAGTACTCGTCGAGGATCCGCACGCGGTGGTGGGTGATGCTGCCTCGCTCGCGGGCGAACTCCAGCAATTCGATCGGATTGTTGCCCTCATCGACCTTGGCGCACTCGGCAGGGTTGGACGTGCCGTAGACGCGCTCACGCTCGGCGAGGTCGTCGGTCACCTCGTAGTCGGCTTCGATGATCAGCCGTAGCTTCATGGTCGGTTCTCCAGGGGTTGAAGGTCGGGCGGGAAAGCACTTCCCGGACGGGAGGGGCGCTCGTTAGTCACGGATCAGGCGGAAATCGCGCCCACCGGCAGCCAGCCACGCCCTGTAGGCGACGCGGTCTTGGCAGGACGGACAGTCCGGCTCACTGCTGGCCAAGGGGTGCTGATCACACCAAGCGTGACTCGCGAGCTGCACCGCCAGCCGCTGAGCGATGGCGAACCACTTCTCACCTGACTTCGGCATCTCAGGTCCTTGGTCGTCGAGGTTTAGGGGATAGGCCCGAGGGGTCTCCCCCGGGCCGGAGGGGGAGGGTCAGGCGACAGACCGTGAGGGCTCGGCAGCCTGTCGTCGGGCGATCGGGTTGAGCGCCAACGTCAACGCGGGCGGAAGTGGGTCGCTGGCAGTCACGGCGTGGACAGTGCACCCGATGCGGGCGTTGTCGCCCAGCGAGTCCAGCGCCGACGCACGCGCGGCTTCCATCGTGGGCGCGTACACGCAGAACAGGGACGGGCCATTGCCGGCTGAGCCTGCGCGGACGATCCATGTCTTGTTGGCGGGAGTAGACATGAGGTGTCTCCTTGATCGTCGAGGGTTTGGGGTGTTCGTCGAGGAGAGGGGGCGGGCCCCTTCCGAGGCCCTGAGGTCAGCGGGTGATCGCAAGCAGCGCCTCGACCGCGGCGTCCAGGGCCGGCCAGTAGCGAGCCGCGTTGTCGATCCGCTCGTCGTACTCCCAGGTGCCGTGGGTGGTGAGGGTGTACATGGCGTCGGAGTGGGAGGTGACGTGCCAGCCGTACTTGCTGGCGGGGGTCACGTAGACGGGGCCGGTGCCGTCGGTGGTGGTGAAACCTTCGCTGCCGTTGCCGCCCTTCGCGACGGAGGCGCGGTAGTCAGCGGCGTCCTGGAGGATCAGGTCGCGGGTGGTGCTGGCGGCAGCGGTCATGAGCGTCATCACGTCTCCCTACTCGGCCAAGGTGTCGCGACACCCAGCATGGCATGGTGTCGCGACACCTGCAAGCCCTAATTGTCGCGACACCCTTGATCGTGTTACCGTCCCAGGTGTCGCGACACTAACGAACGGATTGGCCATGCCGACCAAGGGAAACCCCCGTCAAGCGTTCCGATTCGAACCGGACCTGTGGACGCTGTTCTGCGCTGCTGTCGATGCCGCAGACCCACCCGTTGACCGCTCTGAGGTGATCCGGCAGTTCGTGCGCTGGTATGTCCGCGAGAAGGGCGTGAAGCTTCCCGACCGTCTCTCCAAGGAGGACATCGACGCCGTTCGGCCGACGCCTCCCGCTGGGGAGTAGCCCACCGGGACTCCCGCGTCAGCCTGCGACCTGCGCGAGCGCCCGAGCCTCAACGTCGGCGGGCAGCTCCCACAGGCTCAGCCGCCCCTTGCACGGCACCGGCTCAGGGAGTGGGCGCGGGTTGGCGAGACGCCAATGGCACTGCCCTTCGGCTGCCCACAGGCCGCAACCGCACTGCTCGGACATTGAGCGGGCGGTGCAGATGCCCACCACGTCCACGACGGCGACAATCGCACTGGGAGTGAGCTGGCGGTCGCGGAGTAGGCGCATGGTCTTGTGCCCGAGCCGCTCTACGCGGAGTGGCGGGTCGAACCGGTCGCCGAACGCGTGGAGGGCTCTCAGGATGCGTTTGTCGTAGGCGCCGTCCTCGTCCCAGCGGGCGCCCGCGTGGATGGCGAGTGGGCCGCGGTAGCCCGTGGTCCACGTGCGGTTCTCGATGTCTTTCTGGCCGTGCGTGATCGCCCATGCCCACGGCTGCCGAACACTCAACGCCTTCATTCGTTCGAATCCTTCCTCGAACAGAGATCTGTTTGTCGCTGATCTCTATCTCTTTGCGATCTTGAGTTCTGATCTCGGAGCGCCGAGAGCCCTCAGAATCGACTCTCAGCGCCTCCTAGGGTTCGGCTGCTACTCGGAGACCGAGGCGGCCTTTACTCCAGCGAGCGATGCCCTTGGGGCTCGCTTGGGGGCATCCCCGTCTGAGCCGTCCCCCGCCGCGAGCGCCTCCGGAGTGAACTCACCCGCGAACAGTCCCGCCAAGAACGCTTCCGCCTCACCGTCGTCGAACACGAGCAGCGCGCCTCGACAGTCACTGTTGGCCATCTCCCACCGGTCGTCATCGACCTGGGAGAACCAGACGGGGCCGAGGTAGTTGCCCATGTTGTCGGCGTCCATGTAGCGCTGGAACTCGCGCCAGTCGTCGGCGGTGAAGCGCAGCACCGGCGAGACGTCACCCAGCTTCGAGTCCCGCACTGCGACGTTGCCGTCAGCGAGTGGGGCCACCTCCACACAGGTGCTCGCCCCGTTGCAGAAAGACGACTTACGCCACATCGGTGGCCTCCTCGCTGATCGGGTTGAACAACGCCCTGGCGGCTTCCAGCGGCGACATGCCCCGCCCGTCCACCAGGTGCGCCAACCGGGCGCTCACGTCCAGCTCCTCAGCGACGACGGTCTCGGCCGTCTCCTCGTAGCTGGTCTTCAGCAGCGGCGACGTGTGAGCGGGCTCGTCCACCGGCTCCGGCGGCGCCATGGATGGCTCCCACACGCCGCTGATGCGGGCGGCCCAGTCGTCCAGGCGGCTCAAGAGGCGGTCCCGTTCAGGAACCGAGCCACCGCCAGGGCCTCGTCGAAGCAGGGGCAGCGCTCGGCATCGGAGCCGACCACTCCACCGCACGACGAGTGCGCCCGGAAGGTCCCATGGTCCTTGTAGCAGCCGTCACCGCAGGCCGGGCACTCGATGGCGTCCTCGTACGTCTCGTCGTCGAAGTCCTTCGCGGCCTTCTCCAGCCAGGAGGCGAGAGGCTCGGCCAGTTCAGGGCTGACCAGCGTGATCCACTCAGCCCCGTACGGCGGAACCTCCGGACCGGTGAACGTGTCAGCGACCACGATCGCTGCCGCGTTGCTGATGCGCTGCGGGTACGTGCCCTCCCAGTGCCAGGGGCCGTGGGGCGCATTCTCGGCCTTCTCGCGGAGCTTCGCCGCCGCCTCGCGCAGCTCGTCGGCGATGGTCTTCTCGGAGGTGTCAGCCATGGAGAGACACCTCCTGCGGGAACTCGTCCCACGTGCGGCTGTCGAGGACGCGGCCCGCACGGTGCTTCCCGTACCGGGCCATGAGGACGGGCCCGCCCAGCGCGCCCAGACACGGAGGTTCGGTACGTCCGTCCGGGAACACCATGGCGACAGCGCCGTGCTTTCCAGCGGCGTTGGGCTGGCCTTGCCCGTACGGCGCCCAGAGGCCCCACTGCTTGAAGTAGAAGGCGGCCCTACCCTGGCACTGGTCACGGAGATTGCGAGCCCAGTCCGGGTACATGGGGCGCGCACCGGGGCCGGACTCACCGCCCACGATCACCCAGTCGATGACGCTGGGAGTGCCGCAGATGACGGCTCCGTCGGCCGGGTCCTTGACGTCACCGCCTAGGCAGTCGATCAGGCGGTCGCGGACCTTCAGGTTGCGCAGGTCCACCAGCCTGGTCAGCGGTTCGCAGGACAGGAACCGAACGGCGGCCGGGGTCTCCAGAAGCGCGGGGATGCGGAGTTCGGCGCGCTGCTGGTCCTCGACGGAGACGCCGATCCACACGTTCGGCAGCGGCCACTCCAGCCGCCCCGCTGGCCACTCCACGAGCGCCCACTGCTCCTCGTTCAGGCGACGGTCAGCGTCCCGGCCGGTCTCCTCCAGAGCCTCGGCGACCATCCACTTCGCGCCGGAGCCCGGCAGCCAGCCGACGCCGTCCTCGTATTCGCCGTTGTCGTTCTTGGGCGGGTTCGTGAGGAACGACCGCATGCGACCGTGGCGCTTGGTCAGGATCTGGTAGGTGTGTTGCGGGGTGAGCGCCATGGTGGCGAAGACGCGGGCGATGTACTCGTCCGGCACGGCGTCGTGGAACAGGTCGCTCATGGAGTTGACGAAGATGCGGCGCGGCGTCTTCCACCTCAGCGGCTGGTCGAGCCGCTCGGGCCGGAGCTGCACGTCGAACCCGTTCTCGAAGTGGTGGCCCTTCGTGCCGCGCCACCTCTCGGCGAACGTCTCGGCGTAGCAGTTGTCACATCCGGGGCTGACCTTGGTGCAGCCCGTGACGGGGTTCCAGGTGGCATCGCTCCACTCGATTTTCGTCTTGTCAGCCATGGTTTCGGGTCTCCTTGAGGGTGGGCGGTTCGGCCTCGCTGACGAAGTTCTTGTCGGCGACCATGAGGATCAGCGCCCATCGGCGCATCCCGATCAGCCGATACCAGTGGGTGCGGTTCTCGTTGCGGCGGGCTGTGTCGGCGAGTTGCCAGCCCTGCCGCCTACGGAAGCTGATCTTCAGCACGCGCGGCCTCCTTGAGGGTGGTGGCGGTATCGGGGGGAGGGGGAACGGGGCGGGGTGGGCCGAGCGCGAACGCCGGCATCGTCAGGTCCTCGAGCGGATCGCGTGGCCCGTAGACGGCGGCCAGCAGAGTCGCCCGGTTCAGGTCGGCCTGCTTCCTGGACACGGGCAGATTCGCCGGATGCGAGGGGCGGCGCGGCACCTCCTCCGCGAACAAGCGGCGCAGCATGTCGCCTTCGAGGCATTCACCGCACGCGGGCTCTCCTGCGGCCTTGTGGAGCAGGAGACCCGTGTGGGTTCCGCAGCCCTGCCGGTAGGTGGTGGTCACCACGGACCGTCCTTCTGGCCGTGCCGGGAAGGGCGGGGCAGGTTCGGCAGCTCGGCCCGTAACCGGCGGAGCGACACGTCCCGCTTGCGTAGGTGTGCGGCCACCTCCGGCCGGCACGTCGGGCACGGGACCGCGTCGTCCGTATCGTCTCGGTCCACCCAGCCGTTGATGCAGCCGACGTGAGTGCACTGGCACGACGCCCACGGGCACGGCCGGTGCTCATCGCGGATCTCCGCAGCGCGGTCAGGGTCGGCGGGGAAGCGGGGCATTACTGCGGCCTCCTCCGGTCAGGGCCGGTGAGCGGCACGAGCGTGCACATCTCGGCGAGCCGGGAGGCAGTGCGCTCGCCCACGTGCTCAGCCAGCGAACGCGGCGGCAGGTTGCTGGTGACGATCAGCGGCAGGCATCGGGCGTACCGCTCGTCAACGACCTCGTAGAGCTTTTCCTGCGTCCACTCGGACGGCTTCTCGGCACCGATGTCGTCGATGAAGAGCAGGCATGCGCCCTGGCAGTCCTCGACGACCTGGCGGGCGTCGTTCGAGCCGGGGCGAAGCTGATCAAGCAGTGCGGTGGCGCGAACCGTGTGCACGGTAGGGCCGAAGCGGATCGTGTCCCAGGTGTCGTACCTGGCTGGACGTGGGACGGTCTCGGTGATGCGGCACCACTCAGCAAGGGCAGCGAAGCCCAGGTGAGTTTTGCCTGTCCCAACCGGGCCCGTCAGGTAGATGCCGCCCGCACCGCGTCCAGCCTTCGCCCAGGCGATCACCTCTTGCGGGATGTGGATCTCGGCGCGGAAGCGCGGCGGAATGTAGCCGCGGATGGCCTGGGTGAGTTCCCAGCGCTTGTACTCGTTCGGGTCGCTGTTGGGCCCGAACTCCGGTGTGTCACCAGCCTGCATGGTATTCCTCCTCGGCGAATTGCTGTGGGGCCGAACCGGGCGACCGAGCGGCCTGGGGGCGCGGCGTCGATGACCTGGTTTCGCGGTCGCTGATCTCTTGCGCTTTGTCGATCCAGTTGCGCCAGGCGGCGAGCCAGTCGCGGCAGCGCCGGTCGTTTTGGTGGGCGTGGTTGATGAACCGGAACGTCTCGCGGCCGAGATCGACGGTGTAGCCCTGCGCCTTGGCCCATGCCTCCATGTCTGGCGTGACCTTGAAGTCGGCAGGCATGGGCGTCTCAGGCTTTCGACGAGTCCCGGACTTGGTCTCCTTGGGCCGACGCGAAGCGGCGCTTTTCAAATCAAAGAGACGGCCACTATCAGAGAGATCAACTTCTTCACTAACTTCAACACCAATAAAAGAAGGGTGGGCCCCCCGGGGGGCACCCTGAGAATCCTCAGCGGGACCCTCGGGGGGCATGCTGAAACCGGCACCCTGAGTCTCAGGGTGCATTGAACCGGCACCCTGAGAATTCGGCTCAGGGTGCATTGAACCGGCACCCTGAGAATCCTCAGCCTGCCCCCCGTCCGGCACCCTGAGTCCGGAGTCAACAGGGTCCCCGGGGGCCACACTGACTTCATCCTCAGCGGGACCCTCGGGGGGCATGCTGAGAGTGACGCCATCGATCGCGGCCTGATACACCGCAACCCGGTGCTTCTGGCCACGGACGGTCCGCAGAAGCAGACCCGACTCCAGCGCCAGCTTCACCCTCTCCGCCACCTTCCGCTCGTTCCTGCCAAGCAGCGCCGCAAGGTCCTCGCGCGGCACTGAGACGCGACCACTCGCGTCCATGTGCAGGGCCAGCGCCATCAGCAGGACACGCACCGAATCGGTGATGTGCGTGGCCTTGATGACCGCTCGCAGCCAGTGAGCGCGGTACGTGCCGTCGCTCAGCAGGCCGGCTTGTTCGTCGTTCACCTAGACGGGCCTTCTCTCGGGTGTTGCTCGGGTTGGGTCTACGAGAGCGGGGCCCGTCTTCGGGATCGATCCACTTCAGTCCCCCTGATCGCTTACGTGTTCGGTTACATCATATGCCAACGCCACATGTGGCGTATGCCTATATGCCACGTTGACTGTGTGCCATCATGGTTGTAGGCAAACCCGTGAGACCATGAAGGGGTGTCGGACCCGATGGGAGATGTCGTCGCCGCCCGCAAGGCATACGAGCAGGCGCAAGCAGACGCCCGCGCGCTCGTCGAGCGTGCCCGCCTGGACCTCGGCAAGGCCATCGCTGACGCCCGCCGGCAAGAGGTGTCGCAAGACGCGATCGCCAAGGAACTCAACCTGACCCGCGAGCAGGTCCGGCGATTCCAACGCGAGTACGAGTCCCGGGCTGCTGGCTGACGTCTTCACGACGCGGCCTTCCGCGGTCGGCCGCCCGTCTCCAGGCCCCGCTGCTGGCGATCCCACCTGCGCACCCGGTCGCGCTCAACGCCGGACATCCCGGCCTGGTAGCCGACCCCGGAGACGCGCAAAGCGTCGAACGTGCACGGGATGAGCACCTGGCAGGAGGCGCACGCTTCCTTCGCTTCCCGGAACGGGCGCCCCTCGGAGAAGAACACATCCGGGTTGAGAGACAGGCAGGCGCCTCGCTGGCGCCAGTCGGTCACGACGCCACCGCCTGCTCGGCTTTCCGCGCACGTGCCGCGTTCGTGCACCTACGGCACCACGTCTGCAGGCCGTCCCTCTTGCTGATGTCTCTGGCGAAGTTGGCCACGGGCCAGGTGGTGCGGCAGCTGGAGCAGTGCTTCTCCTCCTCCTTCACCACCTCGTTTGAGGGTGCGGCGGAGACGCCGGCCATCGCGGCGCGACGCATCCGCCGGCGACGCACGGAGGCTCGCTCGTCTTCGGTGAGCGACCAAATTCCGTACTTCTCGGGCCGAGACAAGGCGAACTCAACGCACTCCCGCCTTACGGGGCACTCGGCGCAGATGGCCTTGGCCATTCGCTCCCGTGCGTCCCTGGCCTCGGCGCGCTCTCCTTCGTAGCCGAAGAACAGCGTCAGGCTCTGGCCCCTACAAGCCGCGTCGTCCTGCCAACCCCAGCTGGGGCGGGGGCGGGTGATCGGCCCACGGCTACTCGCCACGGGGCACCTCCGTTTCAAGTCGTTCCGAATCGGTCTGCATGGGGAGGGCGTGTCCGCCGACATCCGGTGAGGTACGGGCCAGCTGGTCCCGGCTGGCGCGTCGCCGAGCAGCCTCGTAGTCGGCGCGTGCACGGCAGCAGGAAGCGCAAGGGACCGTGCCGTGAACGCGGTGGTAGGAGTAGCCCGCGTAGGTGCCGTGCTGGACCTGGTCAGGACGCAGGCGTGGTCTACCTCTCGGCATCACCCCACCTCCTCGGCGTGAAGGGCGGCGCGGAGGCGGTCGCCGATGAATCGCCCGACCTGAGGGCTGACAGCGTTTCCGAAACCGTCGACCTGGTCGCGCGCGCTGCCCCAGACGATGAAGGTGCCCTTGCGGTCGGCGAAGTCGACGTCGAAGCCACAGCCGGCACCGACCTCGTGCGAGGCCATCATGCGGAAGTAGCAGTCCTCGAGCGTCAGGTCCGCGAGGAGCTCGCGCCATTGGTCATGGGGTAGTGCTGTGGTGCCACGGGCGGTGGCGTTTGGTTCGCTGCCGTTCTGCGCGTACCAGCCGGAGAACAGCAGGCCGTGCCCGGCACCATCAGTGACCACCGTGTTCAGCGGTTGATCAACACCTGCTATGCGGC
>NZ_JBITMP010000105.1:0-13181 GCF_044466425.1 Nonomuraea sp. NPDC049400
CCTGCGGCAGCCGGAGCATCGAAGGTGCCGTACTGGCGTTTCCTCCCCGCATCGCTGGCGGGATCGCTGCTGTGGTCAGCGGTCTATGTGAGCCTAGGCGCGTTCGCAAGTGCGTCGGCATCCCAGCTCGCACAGACGCTCGGACATGGCGCCTGGATTGTGTTCGGTCTCATAGCCGCGTTCACCATCGTTGCAGTCCGAGTGAGAAGCAAACGCGCTCTCCGCCACTTGGCCGAACACCATGAGGAAGAACCGTAGCTGACACCCACATCATGGCTGAAGCGCTTGTCTAGTGGTCCGTCACGCAACCTTGGCCGGGTAACTGGTCCAGCTTCGGATGGGTGAGCTGGCGGCGAAGCTGTCTTCGGTTGCGCACGGGCGTTGCGCCAGCGGACGTAGCCGCCGATCGCCGCGTTCCCAGGCTCCCGGCCGTCCATCAGCAGCAGACGTAGGTCGATCGCCCGGGTGAGGCGGCTGTGGGGCCTGAAGGCGTGCCAGCGTTCGCCTCCTGGTCTTGGACGATGCGGCCGCGCAGCATGGCCTCCATGACCTTCATGAAGCGGTGCGCCCTGGAACGGCCGATGACGAACGGATTCTCCGCTCCCGCCGACCCGACGCGCAACTCCTCGATGCGCGGCAGGCCGTGGTCGACGCCCCCCGTGATTGTTCAGCTCGACGTCCACTCCTGCCCGCCTCATCCTGGAGGCGAAGGCGAGCGCGGAGGAGAGATTGGTGCGCTTGGCCGTGGTCGCGGCGGGCGGGTTGGTCCCGCCCCACAACATCGCGGTGTGCCTTCGCCCCTTCCAGCGCACTGGGAAGATCGGCGAGACGGTGCCCGGCGTGTGCCCGGGCGTGTGATGGAACGCGACTGTGGTGTCGCCGAGGCTGAGCCTCTGTCCGTCGGAAATCTCCAGGTCTCGCTTGGGCACATGGGCCGGGCGTTCGGCGGCGACGAGGTTCCAGCCGGCTCGGCTCATCACGACTCGAGCGCCGTACCGGTCGGTGAGGAAGTGGCGCCGCCAAAATGATCGCTGTGGCCGTGGGCGACCACCACGTACTTGATCTCCGATGGATCCACTCCACAGAAGCAGCCCAGGAACAATGATCTTCTCGGCGTCGAACGTGTGTGGTGAACGAGTCCGGATGGCGCTGATGGAAGCGCGCCCGGCCGGGCTCACCACCCGGCAGCTGGTCGCCGCGCCCGGGCTGAGCCCCTACCAGGTCCGCAAGGGAATCTTGTGGATCAAAGAAGTAGCCGCGCGCGAGCACTTGACCCCGCTCGTCTATACCGCGAAGGGCGGCTACCGGTTTCCCGCCGACTCCGCCGACTGGGTGGCCTACGCGAAGGCGCAGTTCGCCGCCGCGCTGACCCGGATCAGCCGTCTGCTGGACGGCACGATCACTCCGCACGCCATGAAGTACCCCGACGACAAGTGGGCCCGCTTCGTCCTCGCCCAAGCCACCAGCCTGCAGTCCACGCTGGACATGCTGACCAACAGTCATGCGCCGGTCAGAGGCTGAACGATGCACCCACGCCGCTACCCCTCCGACACCACCGCCGCCGAGTGGGCTCTGCTGGAGCGGCTCCTTCCGGTTCCGGCCTGCCGCACTCCCTCCGGTGGCAGGCCGGAGAAGCATCACCGCCGTGACGTGGTGGACGCGATTCGCTACCTGGTGGCGAACGGCTGCACCTGGAGGGCGATCCCGGCCGATTTCCCGCCCTGGGCCACGGTCTATGGCCATTTCGTGCGCTGGGCCCGGCAGGGGGTGGTCAACCAGATCCGTGATCAGCTGCGTCGCGCCATCCGGTTGCGCAAGGGCCGCTGTCCCAGCGCGGTCACCCTGATCATCGATTCTCAGTCGGTGAGGGGATCGGAGACGGTCAGCAAGGCCACTCGCGGATATGACCCCGCGAAGCGGACGAATGGGAGGAAGCGACATCTTGTGGTTGATCCGGACGGGCTCCAGGTGATGGTCATGGTCACCCGGCCGACATGGCCGATCGGGACTGCGCCCGTGACCTGTTGTTCCGGCTGCGCCTGACCCACCCCGAGATCACCCTGGTTTGGGCCGACTCTGCCTATGCGGGATCGTTGATCGAGTGGGCGCGCGCACCTTCTTGAACCTCACCGTCAAGGTGGTTTCCCGGCCGCGCGGTGCTCAGGGTTTCGTCGTGCTGGCCAAGCGCTGGGTGGTGGAACGCAGCCTGTCGTGGGTGCTGCGCGCCCGTCGCAACATCCGCGATCACGAACGGCTGCCCCAGAACAGCGAAATTATGATCACCTGGTTGGCGATCACTCAGATGACGCGCCGTCTCACCCGCAGCGCCCGCGCCAGGTCGTCCTGGGGAAAGGTTTCGTGACCGCGCTGCTGCGGGTTACCGTGTCTCGGAACCCATCAAACGAGACACGCCGATCCGCAGCCATACGGCCACGAAACCCTTGGTGAGTGCCCCTCATGGGATCTCAAACCGAGCAATGCCTGAACTGCGAGGCACCATTGCCCCCGCCCATCGCCCGCGGCGGTCGGCCTCGCAAGTGCTGCTCCGACGCCTACCGTTGGGTCTTCGGCCGGAAACGCGCCAGACGCTGGCGCCCGCTCACCCAGCGGCACCAGCGTCAGGACGGCACCCGCAAGCAGCGCCGCCATCTCCGCGACCAAGCTGAACACCTCGCTCAAACGGCCGGGAAACTGGCCCTCGACCTGCACGCGGAAGACCTCGCTCCGCCCACCCAGCAGACCGGCTGGAAACCTGGCCCCATCGCCGGCTACACCGCCGCCGCGCTGCCTCTGCTCGCCCAGGCCCGCGCTGTCCTGGCCGCGGCCGTCACCGCCGACCGTGCGGCTGGGGCCACCTGGGACGAGGCCGCGGCAGTGTTGGATGTCAGTCCTGACACCGCCGCCCGTCGCTACCGCTACTGACTAGTGCGAGCCAGCCGATTCTGTGGTGTGGCCACGAGGACGAAGCGGTGCGCCTGAGCCGTCAGCGGTTTGCCGCGCTTCATTTCCTCGTGGAGTGCCCGCAAGCGGCGGGCGTAGCGGTCCACGTCGAAGTCCGGAACCTGCCACGAGACAATCCGCAAGAACAGCACGAGCGCGCCCACGTCGTGGAACGTTGTCCGCACCTGCGCCTCCTGGCTCCACGTTACAGTTAGTCCGGCCTCGGCCAGCGCGGCGCTGGCGCGGGCGAGATCCCAGTCACGGGGGGAGAGCGGAGGTACACCAAGGGCTTGGTTGACCTCGTCGAGATTCTGGCCGCCTACCTGCTGGGTGATGAAGAGACCGTCGCTGGTCAGGACACGGCGGATCTCAGAAGGGTCGTAGGACTCGTGCCGATTGACCACCAACGCGAAGGAGCCGTCGGCGAACGGCAGGACGCCATCCCCACCAGCCGCGGCGACCTCGATGCCCAGCGGCTCCAGGCGACGGCGGGCGAGCGACAGGTTGGGCGGGTAGCCCTCGGTGGCGGCAGTGCGAGGCGGAAGCTGGCCAAGCCCTGAGAGGAACTCGCCGCCTCCCGTACCCAAATCCAGCAATGAGGCCGCGTGGGGCAGACGAAATGAGCTTCCCCCAGTTCTCCGGACATTAGACCCGCGGGTCCTCGGATGGGCGATGTTGTGAGCGGCGCACACCGCCTGGTCGACGGCGTTGCTCCAGTGCTCCACCCGCACGCGCTCGCGGTGACTCGGGTGCCACCAGCGGAGCCACGTTCCTCAGGGGTGTAGACATCCAAGAGCACCGACCGCAAGCGAGTACTGGTCGTAGAGGCCGTCGTCGATCGCGAGCCCGGAGCCGGCCAGCCAGCGATCTTTCGGGACCGCTCCGATGCTCGCCACCACCGTCGCCGCGGGCACCTGCGAACCGTCGGTCAGGTGGACCCGCAGCCCGGCGATCTCCTGGACCACCCGGCGGTCTACCGCGGCCCGCCGCATCTTGGTGATCGCACTGTGCCGCATCATGTGCGGCCGGGCCCGGAATCTGGCGGCGGATCGACACCATCAAGGTGCCCAAGAACCTGCCCCGTCCCGCCGCGGCCGCCGACATCGCCAAGGTCTTAGGCCTTGCAGGGGAATAACCCGTAGCTTTCGGGGCTGTCGATCGTTGCTGTGGTATGGGCGCGGCGGCAGAGACAGTGACGATGCTGGCGGCGAAGTTCGAAGCGGTCTTTCCGCATCTGGATGAGCGGCAGCGGCGGTTGCTGCTGGGGGCCGAAGCCCGCGCGTTGGGGCATGGCGGGATCCGGGCGGTGGCCAGGGCAGCCGGGGTTCGCGAGGCGACGGTATCGGCCGGGGTGCAGGAATTGGAGTCGGGGCAGGTGCCGCTGGGTCGGGTGCGTCGCCCTGGTGGTGGGCGCAAGCGGGGGTGGCCGATCTCGATCCGGACCTGCGTCCGGCGCTGTTGGCTCTGGTCGAGCCGGACATGCGCGGGGATCCGCCACCTGACACAGGAACCCGTGGAGCGCCGGATGCGCGGAGACGCGCTTGTCCGGTGCGGAGGGTGGGCCAGGGAAACGGGCCGGGAGAAATCTCGGAACCGCGCCCCGGCCCCTACATCATCGGCACCGGCAGGTCGGCGATCGGCACGTTGGTGGAGCGCACGACGTGGTTCACCCTGCTGTTGCACCTGCCTCGGATGGAGGGCTTCGGCACGCAGGAACGGGTGAAGAACGGCCCGGCGTTGGCCGGCCGTGGCGCCGAGGCGGTGCGGGACGCGATCTCCAAAGAGATCATCGGGTTGCCTGAGCAGCTACGTCGCTCGCTGACCTGGGATCGGGGCACGGAGCTGGCGCAGCATGCTCAACTGCGTATCGACACCGGCTTGCTGGTCTATTTCGCCGACCCTCATAGCCCTTGGCAGCGTGGCACCAACGAGAACACCAATGGCCTGCTGCGGCAGTACTTTCCCAAGGGCACCGATCTGTCACGCTGGGATGCCGAGGAGTTGGCGGCTGTTGCGTTTGCGCTCAACACCAGGCCCCGAAAGACCCTCGGATGGAAGACACCGGCAGAAGCCTTCAGTGAGCATCTAAACTTTCTGCTGAGCAGCAGTGTTGCGACGACTGATTGAATCCGAGCTGTCCGTGAGTCGCCGGTGTCATGCCTGCAAGCCCAGCGTCTCGGCGTCGTGCCAGCAATTGATGTAGTGTATAGCTTAATGATCAGCTATGAGCTCGGTGTCGAGGACCTCGCCGACACCCGGTTCGCGATCTCACCCCTGTATGAGACGGTCTTGAGCTTGCGGGTCCTGCGTGACCCCGGTCTGCACGTGCTGCACCTGCCGTGGCGCAGGGCGGTGTACGGCAAACTCGGCGCGACCGATGTCGATCCGCTGTTGTCTCTGGTCGGGGAGAAGCTCGCCCTTCCGGACTTCCTGACCCCTCGGCCGACCACCTTCGCTCCAGCGTTCGAGGAAGAGCTGTCCCTTGTCCGGCAGGCAGCCCCGGAGCTGGTCCGCCGCGACCTGTCGGCCGCGCTCATCCTCGGGCCGATCCCCGCTGACGACGCGTTCGCCGTCAGGTTCCGTGACGAGGCCTGTGATCTGCTGGAGCGCTATTGGGAGCTGGCCCTCAAACCCGTCTGGCCCCAGATGCGGATGACACTCGAGGCCGACATGACCTACCGGGCGCGGCAACTGGCCGTGGGCGGCGCGCGCCTGCTGTTCGCCGACATGCACCCGAACCTGCGCTGGCATGAGGGGGTGCTGTACATCTCCAAGATGATCGGCCGGCACCATGTCGCGGCGTCCGGCCGTGGGCTGCTGTTGATGCCGTCGGTGTTCGCCCACAAGCCCGCCCCACCGGTCAGTCCCGAGGAGGCGCCGAGTTTGGTGTACCCCAGCCGCGCCGTGGCCACGCTGTGGACGCCGCCGCCGGTCGCGGATGCGACCGCTTTGACCGCGCTGCTCGGCGTGCCCCGGGCCAGGTTGCTCCATCTGCTCGATGAGCCGCTGCCGACGATCGAGCTCGCCCGCCGCCTACGCGTCACCCCCAGTGCCGTCTCTCAGCACCTGCGCGTCCTGCACGCCACAGGCCTGGTCGCGCGGGCCCGTGACGGACGGCAGGTTCTGTACCGCCGCACCCCGCTCGGCGACCACCTCACCCAGCAGCATTAAGCAATACTCTAAATCGTTTGGCCGTCCCCCACCCATGCTGTGAGCTGGGCGCATCACAGCGCACGACTGCCGGCGGAGAAGGACAGCGGGGATGAACTCCAAGTGGCTCGGGCCCAGCACGGGAGAGGTCAAAGCGTTTGAGGCGGAGATCAGCGAACTGGCGGAGGGGATCAACCAGCAGATCGCGCGCATCCGCGAGACCTACGGGGAACTCTCCGCTATGGAACACACGGCACGTTCCGCGGACGAGATGGTGAGCGTGACCGTTGGCCAGCACGGCCAAGTCCGCGTGCACGTATCCCATTCACCGGCGATCAGAGCACTCGGCGACGCTCTCACTGACGATGTCGAGGGCACCTCCCCCCGTGTCGCACCTGAACCAGGCCCGCGAGTTCCCTCAGAACATGCGCATGGGACTGTGGGCCATGGGGGTGCTCGGATTCGCGTTGGCCATAGAACACGACAAGATCGTCGGCTACGCGGAGAACACGGTCGCTAACACGATCCTAGGTCTACATGATGATCGGGACCGGCTGCACACGGTCGCCGGCAACGTCCAGACTGTGGAGAACAGGAACGAGGAAAATGTCCGGCGGCTTTAAGGTTCCCGGCTCCATCCACACTCCGGACCCGTTCCAGCCGGGGGATGAGGGCGGCGACTTCAAAGCAATCCAGTACGCCACCCTTGCCATGTACGCGGTCGTCACCGCGGTCTTTCCCGGGGTGGACATGCGGTCGCTCGTCGGGTACGGGCTGACGGTACCGGCCGACCCACAGGTGATGCACAGGGCCGCGGACGCCGCCCACCCAACAGACGAAGGGCCATCTTACTTTCGCCGCAAAAGCCTGATGATCGCGCCGAAACCCATTTAAAAGGGGGGCGCCGGAATACGGCAGACATGGGCCACGCCGGAGCGGTGACCGGACGGAACTCGGACTCTATCCCGTTCCTCACTCATGCTGCTTTCGGAACGAGAGGTACGCTACTTGAACGACGAGTTCCAGCTGGCCATCGAAGCGCTGGCCAAGGAATACAACCGGCAGACTGGCGAGCTGCGAGCGGCGTACGGCAAGCTGTCCGAGCTGACGGGGACCACCGAGTCCCGCGACGGCATGGTGAGCGTGACAATGGGGCCGCGTGGTCAGGTACAGGACATCAAGCTCGACCCCCGGGTGTACCGCAAGCTCTCGCCGTCGCAGCTCGCCCGCGCGATCATGGAGCAGATCGGCGCCGCCACGGAACAGGTAGCCGGCCGGACGAAGGAGCTCATGGCGCCATTCATGCCGGAAGGGCTGCCCCTGGAGGAGGTACTGGGCGAGGGGGCGAGCATCGAGTCGTTCCTGCCGCAGCCGGTGAAGCTGCCGCCCGAGAAGGGGGGCGCGCGTGGGTAGCGCTCGCGCCCAGGGGTACCGGGCCGTCTTCAGCGGTCTGCCAGGTTGGTTGGAGCGCCGTGGGACGACCTCTAGACCAAAGCGACAGTTGTTTCAGGTGAGTGGATTTCGTAGCGTGCGTGGAATCGGTACGGCGGGCCGTGTCCGGGCGGTGATCGAGGATGATCGTCTCGCATCGATCGACATGCACGCGCGGTCGATGCGGCTGGCTCCGGAGAAACTGGCGGAGCATGTGCTGGTCGCCGTCAACGCCGCGCTGGAGGATTTCGCCGCCCGGTCCGCCGACCAGGCCCCCGTTCCGGTGATCGATCCGCTGGCCTTGGCCGGGCAGATGCGGGAACTCCGCGACGAGGTCGGGGAGCGGATGTGGGTCCTCACCAACGCGATGCGGTTGAGTGCTGACCAATTCCGGCAGGAGGCGGACATCGCTTCGGACGTGCCGGTCATGGACTTCCGGCACACGTTCGACGAGGTGATCGGCCTCCTGGAGACCATCGGCGGCGTGCCCGACGGCGAGGCGGACGAACTGCTGGGCGAAGGGACGGCCGGCCGGGGCATGGTCCGGGTGATCAGCGGGCCGGGTCCGAGACTCGTAGCTGTGACCATTGACCAACGGGCGATGCATACGACGCCGGAGCTGAGCGGATACCTGGAGCAGGCGGTCAACCAGGCGATGGACGAGTCGGCAGTGAGGTTGCGCGAGCACCGCCGAGCCGCCGGTGCCGACCCTGATCTGATCGAGGCGCGAATCCATGGTCTGCAGGAATCGGGCATGGACCACATGCGATCCTACGGAGAAGCGCTTGCCGCCTTCATGTCGAGTATCCGCCCACGTGCGGGAAACGACGAAGAGAAGACGGTGCATGGAAGCTGAAACGGTACTCGACCACGCGCAGTTCGGCCGGTCCGCCGAGGGCCTCGCCAATACTCACCAGCAGGCGTCGGCCCGGGTTCAGGCATTTCTAGAGGACGTGAAGTCCTATGGCCGGCCGTGGGGGATGAACAATGCCCTCGGCCAGACGATCGGCATGTGCTACGAGGCCACACTAGGATTGATCAAGGAATGTCTTCGGGGCAATCTGGATGATTACCACGGCTATCCGAAGGGCCTGCGGTACATGACCGCTCAATATCGGTCGGCCGAAGCGGCATCCGCCGCCGCCATCGACAATGTAAAGGTGTGGTGACGAGCAGTGGCTCTTGAACGTCCCGAAGGACAGCTCGCCGTGATCGAGGCATTCCTCGACTGTGTCTTTCCGGACGGCGACGAGATCGCCTGCATGGAGTTGGGCAAGGTACACGATCTGCAGGCCGGTCGGCTCCGCGAGTCGCTGGCCGACGGGGACGGCCATGTGAAGGCCCTCGCGGCCACCAGCCGGGGAGAGGGCGTCACCGCCTTCACGGAAAACTTCTCCCACTCCGAAGGAGCGAGCAACAATCTCACGGACGCAACGACCGGAATGCGTGCCGCCGCTCTCGGGCTGCACGCCGGCGCGCAGCTTGTGCTCGCGCACAAGGCCTTCACGCTGTACTACTACGCGCTGGCCGCGGCTGCACTCGTGTCCGGCGGGGGCATGGCGGCGCCCGCCGTCCAGCGGGCCTTCCGGCTCGCCCTCGACAGGATGACCAACATCGCCGCCAACGCCGTCCTGGTCTGACCGCGCGGCTGGTGGGCTGCCGTAATCGAAAGAAGTGCGTGATGATCAGCAAAGCTGGCGCGCGGGCCATTCTGGAGCAATTTCTGAACGGCATGTACATGGACGGGCCGCCAGGCGACGGGATCGTGGTGAACGCCGATGTCGTGGAACGTGAGTACGGCTGGCTGTTCACCTACACGACGGCGGCGTTCCGCAGGACTGGGGATCACCGTCACGCTCTGGTGGGGGCAGGACCCGTAGCCGTGCTACGGGACAGCGGACGCATCATAACGTTCCCCTCGTACCTGTCCCGCAGCCAGGCGGTCGCGGAGTACGAGGCCGCCCCCCAGAAGTTCGCCGCCGGTCAGCAATGAGCCACATCGCCTTTCTTGCCAGGCGGCATGGGCATGAGTAAGTTCGAGCTGCCGCTGCCACCCGGTATTTTCCGACCGGTGGGGATGTTTCTGCGGCCGAGTAGGGGGACGCCCGAATTCGAGAGATACTTCAACCATGTGGCAGGCGTGAATACCAAGGTGGCCCGGCGGCCGGTCCAGGGCGTCGACTATCGCCCGTCCGGCGTGGCGTATTTAAATGACGCACCACATACTGCGCAGGATCTGGCGCGCCTGGCAGAGGCGCAGGGCAAGATGAAGCAGTTGATGAGCAGGATGCCGAACGGGGTTCCGCGGACCGCCGAAGACGTGGCCCGTCTGTTGCCGTACGTCAATCCGCTGAAGGGGACGACTAACTGCGCCGAGATATCGTTGGCCGTCAGTTCCGTTCTTCTCGGGGATGCTAGGGTCGCAGGACGCTCTCCAGCGAACAGTCTGTCTATCTTTCCGATAGGGAGTCCCCAAGCGATCGAGAAAGAGTTGCTGGATGCCGGGCACCGTGCTCAGGGGAACGTGCAACTGATGTTCCCAGATGGTGGAGGTCATGGCTTCAACGCGATTAACCTCGATAACAAGGTGTGGTGGGTCGATGGTCAGATCCCGGCCATAGGAGACGCCATCGGTCCCAACGCAGGCGGGAATTGGTTCTTCGTTCTGACCGAGCGAGGGAAGCACTAAGCTCGATTCTTCAGCGGGCTGTGTTGCATGAGTGGCTCCGCGGTTTGCCCGTAATGTGAACCGCCCCGACTTTGATGGAGATGGTGTGCCCTGGGTTCGATGGAGTCGCGTTTCTGGATTGTCATGCCACGGTGGACGTGTTCTCGAACTGTATCGGGGTGAGCATGCCCAGACTGCTGTGCCGTCGTTGCCGATTGTGCCAGATCTCCAGGTACTCGAAGATCGCGTTCGCGAGCTCGATCCGGGTGTTCCAGCGCTGACGGTCGAGGAGCTCGACCTGCATGCGAGACCAGAACGACTCCATCATGGCGTTGTCGAAGCAGTCCCCGACGCTGCCCGTCGAGGGCAGCAGGCCAGAGTCCTTGGCGCGCTGGGTGAAGGCCCAGGAGCCGAACTGGACGAACGACCCTTGACCCGTGGCCCTAGAAGGGTGTTGAGGTCGTTCGTCACGCATCGATCGTCAACACCCTTCGTCGTTCCCGCACCCCCAACGTCGCAGGCCGAAATCTGTGACCCGGTAGCGGTGGCTGCGTGGGATGCGTTCGATCAGGCCGTGCAGGTGTAGGCGGCGCAGGTCGTAGCCGGCCTGGCCATCGAATTCATCGACCAGGCCGAGGTCTTCCAGATGTGGCAGGAGCCGATGCCGCGCAAGCCCGGCCATGGTCGTTGGCGTCAGATGATCGAGGAAGGGCCGGCCCTTAGTGGTCTCGCCTGGAAGTTTCTCGGGGGTTGACGGACCGAGACTGATCGTGTTTCAGCGTCAGGTGTCGATGCAGGTGACGTAGAGGTCGCAGACTAGGTTCAGGGCGTCCTGTGGGGTTCCGGTGAACCAGGGTGCGGCCTCGTAGCGGTCGTTGCTGGAGGTGTGGATGGCCAGCCCCCAATGGGTGGCCGAGCCGCCGTAGCGCTGCCACCGCGGGGCTCCGCTTCCTGCGACCGCGTCGTGCACGCCGGGGTTCCGCGTCCCATAGCCGCACACCTGACTGGTTCGACTGACTACATGACCGGCTGTCCGGTTCAGGTGAAGCGGCGCAGTGTCAGCCGCCGGGAGAACGATCGGTAATGGGCCAGAGGTCCAGCTCGACGTTGAACCACCTGCCGACTTCGGCTGTCAGCAAGCGCTGCAGCATTTTCCCTTCCTCGGCATACACGGCCGCGTCGTCAGGCGATCGCCAGCCGTGCTCGTAGTGAAAGCGTTGCTCGAAGTGCTCCTGCCAGGCGTTGAGGCGAGCAGCGAGCTCATCGGGGGTATCCAAGGATGACGGATCCATCGCGCCTTCGCTGTTCCATAGCGGCCAGCCGACACCGTAGTCGCTCATGAGTCGCAGATGCCGACGATCCGTCACTCTGCCAGTCTACGATGGTCGTCTCCGTAAATCCTTCGGGGATCATACGGCCGCGTCGAGTACGGCAGGCTGATGGTCGCAGTCATCGTGCTGCTGGGAGTTGGGCTCTTTCTGTTCGTGTCGCTCGATCCGGACCAGTAGGTCCTCGAGGTCGGCCGGGGTGAACTTCCATCTGAAGGGCCGGGGGGTCTCGTTGTAACGACGTTCGAAGGCGATCAGCCGGTCTTCGACCTGGTCGATACTGGTGAAGTCGTTGGGTGAGACGACCTTGCGCTGCACGATGGAGAAGAAGATCTCCACTTGGTTCCCACGAGGCGTGCACGGGGGTGTGCACCATGACCGCGTTGGGGAAGCGTTCGGTCAGCCGGTCGGCGGCGGTCTTGCCGCGGTGGGAGGAGCCGTTGTCGACGATCCAGAACACTCGCTTGGTCGAGGCGTAGGGCTCTTGGGTCATGACCTGCTCGGCCAGATCCATGAACGGGACGATGCCGGTCTTGGGCGAGCAGCGGCCGAACAGGTGGGCGCGGTGGACGTCATAGGCGGCCAGGTGCGCCAGGGCGCCGCCGCGGTCGTAGTCGTGGTTGATGCGCATCATTCGCGATCTGCCCGGTGGCAGGGCGGGGTGGCAGCGGCAGCGGGCCTGGATGGAGGTCTTTCTCATCGGCGCTGATGACGTACTCGTCGTCGCCGAGCGGGATGTCGTCCCACCGGCGCGCGTATAAGTCGAGCACGCGGGTGGCCTTGGCGGCGAAGGCCGGGTCGCAGATGAAGATCCACGATTGGTGCTGCCAGGGTTTGAGCGTGTCCTCGGCCAGGATCCGGCGCACGGTGGAGGCCGAGATCGTTGCTGCCAGGCCGCAGGTGACGGCCTCGCTCGCCAGGTGGGGGCAGCTTCAGCGCGACAGCGGCGCGCTGGTCTCGGCCGGCAGCTGGCAGGCCAGTGCGTTGACCTCGGCGCGCTGAAGAGTGCTGAAGGTGGGTGGCCGGCCGGAGCGGGGCCGATCGGTCAGGCTCTTGATGCCCTCCTGGCTGCGGTAGCGTCCCCGCCATAACCGCACGGTGTCCACCGTCACCCCACGCCGCTGGGCGATCTGGTTGTTGGAGCCGTGCGCGGCATCCAGCACGATCCGGACCCGGACCACAAGCTGGTAGGCAGCGGTGTGGGAGTAGGCGATCTCCTTGAGCCGCCGCCGTTCGGAGGCGGTCAGCGTGGTCAAACGAGCGCGACAGCGGGGCACCGAGGTCTTTCTCTGGTCGATCTTGGGCAAGTGACCCGCCGACATTGCCCGGCACGTGCCGATGGGTGCACGCCCGACACGCCCGCACGGCAAGATGTCGGTCATGCCCGCGATCTCCACCTCGGCCAAGACCTCGCTGGACCAGCGGCTCACGCAGCACGCCAAGGAGCACTGGCCGCAACTGGTCACGGTCCACGCGCGCTACCACGGCCAGTTCGCCTACGTCGAAGGACGGCTCACCAACGGCGGCCGGCTGCCCCTGATGCGACTGCGCTATGGGGGCTCGGCCACCCATTGAGAGAGTTCCATCCTGTTTCCGCAGGTAGAACGGGCTGGTGTGGTGGCGGTCAGGTGTGAACGTCGTGGTGGCGAGGCGAGATCATGAAG